>NZ_JAWRWI010000011.1:0-64227 GCF_046535585.1 Bacillus sp. SIMBA_005 | reverse complement strand
TTTTATTTCGGATCACAACGATCCGTTTTCAAACTTGAAGGTGTTTTTTATTTGTCTCATCTTATGGGGTCAGTCCCCTCGTCAGGAGAAGGGTGTTTTTTCATTTGTTCTATTTTAATATATCAAACAATTCATGTAAGTCTTTGATTTCATAATCTGGCGTTACATCTGTTTCATTCTTTTTACCATGTCGATTGATCCAAACGGTTTGAATACCAGCGCGAGATGCCCCAAGAATATCTGTTTTTGGATTGTCTCCAACCATGATCACATCGTCTTTTGTTAGATTTAACAGCTGAAGGCAGTGCTCAAAGATGCCAGGGTCAGGTTTGCCTTTCCCGTAATCTCCTGAAATCACAATTTCATTAAAATAAGGTGCAAGCTCAGGAACACCGGCCAGTTTTTCTTTTTGAAGACTAGGATCTCCGTTTGTTAAAAGGAGCAATTCATAGCTGCCTTTCAGGCGGTCTAAAACAGGGTACGTTTCTTCATAGACAAAGGGGCGTTTTCTCCGCTCGGCTGCAAAGAAATCAGCCAAATATTGTCCAAATGCCTCATCGTCAATTCCTGCTTCTTTTAAGCCATTGGTCCAAGCGTTCTTGCGGTACTCTGGAGCAAGGGCATTCAATTTTTGAAAGCCTTCGCTAATCGGTTCACTAAAATTGGACCACAGTCCTTCGAAAGGATTAATTCCGATCATGACAGTATAATCATATGTTTCATAGGACGAATACAGCTTTCTTGCTTCTTCACGAACAATCTGTTCAAATGTTTCTGGATTCAGTCCATATTTCTTTTCCGCTTCGCGGCATGTTTCCTGAAAAGTGGTGTGAATGCTTTTTTCATCCCAAAGCAAAGTATCATCTAAATCGAAAAATACGGCTTTCATGATCTTCTCCCTTGTTATGTATGTGTTACCTTCAATTGCAAGTGACGGCTCAAGTTCATTTTACAATAGAAGATGAGAGCAATAAAGAAAAGATTTGAGAGATATTTGAACATTGACCGCACATGATAGAATAGAAAGACAGTAAATAATACATACATCAATTGAGGTGGCAGGATTGCTTCATTTAATTATTATGATGATCGAGCGTGTTGGGATCATCGTTATTTTAGGGTTTGTGCTTGCCCATGTGAAGGGTTTTCGCAATCTATTACTTCATAATGAAGGGTTTCGAAAAAAGGCAGTCCTTGTCTTTATTTTTGCTTCTTTTAGTATGATCAGCAATTACACAGGAATTGAAATCCAGCAGCAGATGGTCATGAATCATGAGTTTTCCTATCATCTCGGCTCATCAAGTTCGATTGCCAATACTAGAATTATGGGGATCGAAATGGGCGGATTAATAGGAGGGCCATTTGTTGGCATTGGCGCAGGGCTTTTAGCTGGGATTCATCGCTATTCATTAGGAGGAAGCACGGCACTCAGCTGTGCGATTTCTTCAATTTTAGCCGGTGTGATTGCAGGTTATGTCGGCAGCAGGTTTAAGCGGAAGAATCGAATGGTGACACCTCGCCAAGCCGCACTTTTTGGTGTGGCAATGGAATCCTTGCAGATGATCATTATCCTTCTATTTGCAAAGCCATTTGCTGATGCTTGGGGGCTTGTAAGTATCATTGCTTTGCCGATGATTTTTGTGAATGGAATTGGCAGCTTTATCTTTTTATCGATTTTACAGTCAGTCATTCGGCAAGAAGAGCAGGCAAAGGCGATGCAGACACACCGTGTATTTTCAATCGCCGATCAAACGCTGCCTTTCTTCCGCCAAGGGTTAAATGAACAGTCATGTAAAAGTGTGGCGGAGATCATTCATCGATTAACAGAAACAGATGCGGTCTCCTTAACCGATACAGAAAAGATTTTAGCGCATGTTGGAGATGGGACGGATCATCATATTCCATCGAAAAGCCTGATTACAGGACTGTCGAAACAAGTATTGATGAGCGGCAAAATTATGAAGGCGCATTCGAAAGACGAAATCAATTGTTCAGTCACCCATTGTCCGCTCCAAGCGGCGATTGTGCTGCCCCTCACCTCTAATGGTCAAACGATCGGAACGTTAAAAATGTATTTTAATTCTCCGGTCGGATTAAGCAGGGTAGAGGAGGAGCTTGCAGAAGGCTTGGCGATGCTGTTTTCCACACAGCTTGAGCTTGGAGAGGCAGAAACCCAAAGCCGCCTGCTAAAAGATGCAGAGATCAAAGCGCTTCAAGCGCAAGTGAATCCGCACTTTTTATTTAACGCCATTAATACCATCTCTGTCTTGTGCAGAACGAACGTAGAGATGGCTAGGAAACTGCTGCTGCAGCTGAGTATTTATTTTCGATCCAATTTGCAAGGCGCCCGCCAGCTGCTCATTCCACTTCATAAAGAAATGCAGCATGTAGAAGCATATTTGTCACTTGAACAAGCAAGGTTTCCAAATAAATACCACGTGACCTTTCAAATTGAAAAGGAGCTTGAGCAGGTGATGATTCCGCCATTTGTGCTTCAGGTGCTTGTTGAAAATGCAGTGAGACACGCTTTTCCTAAACATCAAACGAGCTGTGAAGTCATCGTATCCGCTGTGATGAAAAATGGGCATGTCAATATGAAAGTGACGGATAATGGACAAGGAATCGAGAATGACAAGATGGCTCAGCTATTAAAAGCGCCTGTTGAATCCAAAGAAGGAACAGGTACCGCTCTTTTTAATTTAGATCAGCGGTTAAGAGGGATTTTTGGGAGACAAGCCGCTCTATCTATTCATAGCGGCCAAGGTACTGACATCTCATTTCGCATTCCAATGGACTATGTAAAAAAGGATGATTTTCGTTGATAAACGTATTAATCGTAGATGATGAAGTGTTAGCAAGGGATGAATTAAAATACTTATTACGCAGAACGAAAGAGGATGTTCAAATAGAGGAAGCAGAAAATATAGAATCTGCTTTTGACCGGATGGTGGATCATAAGCCGGACTTGCTCTTTTTAGACATTGATTTATCAGGTGAAAATGGATTTGATATTGCCAAAAGACTTAACCGAATGTCAGATCCGCCAGCGATTGTTTTTGCCACAGCCTTTGATCAATATGCGCTAAAGGCGTTTGAGGTCAGTGCGCTTGATTATTTAACAAAACCATTTGATGAAGAACGGCTATTGCAGACGATCCAAAAGTTTAAAAAGTGGAAGTCTGTTGAGACGCAAGACCATCAGCTGTCAGATGAGAAAATTCCCCATCAGCAAAAATTAGCCATCTCAGTCGATGACTCAATTGTCATTCTGCAAGTAGAAGAGATCATGTATGTAGGGCTTAGTGAGGGGAAAAAGGTTGTGAAAACAAAGGATCACATGTACGAGGTCACAGAACCGCTTGTGGTCATTGAAAAGAAACTCCCTGAGGCTTACTTTATGAGGGTTCATCGAAGCTATATCGTGAACACCTCTCATATGAAAGAAGTACAGCCGTGGTTTAATTCGACGTATAATCTGCATATGACAGACGGGTCGATTATTCCAGTCAGCCGTACTTACGCCAAGGAACTAAAGAAGTCGCTCCTGCTAGAATAGGACGGCTTTTTTTATTTGTATTTCAATACTCGTTTTCTGCATTTCATTCATTAAATCTGGCGAGTTTGATTGTAAACGCTTCATTCATTTATTTCATGCCTTATACTGAGGGCAGTCGAAGAAAGAGGTGAAGGGGCATGAGTGCCACTAAAGTATATGGATTTCTATCTCAAGCATTTATCTTTGCAACCGTAATGTTCGTTTCTAATCTCATTTCAATGTATTTACCAATTCCGATGCCTGCATCTGTGATTGGTCTAGTTCTATTATTTGTTTTGCTGACAACGAAAATCGTCAAACTGGAGCAAGTGGAGCAATTAGGTACATCATTGACAGGGCTCATTAGCTTTCTATTTGTTCCCTCTGGTATCTCGGTTATTCAATCACTAGGTGTCATGCAAGAAGTAGGTGTGCAAGTCGTTGGTGTCATCATCATTGCAACGATTATGTTACTTGCAGCGACAGGGCTATTCTCACAGCTTCTCTTGCAATTATCAGAAAAACCACAGAAACGTAAAGAGACAAAGGAGAGCAAATCGACTCCTTCTCATTCTAATAAACCAGCTTCAAGTACGCATTAAAGGAGAGATGCAGGATGGGTACAAGTACGATGAGTCCTTATTTTGGTATAGTCGTCTCATTAGTCGCCTTTGGAATCGGTACATTCTTATTTAAAAAATCAAAAGGCTTCTTCTTATTTACACCACTTTTTGTGGCCATGGTGTTAGGTATTTTATTTTTAAAAATTGGCGGTTTTTCCTATGCAGATTATAATGAGGGCGGCAAGATTATTAAGTTTTTCTTAGAGCCCGCGACCATTGCTTTCGCTATCCCGCTTTATAAGCAGCGTGCATTGCTAAAAAAATATTGGTGGCAGATTTTATCCGCTATTTTTGTAGGATCACTTTGTTCCATTACAATTGTGTATGTCGTAGCAAAAGGAATTCATCTTGATGCAGCGGTAATGAAAAGTATGCTCCCGCAGGCAGCGACGACTGCGATTGCTCTTCCGATTGCAAAGGATATTGGCGGAATTGCAGATATCACAGCCTTTGCGGTCATTTTTAATGCAGTCATCGTGTATGCACTAGGTGCTTTCTTCTTAAAATGGTTTCGAATTAAAAATCCAGTGGCAAAAGGGCTTGCACTCGGTACATCAGGACATGCACTTGGCGTCTCTGTTGGGATTGAGATGGGTGAAGTGGAGGCGGCCATGGCAAGTATCGCCGTTGTGGTCGTAGGAGTTGTGACCGTCATTGTCATCCCAATCTTTATGCAATTCATTCTTTGATGGCGTCATTGTTTTGAAAAAGCCTTGCCCTATTCGTTTAATCATGCTAAGATGAAAAAGTTGTTTCAAGAGTTCGGTTACTTGACGGACGAATGAAAATTGTGTAGAATAATTAACGAATTGAATAGATATCACAAGCAGAAGCACCCGCTTCTCACCTGATTGACACGTGTTTGTAGTTGACAGGTTGACCGTACATTTATTTTTTCATGCAAATGTTCGCAGTGTGGGTGTTTTATATGCCCACACTTTTTGTTTGCCTGTAAAACATACAACGAAATGGTCAAAATGAATTGTGAACTCAATTCAAAATCTCATGGAGGTGGCTCACTATTAGCAAAGATCAATTAGTTAATGAAGGTATTCGTGCGCGTGAAGTTCGTTTGATCGGACAAAATGGCGATCAGCTGGGGATTAAAACCCGCCAGGAAGCTCTGGAAATTGCTACGAAAGCCAATCTTGACCTTGTGTTAGTTGCTGCAAATGCAAAACCACCTGTTTGCCGAATCATGGACTACGGTAAGTTCCGATTCGAACAGCAGAAGAAGGATAAAGAGGCACGTAAGAATCAAAAAATCATTAGCTTAAAAGAAGTTCGGTTGAGCCCGACAATCGATGAACATGATTTTAACACGAAGCTCCGCAATGCAATCAAATTCCTTGAAAAGGGCGATAAAGTGAAAGCTTCTATCCGCTTTAAAGGCCGTGCGATTACGCATAAAGAAATCGGACAGCGCGTGTTAGACCGTTTCTCTGAAGCTTGCGCTGAAGTAGCAACAGTAGAAACAAAACCTAAGATGGACGGACGCAGCATGTTCCTCATGCTTGCACCAAAAGTCGAAAAGTAAAGTAACAGAGGGAGGAAACATCCAATGCCAAAAATGAAAACTCACCGCGGATCTGCTAAACGTTTCAAAAAAACAGGTTCTGGTAAACTTAAACGTTCTCATGCGTACACAAGTCACTTGTTCGCTAACAAATCTACAAAGCAAAAACGTAAATTGCGTAAGAGCGCAATCGTAAGTGCTGGAGATTTCAAACGTATTAAACAACAACTTGCAAACATCAAGTAATCTGGAATAGGAATCATAGGAGGGAATTACAATGCCAAGAGTAAAAGGCGGAACTGTGTCGCGTCAGCGTCGTAAAAAGGTTCTTAAATTAGCAAAAGGTTATTTCGGTTCAAAACATAGATTATATAAAGTAGCAAACCAACAGGTGATGAAATCTGGAAACTACGCTTTCCGTGACCGTCGTCAGAAAAAACGTGACTTCCGTAAACTATGGATCACTCGTATCAATGCTGCAGCTCGTATGAACGGTCTTTCTTACAGCCGTTTAATGCATGGCCTAAAGCTTTCTGGTATCGAAGTAAACCGCAAAATGCTTGCTGACCTTGCTGTGAATGACCTAAGTGCATTCAATCAGCTTGCTGATGCTGCAAAAGCACAACTAGACAAGTAAGTCATATGAAAGATCATTCCGTTGAGGGGTGATCTTTTTTGCTCATCATGTGAGGTGAAATGAATGAATATCGCGTTGATTGTGCTGCTGATTTTGGTAAATGGCTATGGTTTCTTTCTCATGGGAGAGGACAAGCGCCGGGCAAAAGCGCATAAATGGAGAATTTCAGAGGCGCACTTATGGAGTGCTGCCGTGCTTTTTGGGGCTGCTGGATCGTATCTAGGGATGCAGTATTTTCGTCATAAAACAAAACATCCTGCCTTTCAAATTGGCATGCCAGTGTTAATCATCGTGCAGTTGATTATATTAGGATATATCAAGTTCATCTGAAAAAGGAGCAGACGCCATCAAGACGGCGTGTCTGCTCCTTTTTTTTGTTTGATTTTTTTAATGGGCTGATCCCAATCAATTTTTGTTTGAGGATAACGTTCGATAATGTTTTCCTCCAATTTTTCAAAGTCTTCTAATGTAAATTCACTTAGCTTCTCAGGTGACTCCGTCCAAACGTAAATGGAGTGGACAAACAGAGGATGATCCTTAGAAGGAACATGCTTTTCCCCTTCAAACAAGACACCTTTATAGACGAAATTAAAATTTTTACGTGCATTTTGCTGTTCGTCCATAAAATAAAAGCCTTCTTTTAATTGTGCTTGTTTCAGCTTTCTTCTCGGGTTTGAGAAGAATTTTACCGCCATGTAGAAGATGTAGACAAGCAGTGCAACAAGAGCTAGTCTAATGAGGATTACAAACATGACAGGATGCACCTCCAATACCGTTATCTGATGTACTACGAATGAAAAGGGCAAAAGGTTTCAACTTTTTTTAAAAAAATATTTCGGAAAACGAAAAAATATTCATAAAAAGATCGTATTGAACGAAAGAGGTTTTGTATAATAAGAATGCACCATGAAGATAAAGGAGGATATATGGAATGACGAAGCTAGATCAAACATTAACTATGCTGAAAGACCTAACGGATGCAAAAGGGATTCCAGGAAATGAACGTGATGTCAAAAAAGTCATGCAGACATACATAGAATCATATGCAGATGAAGTCTCTAGTGACCGCCTTGGCAGCTTAATCGCTAAAAAGGAAGGAAACGCAAACGGACCTAAAATTATGCTCGCTGGTCACTTAGATGAAGTAGGATTCATGGTGACAAAAATTGATGACAAGGGCTACATTCGCTTCCAAACTGTCGGCGGATGGTGGTCACAGGTCATGCTCGCGCAGCGTGTGACCATTGTAACGAAAAAGGGAGACATTACAGGTGTGATTGGCTCAAAGCCGCCGCACGTCTTGTCACCTGAAGCTCGAAAAAAATCGATTGAGATTACAGATATGTTTATTGATATCGGTGCATCAAGCAAAGAACAGGCAATGGAATGGGGCGTTCTGCCTGGAGATCAAATCGTCCCTTATTTTGAGTTTACAGTGATGAATGATGAAAAAATGCTCCTTGCAAAAGCATGGGACAACCGTATCGGCTGTGCAGTAGCGATTGATGTCATGAAGAACTTACACAATACTCAGCATGAGAATATTGCTTACAGTGTTGCAACTGTACAGGAGGAAGTTGGCCTGCGCGGGGCCAAAACAGCAGCGGCTACAATCCAGCCTGATATAGGGTTTGCCATTGATGTTGGTGTAGCAGGAGACACGCCGGGCATTACTGAAAAAGAAGCAACAAGCAAACTTGGCAAAGGGCCAACGATTGTTGTATTTGATGCTTCGATGGTATCTCATAAAGGGCTTCGAGATTTTGTTGTCCAAACAGCGGATGAATTGAACATCCCTTACCAATATGACTCCATGCCTGGCGGCGGGACAGATGCTGGCGGCATCCATTTAACTGGTCATGGTGTGCCATCACTATCAATCGGGATACCAAGCAGATATATTCATACCCATGCAGCGATGATTCACCGAGATGATTATGAAAATGCAGTGAAGCTTTTAACAGAAGTGATCAAAAGACTTGATCAAAAAACGGTTGAACAGATCACGTACGGTTCTTAAGTAAGAATGCCTTTCCTCAGTATAGGGGAAGGGCTTTTTTTTATTTCTTTGAATTTCCCAGGAAATGAACGCTGTTTTTTCATTACGTCAAAAGAACTGTTTTTGACAGAAGAAGAAAAAATATTCTAGTGAATAAGGCACATGTGATCTGGCTTTTATTTTTGTAAGATGAAAGCAATAAAAAGGACAGAGCCTAAAGAATGCCCTGTCAAAAGAGAGTTTATGGAAGTAGGTGAAGCTACCTCAAGAATAAACAGATTATTCACATTTGTCAACTCGGTTTTAAAAGAAAGAAAAATCAATCAATTTATGTTATATTTGTAACAAATTGTTTGTGCAAAGGGGATGGTTAAATGAATGCGGTTACAATTGTCATAGCATCTATGTGTATTTTAGCGATTGCCTATCGTCTTTATGGCACATTTATGATGGTCAAGGTCTTAAAGGTGACAGACGATCATCCTACACCTGCTCACACATTAGAGGACGGGAAAGATTATGTACCAACTAATAAATGGGTCACATTTGGGCATCACTTTGCTGCGATTGCAGCTGCCGGTCCGTTAGTGGGGCCGATTTTAGCTGCACAATTCGGGTATTTACCGGGTCTCCTTTGGCTGTTAATTGGCGCAGTGATTGGCGGAGCTGTACATGATCTTGTCGTCTTATTTGCGTCGATGCGAAAAAAGGGGAAATCGTTATCAGAGGTAGCGAAGGAAGAGCTGGGACCTGTCGCAGGATTTTGTACAGGGCTTGCGATGCTGTTTATCATTACGATCACAATGGCAGGTTTGTCTATGGTGGTGCTTCATGCATTAGAACGTAACCCTTGGGGGACATTTGCAGTCGGAATCACGATTCCAATTGCGATGGGAGTTGGTCTTTATTATAAAAAGACAGGCAATTTAAAACTAGCCACAACTGCGGGATTTATTTTGCTGATGGTTGGTGTATTCCTTGGGCCGAATATTCAAGGCACGGCACTTGGCGAGCTTTTAACACTTGATACAAAAACGCTTGCCCTTGCTCTGCCGATCTATGCTTTTTTTGCTGCGGCATTGCCGGTATGGCTGCTGCTTGCACCGAGGGACTATTTAAGCAGCTTTATGAAAATAGGTGTTTTTATCGCCTTGATTGCTGGAATCTTTGTCGTCAATCCAACAATTCAATTCCCAGCCTTTACGGAGTTTGTGAATGGAGGAGGTCCTGTTTTAGCTGGTCCTGTCTGGCCTTTTATTTCAATTACCATTGCTTGCGGTGCCATATCTGGTTTCCACGCATTTGTTGGATCTGGGACAACGCCTAAGATGCTTGACCGCTGGAGTGATATGAAGCCTGTCGCGTTTGGCGCAATGCTAGTAGAATGTCTAGTTGGAATTATGGCGTTAATTGCCGCTACGGCTCTTCATCCAGGCGATTATTTTGCGATCAACAGTACGCCAGAAGTTTTCAGAACACTTGGGATGAGTGTCGAGAACCTTCCGCAGCTGAGTAAGGAAATTGGTCTTGATTTAGAAGGAAGAACAGGTGGAGCTGTGACATTAGCTGTAGGAATGGCGTATATCTTTACGGGAATTCCGTTCTTTGGTCATTTGGCGTCTTATTTCTTCCAATTCGTCATTATGTTTGAAGCTGTCTTTATTTTAACCGCTATTGATGCAGGGACACGTGTGGCACGCTATTTAATTCAAGACTTCTTTGGTGAAGCTTATAAACCGCTTAAACGAAATGACTGGGTCCCTGGGTCAGTGTTCGCAAGTGCGCTTGCTTGTTTTATGTGGGGGTACTTGCTGTACTCTGGAGACATCGGGTCGATTTGGGCGCTGTTTGGGGTGTCAAACCAATTAATGGCATCGGTCGGTCTCATTATCGGAGCAACCGTTGTATTAAAAATTGCAGATAAAAGGCGATATATGCTGACTTGTTTAATTCCACTTGCTTACTTATATGTGACAGTGAATTATGCGGGCTATTGGATGGTAGCAAATGTATACCTTAATCCCGCGGCATCAGGTTACAGCGTGCTGAATGCGGTGCTGTCGATCATTATGCTGATCTTAGGATTTGTGATTATTGTGTTTGCAATTAAAAAATGGGTCGACATTTGGCGTGATCCAGCGCTTCGGATGGAAACACCGATCACTGGCTAAATGAAAAAGCCGGTTTGCTTATGATAGCAAACCGGCTTTTTTTATTGCTGCTGATGAGGCTTTAAGCCTTGCTCTAATGTTTCAAGAATCTCGTTTTTCTCGTTTTCTGATGCTTCTTGCCATAGCACTTCGAACAACACGCCAAGACCTGGCAGCATTTTTTCCTCACCGCTTTGAATGGCATCTAAAATCGTATGCTCAAGCTGCTCTTGATTATGGCCAGTGATGTTTTGAATGACTGCGCCTCTTAAATTAAAATCCATTGCCCACACTCCTTTTTTGATGGTAATAGCCCTATTCTGTCTCAAAGACAGGTTTATTATGTAGTGTGCATGAGATATAATAAATTCATGATATTTAAAGGAGTTAAAGTCGCTTGAAATATATAGAATCAGCAAAAAACACAAACATTAAACAGTGGAAAAAGCTCCATACAAAAAAAGAACGAACGAAAATGGGGCTGTTTCTCGTGGAGGGAATCCACTTAGTAGAAGAAGCATTGAAGAGCGGGGTTGTGAAAGAATTAATGGTCACATCGCCTGATAAGCTTCCTTCTCATATCGATCCTGACATTGAGCTTTATGAACTGAGCGAGGAAGCCTTTTCTGCCATGACCGAAACGGAAACGCCTCAGCACATCGCGGCAGTTTGTACAGTTCCTGTATTTGAAGAAAAGAAGTATGAACGACTTCTTCTGTTAGATGCAGTGCAGGACCCAGGGAATTTAGGCACACTCATTCGGACAGCAGATGCCGCTGGTCTTGATGCTGTGATCTTAGGCGATGGAACAGTTGATGCATATAACGGAAAAACGCTCCGTTCCGCACAAGGGTCGCATTTCCACCTGCCAATTTTAAAGCAAAGCCTTCAGCAGACCATACCAGCATGTAAGGAGCAAGGCATTCCTGTATACGGAAGTGCGCTAAACAATGCGAATGCGTATAGAAGCGTAACGGCAGAAGGTCCGTTTGCATTGATTGTTGGCAATGAAGGAGCGGGTATAAACCCAGAGATTCTGCAAATGACAGACCACAATTTATATGTGCCAATGTATGGCCAGGCAGAATCATTAAATGTGGCTGTTGCAGCGGCTGTACTTGTTTATCATTTGCGTGGATAGTGTTGCAACATGCGCTCATTTTCACTATAATGAAACTAATATTTTAAAAACCATGATAGAGGAAGATTGTTTCAAGGAGCAGCCTTATAGGGAGAATGCATCGTAGACTGAAAGTGCATTTAAGGAATGCTGAAACAGGAATTCACCTCTGGAGTTGTCACCGGGACCGCAAGCTTTGCGTAAAGGTGAACCGGATTCGTTTGATTCCGTTATGTCAATGAAGCTTATTCGCACATGTATTTGTGCTTAACAAGGGTGGTACCGCGACCACAACTCGTCCCTTCTTTTCTAGAGGGGTCGGGTTTTTTTATTGTCTTCAAACGATCAAACAGCCGTTTATCCAGGCGGTTTTGTATATCAAAAGGAGGATTACACTCATGCAAGAAACGTTAAAACAGCTTGAATTAGAAGCGATAGCGAAGGTTGAAGCAGCTAGCTCGCTCAAAGAAGTCAATGACATTCGTGTTCAATATTTAGGGAAAAAAGGACCGATCACAGAAGTACTCCGCGGAATGGGCAAGCTCTCCGCAGAAGAAAGACCGAAAATGGGCGCACTCGCAAACGAAGTGAGAGAGCAGATTGCTGGTGCCATTGCTGAAAAAAATGAGCAGCTGGAAAAAGAAGAAGTGAAGAAGAAACTTGCGTCTCAAACGATCGATGTTACATTGCCAGCAAGCCCAATCAAAATAGGGGCAAGACATCCATTAACGATTGTTGTCGAAGATATTGAAGATTTATTTATTGGCATGGGCTATACCGTTGAGGAGGGTCCTGAGGTAGAAACGGATTATTATAACTTTGAGGCGCTGAATCTTCCAAAGGAGCATCCGGCACGTGATATGCAGGACAGCTTCTATATTACCGAGGATACACTGCTCAGAACACAAACGTCACCAGTTCAAGCACGTACACTTGAAAAATATAAAGGACAAGGTCCTGTGAAGATCATCTGCCCTGGGAAAGTATATAGACGAGACAGCGATGACGCGACTCATTCACATCAATTCATGCAGATTGAAGGGCTTGTTGTCGATCACAATATTAGCATGAGTGATCTAAAAGGTACGCTTGAGACAGTCGCAAGAAAAATGTTTGGTGAAGATCGTGAAATTAGACTGCGTCCAAGCTTTTTCCCATTCACAGAACCATCTGTCGAAGTGGATGTGTCCTGCTTTAAATGCGGAGGAAAAGGCTGTTCTGTATGTAAAGGAACAGGCTGGATTGAAATTTTAGGAGCTGGGATGGTTCATCCAAATGTTCTGAAAATGAGCGGATTTGATCCAGAAACTTACCAAGGTTTTGCTTTTGGAATGGGTGTTGAACGGATTGCAATGCTCAAATACGGCATTGATGATATTCGCCATTTCTACACAAATGATATTAGATTCACAAAGCAATTCAAGCAGGACTAAGAGGAGGAAATCAACATGTTTGTTTCATATAAATGGTTAGAAGACTATGTCGATTTAGAAGGCATTCAGCCGGATGAATTAGCAGAGAAAATCACAAGAAGCGGAATTGAAGTGGAAGCCGTTGAATATAAAGGCGAAGGCATTAAAGGAGTTGTCGTTGGACACGTCGTGGAGCGAGAACAGCACCCGAATGCCGACAAGTTAAATAAATGTCTCGTGGATATCGGAGAAGACGAACCGGTTCAAATTATTTGCGGGGCTCCGAATGTGGATAAAGGTCAATATGTGGCTGTCGCAACGGTTGGCGCAGTCCTTCCTGGGAACTTTAAAATTAAAAAAGCAAAGCTGCGCGGCGAAGAGTCTCATGGCATGATTTGTTCTCTGCAAGAATTAGGTGTCGAAAGCAAACTCGTACCAAAGGAATATGCAGAAGGTATTTTTGTTTTCCCAAATGACGTCAAACCCGGGGATGATGCCCTTCAGGCACTTCAATTAGACGATGCAGTACTTGAGCTTGGCTTAACACCAAACCGTGCGGATGCTCTGAATATGCTAGGTGTCGCCTATGAGGTTGCAGCCATCTTAGGGAAAGACACCAAACTTCCTGATACAGCACATGACACGTCTTCAGAAAAAGCAGCAGACTATATTTCGGTGAAAATTGAAGATCAAGAAGCGAATCCACTTTATGCAGCGAAGGTCATTAAAAATGTAAAGATTGGACCAGCACCGCTTTGGATTCAAACAAGATTGATGAATGCAGGCATTCGCCCAATTAACAACGTCGTCGATATTACGAACTTTGTACTGCTTGAATATGGTCAACCGCTTCATGCGTTTGATTATGACCGCTTTGGTTCAAAGCAAGTGGTCGTACGTAAAGCGACTGATAGCGAAAGCATTCAAACACTTGATGAGCAAGAGCGTACACTTTCATCAAAGCATCTTGTGATCACAAACGGAACGAAAGCGCACGCTGTCGCAGGCGTCATGGGCGGTCTTGAATCAGAAGTGCGTGATGAAACGACAACAATTCTTTTAGAAGCGGCATATTTCAACGGTCAAACAGTCCGTCAAGCATCTAGAGACTTAGGGCTTCGCAGTGAATCAAGCACACGATTTGAAAAAGGACTTGATCCGCAGCGTACGAAATCTGCAGCCGAAAGAGCAGCGCAATTGATCAGCATCTATGCTGGTGGTGAAGTGCTAAGCGAGACTGTGGAGGAAAACCACCTTGAAATAAATATGAATGTCATCCACGTATCTACTGAGCGTGTGAACAAGGTGCTTGGCATGAGCATTTCAAAAGAAGATATGATTCAAATTTTCAAAAAACTGGGCTTTACAGTAGGCGAATCAAATGACGTTCTTGTCGTAACGGTTCCTTCTCGCAGAATGGATATCACGATTGAAGAAGATCTGATTGAAGAAGTTGCGAGATTATACGGATATGATAATATCCCATCTACACTGCCTGCGACAGCTGGTACAGTTGGCGGTCTCACGCCATATCAAGTGAAGCGCAGAAAGGTGAGACGTTTCTTAGAAGGCGCAGGTCTTTCTCAAGCGATCACGTATTCATTGACAAATCAGCATAAGTCTACTGCCTTTGCATTGAATCCAGCTTATAAAACAAGACTTTCCCTGCCAATGAGTGAGGAACGAAGTGTGCTCAGACAAAGTCTTCTGCCAAACTTACTTGATTCAGTTGCATATAACTTGGCAAGACAAGCTGATTCCTTTGGTTTTTATGAAACGGGTTCTGTGTTCTTAGCAGAAGCTGAAGGGGCAAAACCGGTGGAAAAAGAACATGTCGCTGGTGCGCTGACAGGTTTATGGCATAAAAATCTTTGGCAGGGCGAGAAAAAAGCTGTCGATTTTTATGTAGCGAAAGGAATTGCAGAAGGTCTATTTGAAAAGCTTGGTGTATCAGACCAAATCACATATGTTCAAGCAGAGCGTGAAGGTCTTCACCCAGGTCGGACAGCAGATGTTCATTTAAATGGAAAAGTCATTGGGTTTGTTGCTGCACTTCATCCAGTCATTGAAAAGGAATTAGATTTAAAAGAAACATATGTCTTCGAGTTTGATTTAACAGATGTGATGACGTCGGAATCGAAGGATATGAAATATACAGCGATTCCGAGATTCCCTGCTGTGACAAGAGATATTGCACTTGTTGTAGATCAGCATATCTCAAGCGGACAGCTGGAGCGTGTCATCTATGAGGCAGGCGGGGATTTACTGACTGATCTATCCGTCTTTGACGTGTATGAAGGTGAACACATGGAAGAAGGCAAGAAATCTGTTGCATTCTCTCTCCAATATTTAAATCCGGAACAAACTTTGACAGAGGAAGAAGTCACCGCAGTTCATACGAAAGTATTGAAAGCATTAGAAGATACGTATCAAGCCGTCTTGCGCGGTTAAAGAAAAAAGAGCTAAGGCCATATGG
Source organism: Bacillus sp. SIMBA_005 (assembly GCF_046535585.1). NCBI lineage: Bacteria > Bacillati > Bacillota > Bacilli > Caryophanales > Bacillaceae > Bacillus > Bacillus sp. SIMBA_005. Next base: position 48,759 of record NZ_JAWRWI010000011.1, on the reverse strand, counting down.
GCCTAGCTCTTTTTTATAACCATTTTTTTGCTTTTTGTGTGTTGGCAAAATGCAGTTTTGTAAATTGACGTAAAGCCTCTTCGCCGTGCAGCTTGATGAGCTTTGCAGCCGCCTTGTCTACATGAGGGCCGGCTCCTTTTGGAATGTCAAACCCTGCTGCTTTAGATAACTTATCCATTTCAATTAAAAAAGCGTACCTTGCAATAATGGAAGCCGCAGCAACTGACAAATGAATGCCTTCTGCTTTTGTGCTAAAGTACGTCCGTTCCCGAATAATTTTTTTTCCAGCAAGATGCTTGAAATAAATACCCGGTTCTGCAAATTGGTCAATTAAAATAGCTTCAGGCTGTTTCCCATCTAATTTCTCCAGCACAGAGGTGATGACTTGGTTGTGAAGGAGCGCCTTCATTTTTCCTTGGCTCATGCCCTTTTCCTGCATCGCATTGTACTTTTCATTTCGGAGTACAAGAAGGCTGAACGGAATGGTTTTGATGAGATCTTTGGCAATGTTGATAATTTGCGGGTCTTTTAGGCCTTTTGAGTCTTTTACGCCAAGCTCTTTCATGAGAGCAAGCTTGCTTGAATCAACATAGGCGGCACAGACCGTTATCGGTCCAAAATAATCACCTGTTCCTACTTCATCTGAACCGATGACGGACATAGAAGCAATCCCTGACGGCGGACTATATTTTGTGACAGCAGGTGCTTTTGGACTTTTCGGATCAGCAGTTTGTAAATGGCTGAATTGACTGGCTTCAGCTTCTGCCTTTTGACCTTGAAACAGCACTTTTCCAGATCGATAGGCTGTAATCGTACAGCCAGGAACCTTTGCTTGAAAAAGGGCGCCTGGTGGTAACGTATCAGTTAAGTGGTGCGCATACGCGCTCTTCATCTTTTTAAGGTCTTCTGATGTTGCTTTTAAGACGGATTGGGGCACAGTGGATAACTCCTTTTTACCTTGATATCATTGATTTCTAAAGTGTACCATAACAGGGAAGGGCTCGTCTTTCCATTCAATGTCTAAACATGTTATGATAGAGACTAGGATTCTCGTGGAATGGAGGAGAAACGTTGTCTGACGGCGGTAAAACGAAAACAACAAAAACAACAGTTGAGATTTACGGACAGTCCTTTACGATCATCGGTCAAGAAACGAAGATGCATATGCGACACGTTGCTTCAATTGTTGATGATAAAATGAGAGAAATAAATGAAAAAAACCCATACCTTGATATAAACAAATTAGCTGTACTGACAGCAGTCAATGTCGTCCACGACTACTTGAAATTAAAAGAGCAATACGAAAAACTAGAGAATCAGCTTAGAGAAAAGGAATGAAATTACCGTGATCGATATCATCATTTTGTTTTTGCTTCTTATGGGAACGCTTGTCGGTCTAAAACGCGGGTTTATTCTTCAATTTATTAAATTGATCAGCTTTGTTGTTTCTATCTTAGTGGCTTCCATGTTTTATCAGTCACTTGCACCACAGCTTACGTGGATTCCAGCACCTAATTTTAGCGGCGGTCAAGCGCAGCTCGCTTTCTTTAGTGGGAATCTAGAAACAGCTTATTATAATACCATTGCGTTTATCATTCTGTTTATCTTGACCAAAATCCTGCTCGCCATCATTGGCGGATTGCTCACAACCATTGCAAGTATACCTGTGATTAAGCAGGTCAACAAACTGCTTGGCGGTGTTTTAGGATTTCTTGAAACCTATCTATTTGTATTTATTCTCTTGTTTGTCGCTGCATTACTTCCAGTCGATGCACTGCAAACAATGTTGAGTAAATCCATATTAGCAGATGCGATCGTAAGCAACACCCCTTATCTGTCCGGTCTTATCAAAGACTTATGGACGACGTATGGAGTTTAAAAACTTCTCCTTTCTTGGAGAAGTTTTTTCTCATTCCATGACAGAAAGTTGTAGGATGAAGGAAAAGTTTGTATATTTATAAAGGAAGATGCCAAAGCGGCTGGAGGATGAGAGATGAATAAAAAAGATATTATCAAACTTCTTGAAACAATTGCAGTATATATGGAGCTAAAAGGAGATAATCCTTTTAAAATTTCTGCCTTTCGTAAAGCAGCAGCGGCACTGGAACAAGATGACCGCAGCCTTTCTCAAATAGATGATCTATTAGCATTACCCGGCATTGGAAAAGGAACCTTTGCTGTGATCACTGAGTATATCGAAAAAGGACAATCAGAAACACTCGAACAATTAAAAAAAGAAGTGCCTGAAGGACTTGTCCCGCTTTTGAAATTGCCAGGACTCGGCGGGAAGAAGATCGCTAAGCTTTACCAAGAGCTTGGCGTCCATGATGCACAGTCTCTAAAAGAAGCATGCGAAACGGAAAAGGTACAAGCGCTTGCTGGCTTCGGCAAAAAAACAGAAGAAAAGATTCTCGCAGCTCTTGAGGAAGCAGGAAAGCAGCCGGAACGACTGCCAATTGGATTTGCATTAGATGTGGCAGAGCGGATTGATCACGCGCTTGAAGAGATGAAAGGTATCATCCGTTTTTCAAGAGCTGGCAGCTTAAGACGTGCTCGCGAAACCGTCAAAGATTTAGATTATATCATTGCAACAGACAATCCTGAGCAAGTCAGAGAGCAGCTCGTTGCACTTGATGATGTGAAAGATGTGATCGCAAGCGGTGATACGAAGGTATCTGTTGTGCTTGCCCTTGATTTTGAGATCAGTGTCGACTTCCGGCTTGTGACAGAAGACCAATTCGCAACTACGCTGCACCATTTCACTGGCTCAAAAGATCACAATATTCGAATGCGTCAGCTTGCAAAGGAACGCGGAGAGCGCATTAGCGAATATGGTGTGGAAACGATTGAAACTGGAGATGTAAAAACGTTTGAAGACGAAAGCGCTTTTTATGCACATTTTCAACTTCCGCTCATTCCTCCAGAAATTCGTGAAACCGGAGCAGAGATTGATACGTATAAAGAAAGTATGCAGTTTGTAGAACTGAAAGATATCAAAGGCGACCTTCATATGCACTCGACATGGAGTGACGGAGCCTTCTCTATTCGTGAAATGGCGGAAGCATGTATCGCAAAAGGCTATGAATACATGGCGATTACAGACCACTCGCAATATTTAAAAGTAGCAAACGGCTTAACAAAAGAACGTTTGCGCCTGCAAGCAAAAGAAATTGATAAGCTTAATCAGGAATTCGAGCATTTTCACATTTTCAAAGGGGTCGAAATGGATATCCTTCCGGATGGATCGTTAGATTATGATGATGACTTTTTAAAAGACATGGATTTTGTCATTGCGTCTATTCATTCTAGCTTCTCTCAGCCGGAAGAAGTCATTATGGAACGCCTTGAAAATGCCTTGCGTAATCAGCATGTCGATTTAATTGCACATCCAACAGGCCGTTTGATCGGCAGACGGGATGGCTATGCCTTAAATATAGATCAGCTCATAGAACTTGCGAAGAAAACAGGCACTGCACTTGAACTCAACAGCAATCCGTCAAGACTTGATTTGAAAACAGAGCATTTAATCAAAGCAAATGAAGCGGGTGTGAACATCATGATCAATACAGATGCGCACAACATCGCCATGCTGGAACATATGGAAGTCGGTGTAACAGCTGCAAGAAAGGGCTGGACACCAAAAGCAAATGTCGTGAATACTTTTACTCTAAACGAGATCAAAAAGTTTTTAACGCGTGACAGGTAGTCGTTAGGAGGCTGGACCATGCTGCAACAAAAAGTGTTAGCATCATTAGAATTTCATAAAGTAAAAGAAAAAGTGATGTCCTATACCGCATCCACATTAGGAAAAGAAAGAGCGCAGGATTTAACACCTCTGACGGATATAGAAACCATTCAGCATTTGCTGGAAGAGGTAGCAGAAGCGCAAGATGTGATCCGATTAAAGGGATCGGCGCCATTTGGCGGGTTAACAGATATTAGACGCGCAGTGAAACGGGCAGAAATCGGAAGTACATTAAGCCCTTCTGAGCTGATGGAAATCGCAGGACTATTATATGCGGTGAAAAATATGAAGCACTTTCTCGCGTCCATGTATGATGATGGAGTAGACATACCGCGTCTTCATACATATGCTGAGTCGCTCATATTACTGCCTGAAATCAGAAAAGAAATCGAAAGCTGTATTGGTGATAATGGAGAAGTACTTGATCATGCAACCCCAGCACTTCGTTCATTGCGCATTCAATTACGCTCACTAGAATCAAAGGTCCGTGATAAATTAGAAGCGATGATTCGTTCACAATCGGCTTCGAAAATGCTGTCAGACACAATTGTCACCATTCGTAATGACCGGTTTGTTATTCCTGTGAAACAAGAGTACCGCTCGAATTACGGCGGCATTGTTCATGACCAGTCTTCATCAGGGGCAACCCTTTTTATTGAGCCGCAAGTGGTCGTGGATGTAAATAATACCTTGCAGCAAACCCGTTTAAAAGAGAAGCAAGAGGTTGAAAAGATCCTGCAAATGCTGACAGAGAGTGTGTCAGAGCACATTGGGGAACTGCTTCACAATGTAAAGGAGCTGCAAACGCTAGATTTTATTTTTGCTAAAGCTAAATATGCAAAGGCAGAAAAAGCCACAAAACCTGCTGTGAATGATCAAGGAGAAATCTATTTAAAACGAGCAAGACATCCTCTATTGCCTCGGGATCAAGTTGTCGCAAATGATATTGAGCTCGGTAAAGATTTTTCAACAATCGTGATCACTGGACCAAATACAGGGGGAAAGACCGTTACCTTAAAAACGCTGGGTCTATTGACGCTGATGACACAGGCGGGCCTCCATATTCCAGTTGAAGAAGGCTCTGAAGTGGCTGTGTTCGACCAAGTTTTTGCTGATATTGGAGACGAACAATCCATCGAACAAAGCTTGAGTACGTTCTCATCTCATATGGTCAATATTGTCGATATCTTAAAGCATTTGACTTCTAACTCTCTCGTTTTATTTGATGAATTAGGGGCAGGAACAGACCCAGCTGAAGGTGCGGCACTTGCGATGAGCATATTAGATGAAGTGCATCAAACAAATGCACGTGTCATTGCAACGACTCATTACCCCGAGCTGAAGGCATATGGGTATAACCGGGAAGGCGTCACGAATGCAAGCGTGGAGTTTGATATCGAAACCTTATCACCAACGTACCGCCTGCTCATCGGTGTGCCTGGTCGAAGTAACGCATTTGAAATTTCAAAGCGTCTTGGTTTGCCAGATCACCTCATAGACCGGGCAAAAGCGGATATGCATGCAGAGCATAATGAAGTAGACCAAATGATTGCTTCATTAGAAGATAGCAAGAAACAAGCAGAAGAAGAACTGCATGAGACAGAAGTCTATAGAAAAGAAGCAGAAAAGCTTCATAAAGAATTGCAAAGACAAATTCTTGAATGGAATGAGCAAAAAGACAAACTGCTTGAAGAAGCTGAACAGAAAGCGAAAGAGAAAATTGATCAAGCATCAAAAGAAGCAGAAGATATCATTCAAGAGCTCCGTTCGATAAAAAGTGAACACCGCTCATTCAAAGAGCATGAACTCATCGATGCGCGAAAGCGTCTTGAAGAAGCTGTTCCTGAGTTTGACAGGAAGAAGAAGCCAGAGCCAGCGAAAAAAGCAGTAAGACAGCTGAAGTCAGGCGACGAAGTCAAAGTGCTTACCTTCGGACAAAAAGGAACACTGCTTGAACAAACAGGCGACAAAGAATGGAGTGTCCAAATGGGCATTCTAAAAATGAAGGTAAAAGAAAAAGACATGGAATTTATCAAATCAGCACCTGAATTTAAGCAAGAAAAAGCCATCACGGCAGTCAAAGGGAAAGATTATCATGTCTCGCTTGAACTCGATTTAAGAGGCGAGCGTTATGAAAATGCCTTAAGCAGAGTCGAAAAATATTTAGATGATGCTGTATTAGCTGGTTATCCTCGCGTGTCTATTATTCACGGTAAAGGAACTGGCGCCCTTAGAAAAGGGGTTCAGGAATTATTGAAACAGCACCGAAGTGTGAAAAATGCTCGTTTTGGCGAACAAGGTGAGGGAGGATCAGGCGTCACCATCGTCGAATTAAAGTAAAAAGGAGAAAACGCATGAAAGCCTTTTGGGAAAATGAACTTGTGGAAATTGCCGCCTATTATAGTGTGGCCGTCCTATGTCTCGTCTTATTTCTAACCATTTTTGAACTCGTCACTTCTTATAAGAACTGGGAAGAGATCCAGCGGGGGAACTTAGCTGTTGCCATGGCAACAGGCGGGAAGATCTTTGGGATTGCGAATGTGTTTCAGCATTCAATCGCACAGCACAATTCCCTTCTTCAAATGGTTGGATGGGGCGTATACGGCTTTGTGATGCTGCTTGTCAGCTATTTCATTTTTGAATTTTTAACACCGCGTTTTAAAGTAGACAAAGAGATTGAAAATGATAATAGAGCGGTCGGGTTTATTTCACTCATCATTTCAGTTGGGCTGTCTTACGTAGTCGCAGCCGGCATTTAAGGAGACGACATGGAAAAGCTAGCAAAAGTATTAATCGTAGTTGCCTGCACTTTTGCAGTCATTGGTGCCGTTTATCTGTTCCTGTGAGAAATGAAAAAAAACAACGTTAGAAAGCTGTCAGGGAATCCCTTGGCAGCTTTTATCTCATCAAAGGCGGCGAATGACATGAAGCACATTCTGCAACAAGACGAACTGATCAAGCGCATTGATACTTGTCTTCAAATGACATCCCTTCCAAGAGACATATACGAACCGTATATGGCACGTCCATTTCAAACGTCAGGATTTTTTGATGATTTGAGTCCCTATATTCAAATCGATTCGAGTGGTTATATCCTCATTCAATATGAACGAGGAATTCAAATGCTGCATAAAAGAACAAAAGTGGCAGATGAAGTCATTTACTGGATTTTAGAAGATACCATTTTTCTCACGGTTTACATCGACATGATGAAAAAGCATCAAGTCGACAACATCCAGACGCATTTACCGAATGATCCGAGTATCCATCAACAGATCGTGGATAGAGTGAACGAATCATTTCGTGCCATCGGCGGTTTATATGAACAGTGGCATCATGAAGGAAAAAGAGCTTCTATCGAAACACCGGCGAAAAAGTAAACATGTGCAATTGAACCAAGCTCTATTAGAAAAAAGCAAACTGCCCTAAGGAAAAGTTTGCTATAATATAATAGTACGAAAGTTCAGGAAGGAGGGTTTTTATGCAGTCAGATAAACGTTGGCTTCTGCATTACCCGAATCAAATTCCCCACGAACTCACCATCCCAAACGAAACATTACAATCTTACTTATTCAGCTCCGCAGAGGCTGCACCTGAGCATACAGCCATTCATTTTCTAGGAAAGAACATCACCTATGAACAGCTGCAAGAAGACGTATTGAAACTAGCCAGTCATCTGATGAAAATTGGCGTGAAAAAAGGCGACAGAGTAGCGATCATGCTGCCGAACTGTCCTCAATCGGTCATTTCTTATTATGCTGTTTTAATAGCAGGCGGCATCGTTGTTCAAACAAACCCGCTTTATACGGAGAAAGAACTGGCATACCAAATGGAAGACAGCGGCGCCAAAGTGCTGATCACGCTTGATCTGTTGTATCCAAAGGCTTATAAAATGAAAGCGCTGACAAGTGTGGAGCACTTAATCGTTACCAAACTACAAGATTATTTACCATTCCCGAAAAACATACTGTTTCCTATTGTGCAAAGAAGAAAAAATAAAATGGTCATCCAAGTCGAGAAAAATGACACCATTCATCACTTCGTGCAGATTATGAAAGAATCGGAAGGTGAACAGCAGATACCCGCACTTGCCTTTGATCCGAAAGAGGATATCGCTGTTTTGCAATATACAGGCGGAACGACCGGTTTACCAAAAGGGGTCATGCTCACACATGAAAATATTTTAGCGAATACTGAAATGTGCGCTTCCTGGATGTATAAAACAAACAGGGGGAAAGAACGCATCCTCGGCATCATTCCGTTTTTTCATGTCTACGGAATGACGACCGTCTTAAATCTTGCTGTCAAAGAAGGACATCAAATGATTCTTCTTCCACGCTTTGATGTCGCTGATACCCTCAAAACCATTGAAAAACAGAAGCCGACGCTATTTCCAGGCGCTCCAACCATGTATATCGCCTTGCTGCATCATCCGAACATTGAAAAGTATGACCTGTCGTCCATCACTGCATGTCTAAGCGGCTCAGCGGCACTTCCTCTTGAAGTCAAACAAAGCTTTGAAAAATTAACCGGAGGACGCTTAGTGGAGGGGTATGGACTTTCAGAAACCTCACCTGTGACTCATTCTAACTTTTTATGGGGAGCGAACAAAACAGGCAGCATTGGCTGTCCTTGGCCTAATACAGATGCCGGTATTTTTTGCGAGGAAACCGGAGGCCTGAAAGAACCATATGAGCATGGAGAAATTATTGTTAAAGGCCCTCAGATCATGAAAGGATACTGGAATCAGCCAGAGGAGACAGAGGCTGTATTACGAGATGGCTGGTTTTTCACCGGAGATATAGGGTATATGGATGAGGACGGTTTTTTCTATATCGTCGATCGGAAAAAAGATGTCATCATTGCGAGCGGCTATAATATTTACCCAAGAGAAGTCGAAGAAGCTCTTTATGAGCATGAGCTTGTACAAGAAGTCGTCGTGGCAGGTATTCCAGATCCGTACAGAGGAGAAACAGTGAAAGCATTTATTGTACCGAAAAAGAATGCCTACTTAACAGAGGACGAACTTGATCGCTTTGTCAGGACGAGAATTGCCTCATTTAAAGTACCGCGCGTGTACGAATTTAAAGAATCACTGCCTAAAACAGCCGTCGGGAAGATTTTGCGCAGAGTATTAATTGAAGAAGAGAAAAGAAAGCACGCTTCATCATCTGAAACGCCTGCCGATCAACCGAAAACATAACGGCTGCATCATCCGGTCTACCGGCCGGATGATTTGAATGTTGACCGTCTGGTCTGTTATGCTAAAGGTTGAAAAGAAAGAAGAAGATTACTTGACAAATCGCCCGTTTCTTTTTAACATAAAGTTATGAATGAATACTCATTCAATCCAGAAAGGGACGAAGCACATTGAAGCAGAAAAGACCGAAGTACATGCAAATTATTGATGCAGCAGTTGTGGTGATTGCAGAGAATGGCTATCACCAATCACAAGTGTCAAAGATTGCGAAACAAGCAGGGGTAGCAGACGGAACCATTTATCTTTATTTCAAAAATAAAGAGGATATTTTGATCTCATTGTTCAAAGAAAAAATGGGACAATTCATCGAACGGATGGAAACAGATATTCAAAAGAAACCGTCGGCGAAAGAAAAGCTTCTACTACTCATTGAGGAGCATTTTCGTATGCTTGCGCAAAATCATCATTTGGCTCTTGTGACACAGCTTGAACTCAGGCAGTCAAACCTTGAGCTGCGGCAAAAAATCAATGAGGTGCTGAAAGGGTATTTAAATATGCTCGAATCCATTTTAGCAGAAGGAAAGAAAACAGGAGAATTTAGACAAAATCTAGATGTCCGCTTAGCGAGACAAATGGTATTTGGGACGATTGATGAAACCGCTACAACATGGGTCATGAATGATCAAAAATATGATCTTCCTGCACTCGCAGAAAACGTACGTGATCTACTCTTAAACGGAATACATCAATCTTAAAGACATTTTGAAAAAGGATGATTGACATGGAAAAGATACTCAGCTTACATCATGAAAGGCAGACAGCACTTATCACGATTCAGCATCCACCAGCAAACGCCTTATCTTCTCAGCTGCTCGCAGAGCTTAATGACATGTTTGAACAGCTCGAACAAAATGAAGAAGTAAGAGCCATTGTGATCCACGGAGAAGGAAGATTTTTCTCAGCAGGTGCTGATATTAAGGAATTTACGACGTTACAGGAAGAGTCTGATTATTCAAGTCTTGCAGACAGAGGGCAGCAGGTCTTTGAGCGGATTGAACAATGTCCAAAACCGGTCATTGCTTCAATTCACGGAGCTGCATTAGGCGGGGGTCTTGAGCTTGCTATGTCTTGTGATATCCGAATCGCAACAAAAGATGCGAAGCTTGGACTGCCTGAACTAAACCTAGGTATCATTCCAGGGTTCGGCGGTACGCAGCGCCTGCCGCGCTATGTTGGTTCTGCTAAAGCGCTGGAAATGATGGGTACAGCTGAACCGATTACAGGTGAAGAAGCATTCGCCTGTGGACTTGTGTCAAAGCTGGCAGAAACAGAGGAAGAGGCGCTCGAAGCAGCCAAAACACTTGCATTAAAATTTGCAACGAAAAGTCCAAAATCACTCGAGTATGTGCTGGATTTATTGAATGCGACAAAATTGTATTCATATGATGGCGGTATGAAGCTAGAAGCCAAAAAGTTCGGTGAAATTTTCCAATCGAATGACGCCAAAGAAGGCATCCAAGCCTTTATTGAAAAACGCAAACCGAATTTTAAAGGGGAATAAGGGATTCAAACGACACAAGGGGGAGAAATGAATGAATATATTTGTTTTGATGAAGCGTACGTTTGACACGGAAGAGAAGATTTCCATTCAGTCTGGTGCAATTCAAGAAGATGGGGCAGAGTTCATTATTAATCCTTATGACGAGTACGCCATAGAAGAAGCGATCCAGCTTCGCGACGAGCACGGGGGAGAAGTGACCGTTGTGACAGTTGGCAGTGAGGATGCGGAAAAGCAGCTGAGAACAGCGCTTGCTATGGGCTGCGATCAAGCCGTTTTATTAAATGTGGGAGACGACTTAGAAGAGTGGGATCAATATTCAGCTTCTACGATTCTTTACCATTATTTAAAAGACAAAGAGGCTTCCTTGATCTTAGCAGGGAATGTGGCAATTGACGGGGGCTCTGGTCAGGTTGCCCCGCGTCTTGCTGAATTACTTGGGTTTTCATATGTCACAACCATCACAAGTATTCAAATTGACGGCGGCTCTGCTTCGATTGAACGAGATGCAGAAGGTGATGTGGAAGTCATTTCTGCTGAGCTTCCGCTTGTCGTCACTGCGCAGCAAGGTCTCAATGAGCCTCGCTATCCATCATTACCTGGCATTATGAAGGCAAAGAAAAAGCCTTTAGAAGAGTTGGAACTTGATGATTTAGATCTCGATGAAGATGATGTCCCATATAAAATCAAAACAATTGAACGTTTCTTACCGGAGAAAAAAGAGGGTGGCAAGGTGCTGAGCGGTGAGCTTCAGGATCAAGTCAAAGAACTGACAGATTTACTAAGAAATGAAGCAAAGGTCATCTAAACATCCACTTTACGATATCACGAGAACAAGGGGGAACTTGAAAGATGAGTAAAAAAGTTGTTGTACTTGGAGAAAGTCGTGACGGTAAATTAAGAAATGTGACATTTGAAGCCATTGCTGCCGCTCATCAAGTGGCAGATGGCGGTGAAGTCATTGGCGTGTTAATAGGGGATGACGTCAAAGACCAAGCGAATGAACCGCTTTACTATGGAGCGGATCATGTCATGATTGTGGAACATCCGCACCTTTCATATTATACGTCAGATGGTTTTATGCAGGCACTTCAAGCCATATTAGATCAGGTTGACCCAGATGCGGTCCTCTTTGGACATACGTCTATCGGAAAAGACTTGTCGCCGAAAATAGCTGCACGCTTGCAAACTGGTCTAATTTCAGATGCAATTGATGTAAGCGTTACCGGAGAACATCTTGTTTTCACAAGACCGATTTACTCTGGAAAAGCCTTCGAAAAGGTGATTTCAACAGATCGTCTGCTTTTGGCAACCATACGCCCAAACAACGTGGCACCTCTTGAGCGGGATGCCTCACGAAGCGGAGACATTACACCGGTTTCTGTCGATATTCAGAACCTGCGAACGATCGTGAAGGAAGTCATTAAAAAAACGTCAGAAGGTGTAGATTTATCTGAAGCAAAGGTCATTGTTGCCGGGGGACGCGGGGTCAAGAGTAAGGAAGGGTTTGAACCGCTGAATGAACTCGCTGAGACGCTGGGCGCAGCAGTCGGTGCCTCGCGTGGCGCCTGTGACGCAGACTACTGTGATTATGCCCTGCAAATTGGGCAAACAGGCAAGGTCGTCACACCTGATCTCTATATTGCATGCGGGATATCAGGGGCGATTCAGCATTTAGCCGGAATGTCTAACAGTAAAGTCATTGTGGCGATTAACAAAGACCCAGAAGCCGAGATCTTCAAAATTGCCGATTACGGAATCGTCGGTGATTTGTTCGAAGTGGTACCGCTTTTGAATGAAGAGTTAAAAAAGATGAATATCCACTCGTAACGCTCATACACTCAGAATGCCTAGGTATTCTGGGTTTTTTTGTATGTAATCAATACACAAAGGAGCGGTTGACAAGTGAAGGGGAAAGTAAAAGTCAATGACGTGATCGGACGTATTTCTAAACACATCTATGGACATTTTCAAGAGCATTTAGGAAGAGGGATTTATGACGGGATTTGGGTCGGAAAAGATTCTGAGATTGATCATATTGAGGGGATTCGTACCGATGTGCTAAAAGCCCTTCAAGCACTACATATTCCGGTGCTTAGGTGGCCGGGCGGCTGCTTCGCAGACGAGTATCATTGGGCAAATGGTGTGGGAGATATGAGCGAACGAAAGCCGATGGTGAACACTCATTGGGGTGGTACCGTTGAATCCAATGCATTTGGTACGCATGAGTTTATGAAATTGTGTGAGCTGCTTGAATGTGAGCCTTATATTTGCGGAAATGTGGGAAGTGGGACTGTTCAAGAATTAGCAGACTGGGTCGAGTACATCACATTTCCAAAGGGAACACCTATGTCTGATTGGCGCATTCAAAATGGAAAACAAGACCCTTGGGACCTGACCTATGTTGGTGTAGGCAACGAAAGCTGGGGCTGCGGCGGGAATATGACGCCTGAATACTATGCAGATCTATATAAACGTTATCAAACGTATGTAAGAGAGTTTGCAGGTCAGACCATATACAAAATTGCATGCGGCGCCAATTCAAATGATGTGAATTGGACAAAAGTATTAATGGAGCGGGCCGCACCTTGGATGGATGGACTCAGTTTGCATTACTACACCGTACCTGGTACGTGGGAGAAGAAAGGGTCAGCGACTGAATTTGATGAAGATGAATGGTTTATCACATTGAAAAAAGCCTATGAGATGGAACGGCTTGTCGTGGATCATGGAGAGATTATGGATCGTTATGATCCAGACAAGCGAATCGGGATGATCATTGATGAATGGGGAACATGGTATGACCCAGAACCAGGTACGAATCCAGGATTTTTGTATCAGCAAAACACACTAAGAGATGCACTTGTTTGTGCCCTTCATTTTCATATCTTTCACCGTCATTGCCAGCGGATTCATATGGCGAATATTGCCCAGACGGTCAATGTTCTGCAAGCAATGGTGTTAACGAAAGACGAAAAGATGCTTCTGACGCCTACTTATCATGTGTTTCACATGTTTCAAGTGCATCAAGAGGAGGAAGCACTTGAAGTGGAATTCGTGTCAACACCTTATGAACGAAGCGGTGAAAAAATACCTCAGGTTAGTGTGTCAGCTTCGCGTTCGTCCGATAAGATGCATATTAGCTTTTGTCACCTGAATCCGCATGAACAAAACGAAGTATCCCTTGCCATTGAAGGTTTGGATGCAGAAACGAAAGTTACAGGCCGTGTGCTGACAGCAGATCGCATGAATGCGCACAACACATTTGATGATCCTCATGCTGTCCAGCCAGCAGAGTTTCAGCAATTTGCTGTAAAATCCGGTGAGTTGACCATAGATCTGCCGCCAATGTCTGTGGTGATGATCACGATCGATCTGGCTTGATCGCATATTTAGATGTTTGATGAGGAGGATGTTGGGGCATCATACATTGTAAACGAAGCGGAAAGGGAGTTATTTATATGCTTAGAACGATTCTCATGATTATCGGTGCAATTGTTGTCATTGGTGCGATTATACGGTTTGTTTTTTAATTCATTTCATAAAAAATGATTCGTAAGCATTTCATTCGCAAGTCACATTGGTAGATGCTATACTAAAAAGCATAATTTACATTGGAGGAATGAATAATGGCAATCGTAAAAGCTACTGACGCAACATTTTCACAAGAAACTGCAGAAGGTGTTGTTCTTGCGGACTTTTGGGCACCATGGTGCGGACCTTGTAAAATGATTGCTCCAGTTCTTGAAGAACTTGATCAAGAAATGGGCGATAAAATGAAAATTGTAAAAATTGATGTAGATGATAACCAAGAAACTGCTGGTAAATACGGCGTGATGAGTATCCCAACACTTCTTGTCTTAAAAGACGGTGAAGTGGTAGAAACTTCTGTTGGTTTCAAACCAAAAGAAGCACTTGCTGAGCTTGTTAACAAACATCTATAAACCTGTCTATGCCCTAGCGGCATACTCACTGAAGCGGTTCTCGTAAAGACGAGAGCCGCTTTTCTTTCAATATGGTATAAAACAAATGTTCGTGATACACTAGAAGGAGTGAAAGAGGAAAACAAGGACGGATGAAAATATGAACAAACTGATCAAAGAAAAGCTATCGGTCTTGCCAGATCAACCAGGCTGCTATTTAATGAAAGATCGACAAAATACAGTCATTTATGTGGGGAAGGCAAAGGTCTTAAAAAATAGAGTACGCTCTTATTTCACTGGATCTCATGACGCCAAAACGCAGCGTCTTGTCAGTGAAATTGAGGACTTTGAATACATTGTCACCTCTTCTAATATCGAGGCACTCATTTTAGAGCTAAATTTAATCAAAAAATACGACCCAAAATACAATGTCATGCTCAAGGATGACAAAACGTATCCTTTTATTAAAATTACGAATGAACGACATCCTAAATTGATCGTCACCCGTCATGTGAAAAAGGACAAAGGGAAATATTTCGGACCATACCCGAATGTACAGGCAGCACGTGAAACGAAAAAGCTGCTCGACCGTTTATATCCTCTCAGAAAATGTGCCACCCTCCCTGATCGCGTCTGTTTATATTATCATCTTGGACAATGTCTCGCGCCATGTGTGTATGACATTTCTGAAGAAACGAATAAGCAGCTCGTGGACGAAATCATAAGGTTTCTAAACGGAGGACATCAGCAAATCAAAAAGGAACTTACCGAAAAGATGGAAGAAGCCGCCGAACAATTAGAGTTCGAACGCGCAAAAGAATTGAGAGATCAAATCGCATATATCGACTCTACGATGGAAAAGCAGAAAATGACGATGAGCGATTTATCAGATCGAGATGTTTTTGCCTATGCCTATGACAAGGGCTGGATGTGTGTCCAAGTCTTCTTCATCAGGCAAGGAAAATTGATTGAACGCGATGTCAGCCTGTTTCCTATGTATCAAGACCCTGAGGAAGAGTTTCTCACGTTTATGGGGCAATTTTATGAAAAGAACAATCACTTTCTGCCGAAGGAAATTCTGGTGCCAGATAGCGTAGATCAAGAGATGATTGAACAATTGCTTGAGACGAACGTTCATCAGCCGAAAAAAGGAAAGAAAAAGGATTTGCTTTTACTTGCCCATCAAAATGCTAAAATCGCCTTGAAAGAAAAATTTTCGCTCATTGAGCGTGATGAAGAGCGGTCCATTGGTGCAGTGAAGCAGCTTGGAGATGCGCTGAATATTTATATGCCTTACCGGATTGAGGCATTTGATAACTCGAATATTCAAGGTGCAGACCCGGTTTCTGCCATGGTCGTCTTTCAGGACGGGAAGCCGTATAAAAAGGAATACCGAAAATACAAAATTAAAACCGTCACAGGTCCAGATGATTATGCATCGATGCGTGAAGTCATTAGAAGGCGATATACCCGCGTGTTAAAGGATGAGCTTCCGCTGCCAGATTTGATTTTAATTGACGGAGGAAAGGGACAGATCAATGCAGCGATAGATGTGCTTGAAAATGAATTGAATCTGTCTGTTCCAGTAGCAGGTCTAGTAAAAGATGAAAAGCACAGGACGTCGAATCTGATGATGGGCGATACACTGGAAATTGTTGCACTGGAGCGGAATAGCCAGGCCTTCTATTTATTGCAGCGCATTCAAGATGAAGTGCACCGGTTCGCGATTAGCTTTCACCGGCAGCTGCGAGGAAAAAATGCATTTCAATCTATTTTAGACGATGTGCCAGGTATCGGAGAAAAGCGTAAAAAACAGCTTCTTAAACATTTCGGCTCTGTCAAAAAGATGAAAGAAGCCTCTATCCAAGAATTTCAGGAGGCTGGCATCCCGAAACAAACGGCCGAGCTTTTAATGGAAGCTTTTAAAAAATAGATTGTACTTTTTCCAAAAGTCTGTTAAAATTGTGACTAAATTTAATAAATGAACGTGTTGTTTGTTGAAGATAGAGGTGCGAACTTCAAGAGTAAGCCTTCAGAGATCGATGGGATCTAGGAAGAGGGCTGAAAGGGGAGCGTCGCCGAAGTGAATAAAATCCACTCATTTTATTCGCTGGCTGTACATTGAAGAAATGTAGGGCTGTCAAGAATTTATTTCTTGGAGGGCTATCTCATTGTTTGCATCGTTTGATGATGATTATAAAGCAATGGGAGATCTGTTCTCTCATTGCTTTTTTTATTTGCAGTGAGCAGGCAGTCTCCAAAGCCGCTTCTTGCCTCTTCTCTCACACGTGATCTTTTGAAAAAGGGTGGTAGACATGGGACTAATTGTACAAAAATTTGGCGGAACGTCTGTTGGATCGACAGAAAAAATTCGCAATGCTGCAGAAAGGGTCATCGCTGAACGCGAGGCCGGACATGATGTGGTTGTGGTTGTGTCGGCAATGGGTAAATCAACGGATGTTCTAGTAGACCTAGCGAAAGAACTCACAGATCATCCGAGCAAAAGAGAAATGGATATGCTGCTCGCAACTGGAGAGCAAGTGACCATTTCCTTATTAACGATGGCGCTGCAAGCAAAAGGCTATGATGCCATTTCCTTTACAGGCTGGCAGGCTGGTATGAAAACAGAGCAAGTACATGGTAACGCAAGAATCGTCGATATTGATGAATCAAGAATAAAAGAGGAATTAAGTGCTGGGAAAGTGGTGGTTGTGGCTGGCTTCCAAGGAATTGCAGATGATTTGCATATCACAACGCTTGGACGCGGTGGATCAGATACAACAGCTGTGGCACTTGCTGCTGCACTAAAAGCGGATAAATGTGATATTTACACAGATGTACCAGGTGTGTTTACGACAGATCCGCGTTATGTACCGGCCGCGCGGAAACTTGCAGGTATTTCATATGATGAGATGCTAGAGCTGGCTAATTTAGGAGCTGGTGTCTTGCATCCGAGAGCTGTCGAATTTGCGAAAAATTATCAAGTCCCGCTAGAAGTCCGTTCTAGTATTGAAAATGAATCGGGTACGTTAATTGAGGAGGAATCATCCATGGAACAAAATTTAGTCGTCAGAGGCATTGCATTTGAGGATCAGATTACACGCGTGACGGTGTGCGGTCTTTCAAGCGGTCTTACCACATTGTCGACCATCTTTACGACACTTGCGAAGCAAAATATCAATGTCGATATCATCATTCAGTCTGTCACAAGCACCAATCAGACGTCGATCTCTTTCTCTGTGAAAACGGATGATTTGTCTAAAACAGTTGAAGTGTTAGAAGAATATAAAGGAGCACTCGGCTACGAACAGATCGAGACAGAAAGCAAATTAGCCAAAGTATCCATCGTTGGATCTGGTATGGTTTCAAATCCAGGCGTAGCCGCTGAAATGTTTGCTGTGTTAGCAGAAAAAGACATCCAAGTGAAAATGGTCAGTACGTCTGAAATTAAAGTCTCAACAGTGGTTGGCCGAGACGATATGGTCAAAGCAGTTGAAGCATTGCATGATGCGTTTGATTTATCAAAGGTAGCTGCGCATTCTTAAAAAGGCGGGAGGTGTATCTCATGAAAGAGTGCACCTCTTTTTTATATTCGAAACCTCCGCAAACCCATTCACTAAGTATGCTATGATAGAAGAGGCAAACAAAAAAGGCGTGACCTGAAGTCTGCGCCTTTCATAAAGAGAGTTAGCTTGGGTCTCTTAAATCCCATTTAACGGTTAAAATGACTTTATCAGCACGCTTTTTCACTTGTTCATAAGATTCAGCCACGTACTCGTTGAGAAGCTGGATTTGTTCAGCAATAAAACCTGCTTCCATCTGAAAGCATGGCTCCTTTTGATAGGTGAGTCGATTTGATACAAGTGGACCTTCGAGCTCAAACTCAATTTCCTGTTTTTTCGAATGGACCATCGTGAGAGTTCCCCATCCGGCATCATGGAAAAATTCGGGGATCTTCTCCCATGACTCTTGAGGAAATTTACGAGCAAGCAGCTTACCCGCAAAATACATCATAGATGAATGATCCTGACCAAGAATATCAGGCAGCAGAACTTCGCGTATCAGCTCGTAGGCAAATCCATTGACTTCAATTTCTTTTAGCTGTTCTAAGTTAGATTCGAATTTATTCATTGTACGGCTCCCCTCTTTCAACAATTTATTATAGCTTATGTGAGCATATGATGACAGAGTTTTCCCTGAAGTCTAAGAAATTCTTATTGTAGTAAAACGAATTTTGATTTAAAACTTTTAAATTTCGGAAAATTTTAATTTATGTACGCGGTTTCTTGACGCTTTTTTGACATAGGAGTAAAATGAAATTGTCAATAAATTTGAATAAAGTGCTTACAATTGAAAGAAGCGGGGGTAAGACAATTTTCAGCAATTGCACTTTTTACTAGGGGGTAAAGTAATGTCGGGGAACAAAGAATTTTTTTATCGGAGATTGCATTCTTTGCTTGGCGTCATTCCGGTCGGTCTATTTTTAATTCAGCACTTAGTGGTGAACCACTTTGCGACGAATGGACCAGAGGCGTTTAACAAAGCTGCACACTTTATGGAACAGCTTCCATTCAGATATGCACTTGAGCTGTTCGTGATTTTCTTACCACTGATCTATCATGCTGTTTATGGGGTGTACATAGCCTTTACGGCACAAAACAACACGTCTCGCTTCAGTTACTTAAGAAACTGGTTGTTCAGACTGCAAAGGATTTCAGGTATCATCACATTGATTTTTGTGACTTGGCATGTATGGGAAACACGAATTCAAGCTCAGCTTGGAGCTGAAGTGAACTATGACATGATGGCGAATATTTTAAGCTCTCCATTTATGCTAGGCTTCTATATTGTCGGCGTTTTATCTACTATTTTCCACTTTGCTAATGGCTTGTGGTCATTTGCTGTCAGCTGGGGAATTACTGTTTCACCACGCTCACAAAGAATCTCCACATATGTGACATTAGGTATATTTATAGCGCTTTCATATGTAGGGCTAAGAGCAATTTTCGCTTTTGTTTAAGAGGAAATAGATTAGTAGAAGAGGGAGAGGGGCTACAATGAGTAATTCTAGCATCATCGTTGTCGGAGGCGGCTTAGCTGGTCTCATGGCAACTATTAAAGCAGCAGAAGCGGGAACAGCTGTTAAACTATTTTCAATCGTACCTGTAAAACGTTCGCATTCTGTATGTGCACAGGGCGGAATCAACGGAGCGGTGAATACAAAAGGTGAAGGGGATTCACCTTATGAACATTTTGATGACACGGTGTATGGCGGAGACTTCTTAGCCAACCAGCCGCCAGTAAAGGCAATGTGTGAAGCAGCGCCGTCCATTATCCATTTACTTGATCGGATGGGTGTAATGTTTAACAGAACACCAGAGGGATTATTGGACTTCCGCCGCTTCGGGGGAACACAGCACCACCGTACAGCATTTGCTGGAGCTACAACAGGTCAGCAGCTATTATATGCACTTGATGAGCAGGTTCGCCGCTATGAAGTAGCAGGACTTGTCACGAAATATGAAGGCTGGGAATTCCTTGGCGCTGTGTTAGATGACGAGGAAGTATGCCGAGGCATTGTCGCGCAGAACTTGACGACAATGGAAATTGAATCCTTCCGTTCAGATGCAGTGATCATGGCAACAGGCGGTCCTGGAATCGTGTTCGGAAAATCAACGAACTCCATGATTAACACTGGATCTGCTGCATCCATCGTCTATCAGCAAGGGGCTCATTACGCAAATGGAGAATTCATTCAAATTCACCCAACAGCGATCCCTGGAGATGACAAGCTTCGTCTCATGAGCGAATCGGCTCGTGGTGAAGGCGGACGTGTTTGGACATATAAAGACGGGAAGCCATGGTACTTTCTGGAAGAAAAATATCCAGCATACGGAAACCTTGTACCGCGTGATATCGCTACACGTGAAATTTTCGACGTATGTGTCGAGCAAAAGCTTGGCATCAACGGAGAGAACATGGTATATCTCGATCTTTCTCATAAAGATCCAAAAGAACTTGATATTAAACTTGGCGGTATCATTGAAATCTATGAAAAATTCATGGGTGATGACCCGCGTAAGCTTCCAATGAAAATTTTCCCTGCTGTTCATTACTCAATGGGCGGATTATGGGTTGATTATGATCAAATGACAAATATCAAAGGTCTATTTGCTGCCGGAGAATGTGATTACTCTATGCACGGCGGAAACAGACTTGGAGCAAACTCACTGCTTTCTGCCATTTACGGCGGAATGGTCGCTGGACCGAATGCTGTGAAGTACATTAGCGGTCTTGAAAAGTCTGCAGAAGACCTATCTTCTGCAACATTTGACAGCGCCGTGAAGAAAGAGCAGGAGAAATGGGACAACATCCTGAGCATGGACGGAACAGAAAATGCGTATGTGCTTCATAAAGAGCTTGGAGAATGGATGACGGATAACGTCACAGTCGTTCGTTACAATGACAAACTCTTAAAAACAGATCAGAAGATCGAAGAACTAATGGAGCGCTACAAAAAGATCAACATCAATGATACAGCTTCATGGAGCAACCAAGGCGCTGCCTTCACACGTCAGCTTGACAACATGCTTCAACTGGCAAGAGTCATTACGATCGGGGCTTACAACAGGAATGAAAGCCGAGGCGCACACTATAAACCGGACTTCCCAGAGAGAAACGATGAAGAGTTCCTAAAAACAACGATGGCTACGTTCAAAGGAAAAAATCAAAAGCCTGCATTCCACTATGAGGACGTCGATGTATCGTTAATTGCACCTCGTAAACGAGATTACTCGAAGAAAAAGGTGGAGAAATAAGATGAGTGAAAAAAACACGATTCAATTCATAATCACACGTCAAGATACAGCAGATGGAAAGCCTTATGATGAAGAATTTGAAATTCCTTACCGCCCAAATATGAACGTCATTTCCGCACTCATGGAAATTAGACGGAACCCGGTCAATAAACAAGGGGAAAAAACAACGGCGATCAACTGGGACATGAACTGTCTTGAAGAGGTGTGCGGAGCTTGTTCTATGGTCATTAATGGAAAACCGCGCCAGTCATGTACAGCCCTTATTGATCAGTTAGACCAGCCGATTCGTCTTCAGCCGATGAAGACATTCCCGGTTGTGAGAGACTTGCAGGTTGATAGAAGCCGGATGTTCAATTCATTGAAAAAAGTGAAAGCATGGGTGCCGATCGATGGCACGTATGACCTTGGTCCTGGACCAAGAATGCCTGAGAAAAAACGTCAATGGGCATACGAGCTTTCGAAATGTATGACATGTGGTGTCTGCCTTGAAGCTTGTCCAAACGTGAATGATAAGTCTTCCTTTATGGGCCCTGCACCGCTTTCGCAAGTTCGTTTATTTAACGCACATCCGACAGGTGCGATGAATAAGTCTGACCGTCTAGAAGAAATTATGGGAGACGGTGGGCTTGCGAACTGCGGGAACTCCCAAAACTGTGTGCAGTCTTGTCCGAAAGGAATCCCGCTGACAACGTCAATTGCTGCACTTAACCGAGATACAACTTTACAAGCATTCCGTAACTTCTTCGGAAGCGATCACGCAGAATAACATCACATTCAGTCCTCTTTGCCAATCATGATGAGTGTTTAAGAGGCTGGATGCAACATATAAACAAACGCCTCTTCCAATACGGGAGAGGCGTTTTGTTTCCAAATAAGGAGATGATCAAGTGAGATTGCCGTCATATATTGAAGAGCCGTTTGAAGAGTGGAGGGCATCCTTTCGATTTTATGTCGAAACCACTGTTCGTTTTTCAGAAACGGATATGTTTGGCCATATGAACAATGTCACCCCTTTTGTGTATTTTGAAGAGGCGCGCATTGCCTTTTTTCAAAAAACAGGTATTGTTGATAAACGGATGAAGCGTGTGAGAGAGACCATGACAGTCGTCGCTAATCTGCAATGTGATTACATCAAGCAGGTAGAGATTGGAGAGAGGCTTCGTGTGTATGTCAAGCCGGAAAAGGTAGGCTCAAGCTCACTCATTCTTCATTACTTAGGAGAAAATGAGCAGCAGGAACCATGCTTTACAGGGTCAGTCACGATGGTGCAAATTAGTAAAGATACAGGCACATCTGTCCCATTTACTGAAGAAGAAAAAAAGACATTTCAGGCGCAGCGAAATGAGTAGCATGCTGCCTTATCAACGTGCACACTTCATTTTGTTATAATAAAAGCATCATATCAAGAAGAAACAAGAGGAGAACACATGAAGATTTTTCAATATGACACCATTGATAGTACAAATAGTGAAGCGAAAAGGCTCATGCAGCAAGGAGGAAAGCCCTCATTTGCTGTCTATGCACGCCAGCAGACAGCAGGAAGAGGCAGACTCGGCAGGCCATGGGAAACGCCTTTAGGGAATGTGGCGGTAACCATGACAGTCATGCCGCCAGAAGAACTCTCCACTCAATCAACGATCGCTCCGCTGACAGCACTAGCAATCTATGATGTGCTGAAACCACTCATAAGAGCGGACGATCAGCTGGCGATCAAATGGCCGAATGATATTCTCATTAATGAAGCAAAGGTATCCGGCACATTAATAGAAGCAGACCGCAGCGCCATTTATATTGGTGTCGGTATCAATGTAGAAACGAAGCCGGAGCATGTCCCGTACAAAACCATTTGCTTATCTGAACTTACAGAGGTAAAAGCCGATCAGCTTGTGAAGGACCTTGCCACGGCTTTTGAAAAATATCATACACGCTGGAAGAATGAAGGGTTTGAAGCACTCACTGCCCTCTATAACAAACGGTTATATCGATTCAACAAGCCGCTTCGCATTTCGTTAGATCGTGAAAAACAAACATGGGAAGAAGGCATTTGCATCGGTGTTAACCGCTTTGGTCATCTTCAGCTAAAAGATGATAAAGGACAGATCAAAGCTCATTCTGCGGGAGATATTGATGCCCCGCTTCAACATTAAAAAAAGCAGACGTCTTCTCGTCTGCTCTCAGCGTGTAGACAAACCCTCGCATTCGTTGTCAGGTCTGCGCGCCGGTGCTCACGAATGTTTCATTCGCTCCGCTCCGGTACTCGTCCTTCCTAGACTGCAAAGGTTTTCTATCACGCTGAAAAGAAGACAAAGGACTAAAATAACTCATTTTAGCCCTTTGTCAACAATATCAAAGCAGACGATGTTCTCGTCTGCTTCAGGCTTCTCTTTTTATATGAGGCTGCACAATATAATCTTGTTTCGTAAAGACAACCCCGTCTAGGATTTCTCTTGCGGTTCGAATGACTTTGACTCTGTTTTGAGACACGTCAATGTCCGTTTGCATAATTCCGGCAGGATGCCCGATTCGAAGCGTATCATGTTGTCCATCATAAAGCTGTGCAGGAAGTGTTTGTTCCATAAAACAGCTGGCTGACACACAGACAGATCCGGTAATGGCAAGCGCTTGGTGTGGTCTTTGCATTGATAGCATGCGTACGATGATGTCCATATCGGCTGCTCGTCTCATCACTCCATTTGTATCGACATAATCAGCAGGTTCGCTAATAATCGCAAGCTTCGGAACGGCTGGTGACTGTAATGTTGCCATGTCTTTTGGCGCAAAGTGACACATTTCAGCAGCGATGGAACGAATCTCTTCTAAATCATCCAGTAATGCGTCTGAAAATTCCTCAGGCAATTCGGTTCCTTTTAAATGAAGATCCTTCGCTCGGACAAAGGCAATGGGATTTGCGATGTCAACGATCGAGATCGGAATCTCTCCGAATTTTGTCTGAATCGTATCCATGCGGTTCCCTGTCGGAAAGGTTTTACCTGTTACAGCGCCTTCAGGTTTTTCAAATGATAGATAGATGGGAGATCCTGTCCCTTTTACTCCTTGAATTTCTACATCTCCCTCAAATTTCACTTCGCCGTTTTCAACCTCAACTTCTGCTACAATGACTTTATTGGTGTTGGTATTGAGGATACGTACAGTCGTAATGGGCTCAATTGCTTGAACAAGTCCTTTAATGATGGCATATGGTCCAACCGCTGATGAGATATTCCCGCAGTTCCCTTTAAAGTCGACATATCTCTCATTGATGCTGACTTGTGCAAACGTATAGTTCACATCCACATCTGGACGTGTGGCTTTATCAATAATGGCTACTTTACTTGTTAAAGAATTACCGCCGCCGATCCCATCGACCTGCAGCCGGTCAGGACTGCCCATAATGTCTAAAAGAAATGCCTCGAGCTCATCGTGTTCATAGGGTGCATCGTTTGCTTGAATGAATACCCCTTTGCTTGTACCGCCTCGCATAATTGTGATTGGAACTTTTCTCATTGCTCTCACCCTCAATTTTTAATGAACTGTTTATCTAATCAAAATGGTAAAGTATAATAAGAAATAAGTTAAATACATTATTTTAAGAGGAATCAATAAAAATTTTTTATAACTAGTGAAAAAGGAGGGCACACAATGGATGAGAAAGACTGGCGGTTTTTAAAGGTGCTCTATGAAGAAAAGAACATCACAAAAGCGGCGGAAAAATTATTTGTCTCTCAGCCTGCCTTAAGCTATCGGTTGAAGCAGCTTGAAGAGGAGTTTGATATGAAGCTTTTCTTTAAAAGAAAACGAGGGATTGAATTTACGTCAGAAGGCGAGTACTTGGCTGCATATGCAAATGACATGCTCAAACAGCTTCAGCAAACAAAAGATGGCATGCTCAACATGCAAAAAAAGGTCAAAGGGACAATCCGGTTAGGGGTCTCAAGTAACTTTGCTCAGTATAAGCTGCCGGAAATTTTAAGAGAATTTTCTAAGCAGTATCCACATGTTCAATTCATGGTGAATACAGGCTGGAGCACGAAAGTCATGGATTTATTAGGCACATCAAGTGTCCATTTAGGGATTTTAAGAGGGGATTACGATTGGAATGGAGAGCGGTTTTTGCTTGATAAAGAGCGGCTTTGTATCATTTCAAAATCAGAAATCCAGCTAAAGGACCTCCCAAAGCTTCCGCTCATTGACTATCATACAGATAGTTCATTAAAACGATTGATTAACAGATGGTGGCAGGAAACGTTTACCATGCCTCCGCTTGTGACGATGGAGACAGACCGCCAGGATACATCAAAAGAGATGGTTAAGCACGGTTTAGGCTACGCCATTGTCCCGGAAATTTGCCTCAGACCAAGTGATGAGCTATTTGTAAAAGGTCTTTCGTATAAAGATGGCCAGCCTGTTTTAAGAGATACATGGCTTATGTACCAGCCAGACTCCCTTCATTTATCTGTTGTGAAAGCATTCATAGAGTTTTTAAGAAGCCAGCAAGGTTGATTATAAAAGAAATTTATAGAATATACGAAAAAATCAATATTTTCATTATAAATAGAGCTATTATATCCTTGGAATAGAAAGCGCTAACATTTAGGTCGCAAGTGCAAAGGGGCGCTTGCTGACTGCGCAAAGAAGAGGATGGAGGGATATAAAGTGCTAGCTATTTTAGGACTCTTAATGGTCGTAACTTTTACATTTCTTATTATGACAAAACGTATGCATCCGGTGGTGGCATTAACCGTTGTGCCGATCATTTTTGCATTGATCGGTGGGTTTTACAGTGGATTAGGGGATATGATGCTTGATGGACTCAAAACGGTTGCACCGTCTGCTGCTTTATTATTATTTGCCATTTTATTCTTTGGTGTCATGCTGGATGCAGGGCTGTTTGATCCACTGATTAAACTCATTTTACGTATTGTGAAAGGGGATCCTGTCAAAATTGCGTTTGGGGTAGCGATTTTGTCCATGCTTGTTGCATTAGATGGGGATGGGACGACAACGTACATGATTACCGTATCAGCTTTGCTGCCACTTTTCTTAAGAATTGGGATGAACCCGCTGATTTTAGGGACGATTTCATTATTATCATTAGGCATTATGAGCGGTATGACCCCATGGGGAGGTCCTGCTACTCGTGCAATTGCTGCACTTGGCTTGGATGCAGCTGAATTTTTTATTCCATTAATTCCAACGATGGTAGCTGGCGGTCTATTCATCCTTTTTACTGCCTATGTGCTCGGGAAAAAAGAGCGGAAACGAATTGGGATCGCAGAGATTCAGTACAAAGAAGAGATTTCGATCTCCCCTGAATTGGCAGCGTCAATTGAAGATGGCGTCGAAGACATGAAGAGACCAAACCTCATTTGGGTAAACTTCTTTTTGACAATTGCGGTGATGGCGACACTTGTTTTAGATATCGTACCGATTCCAGTTCTCTTCTTAATTGGATTTGTCATCGCGCTCATGATCAACTATCCAAAGGTTGAAGATCAGCGCGAGAGAATTTTATCGCACGCAGGAAATGCCTTAACGGTCATTACCCTTGTGTTTGCAGCTGGAATTTTCACAGGGATTTTTTCGGGAACAAAAATGGTGGAGTCCATTGCTAATTTGGTTATTTACATGATTCCGGATTCCTACAGCTCATTCTTTCCACTCATTGTCGCTTTAACGAGTATGCCATTTAC
This sequence comes from Bacillus sp. SIMBA_005, assembly GCF_046535585.1. Lineage (NCBI taxonomy): Bacteria > Bacillati > Bacillota > Bacilli > Caryophanales > Bacillaceae > Bacillus > Bacillus sp. SIMBA_005. Next base: position 21,825 of record NZ_JAWRWI010000011.1, on the reverse strand, counting down.
ATTTGTTCTTTCAAATGATGCGTATTATTTCGGGGTGCTTCCGATCTTGGCTGAAGCGGGTGCTGCTTACGGAATTAATCCAGTGGAAATTGCGCGTGCCTCTATTATCGGACAGCCTGTCCACTTGCTGAGCCCTCTTGTGGCTTCAACGCTCCTTCTTGTCAGTATGTTGAACAAAGATATTGGCGATTTGCAAAGATACGCCCTGCTATGGACCGTGTTAACTGCCCTTTTTACAACATTGATCGCTTTGTTAACAGGTGCCATTTCTATCTTTTAAATATGTGTATGAAAAGGACGATGTCTCGGGTAGGAGACTCGTCCTTTTTTTGTGCGGATAAAAGCGCACAAAATGGACGCTCATATGCGGGAATTCTCGATTTTAACGTCACCTACCTCGGGCAGCCGGCATATGATATCTCGACTATACAGAATCCCATTCTATAGAGACTAGAGCTCTCACCTTAGCAAGGAGGGTTACAATACTTGAAGGAGAAAGAGTTTCAATCCAAGCCGCTATTAACCAAAAGAGAAAGAGAAGTATTCGAATTGCTCGTCCAAGATAAAACAACAAAAGAAATTGCAAGCGAGCTTTTTATTAGCGAAAAGACTGTTCGAAATCATATTTCGAATGCCATGCAAAAGCTAGGAGTCAAAGGTCGTTCACAGGCCGTAGTCGAGCTTCTGCGTATGGGTGAGCTAGAGCTCTAAAGTCAGCCGGTTTTCCTTCCAGACCAGGGAGGAACCGGTTATTTCTATATGGTTTCCATGAGTCTCTTCTTGCATTTTCTCTGAAAAACGAGGAAAATAGGAATGTACGTTTTAATCAAAGTGAGATGCTATAGTGAGGTATCAATGAAATGGAAACGAATGAGTTCGACCATGTAGCAGAGATTGAGAAATCATTGCGCCATATTGCGGCAATTATTAAGCAAAAAGGCAGAGAAATCCTGAATCAATATACGATTACACCTCCTCAATTTGTAGGGCTTCAGTGGCTTTATGAATTCGGAGATATGACAATAGGTGAGCTGTCACAAAAGATGTATTTGGCTTGCAGTACAACCACCGACTTAATTGATCGAATGGAAAAAAGTGAACTTGTCGAACGAGTAAAAGATCCTTCTGACCGCCGCGTGGTTCGCATTCATTTATTGCCTGAAGGCGAGCGGATCATTCAAGAAGTGATTGTCAAACGCCAAGAATACGTCAGTGAACTTCTAGGGGCTTTCTCAGAAGAAGAAGCCATCGTTTTCAATCAATCCTTAACGAAACTACAGCAGCAAATGAAAAGAAAATGAGGCGATTTTGTTGGATCAACCAATCGGCGTCATTGATTCCGGCGTCGGCGGTTTAACCGTTGCAAAGGAAATCATGAGACAACTGCCAAAAGAAAAAATCATTTACGTAGGCGATACAAAACGGTGCCCGTATGGCCCTCGAAAAGAAGAAGAGGTTCTTCAATATACTTGGGAAATGGCACACTACTTATTAAGACATCATCATATTAAAATGCTCGTCATCGCATGCAACACAGCGACGGCGATCGCACTAGATGAAATCAAAGCAACACTTGATATTCCGGTCATTGGCGTGATTCAGCCCGGTGCCCGCACAGCCATCAAGGTGACAAACAATCAGCAGATTGGTGTCATTGGTACGGCCAATACGATTAAAAGCGAGGCATACAAAGAAGCTCTGCTATCTCTAAAAGCAGGACTAGCGGTTCAAAGTCTGGCATGTCCGCTGCTTGTCCCATTTGTGGAAAGCGGTACATTTTTAGATCAAACAGCAGATGAAGTGGTGACAGATTCCCTTGAACCGATGAAAGAAACAGGAATTGATACACTTATTCTTGGCTGCACGCACTATCCGATTTTAAAAGAGTCGATTCAGCGCTTTATGGGCAGTGATGTGAGCATCATTTCATCAGGGGATGAGACCGCTAGGGAAGCGAGTACAATTCTTTCCTATAAAGGGCTGTTAAACACGTCTCAAGTAGCACCTGTCCATACATTTTATACAACAGGGCAGCAGCAAAATTTTGAAAACATCGCTCGTGACTGGTTTGGCTACCTGCCAGGGAAAGTCGAAACCGTTTCACTCGAACACGTCTATCAGCAATAATCCGCTTCTTCTTGAGGTGGGTTATTTTTTTATGAAAAGGGTCTAATCCGCAGAGGGAGCTCGTATACATAGTAGTACAAACTACTAGAGGAGGGTGAAGTATGCTGAAAAAAGGATCAACAGCAGCTGTGACGTGTATCGCGTCAGCCATGCTTTTGTCAGGATGCGGATTGTTTCAAACAGACCAAGCGAAAACAGAGATTGACCCGCCACAAAACGTCACATATGTGAAAGATAATAAAGAAGATAAACAAACAGCGAAAGAAGGAAAAGAAGAGAAGAAGGCAGATACAGTCATGAGAGAATTATATTTAATTGATAAAAACGGGTATGTCGTCTCTCAATCCATTCCACTGCCGAAAAATGAAGGAAGTGCCAAACAAACCCTTGAATACCTCGTGGACGGAGGACCGATTTCTAACCTTATGCCAAATGGATTCCGGGCTGTTTTGCCGGCCGACACGAGCGTCTCAGTCGACATTAAAGACGGAACGGCCGTAGTGGATTTTTCAAATGAATTCAAAAACTATAAAAAAGAAGATGAACAGCGCATCCTGCAATCGGTCACTTGGACGTTAACGCAGTTTGATTCCGTCGCCAAAGTCAAATTGAAGATGAATGGACATGAACTAAAAGAAATGCCTGTGAACGGTACGCCCATCTCAGATGATTTAAGCAGAGAGGACGGTATTAATATTCAGCATGAGGCTGCCGCTGATATGACATCGACAAAGCCAGTGACGGTGTATTACTTAGCTGAATCTGATGAACAGACGTACTATGTTCCAGTGACCAAAAGAGCGCCAAAAGATGAGGATGATCAAATTACAGCAGCCATTCATGAGCTCGTCTCTGGCCCAAGCAAAAAAAGCCATTTGCTCACAGACTTTGATCAAGATGTAAAGCTGAATGATATCCCGAAAGTAAAAGATGGACATGTGACACTTGATTTCAACGAATCCATTTTTGGCAGTGCAGATGAAAAGAAAAAGGTCATTTCACAAAAAGTTCTTGATAGCATTGTGCTCACATTAACCGAGCTGCCGGACGTCAAAAGCGTATCTGTCAAGGTGAACGGCAAGGCTGAGCTTGTGAACGAAAAAGGAGCAGAGCTGACAAAGCCGGTTTCACGACCAGAACAAGTGAATACAGGTAGTTTTTAACGTCACACATTGATATAATGGAGAAAAAGAGGCATGCATATTCGCTGCCTCTTTTTTATTCCAAGCGATTAGAACGAGCTGAGGTTGTCAAAGTTAGTAGGAGAACCCCGCTGGCTTACGCGCGGAATGTATATTGTAACGGAGGTAAATCATGAGATTAGATGAAAGACACTATGACGAATTAAGAAAAATTGAAATAGAGGCAGGCTACATTACGCATCCAGAAGGCTCTGTCTTAATCTCAGCGGGCAATACGAAGGTGATTTGTAACGCATCCATCGAAGACCGCGTACCTCCTTTTTTAAGAGGAGAAGGAAAAGGCTGGATTACAGCAGAATATAGCATGCTTCCAAGAGCAACTGCTCAAAGAACTATTAGAGAATCATCTAAAGGAAAAGTGACAGGACGTACAATGGAAATTCAGCGATTAATTGGACGAGCACTCCGTGCAGTCGTTGACTTAGAAAAGCTTGGCGAACGCACGATTTGGATTGACTGTGATGTCATTCAAGCAGACGGCGGCACACGCACAGCATCCATTACAGGTGCTTTTGTTGCCATGACGCTTGCGATTCAAAAGCTTCGAGCAGAAGGTGTCATCAAACAAAACCCGATCACTGATTATTTAGCGGCGATATCCGTCGGAATTGATTCTCAGCAGGGTCTTCTGTTAGATTTAAATTATGAAGAAGATTCTTCAGCTGAAGTAGATATGAATGTCATCATGACAGGCGCTGGACGCTTTGTTGAACTTCAAGGGACAGGCGAAGAAGCGACATTCTCAAGAGAGCAGCTAAACGGACTGCTTGATTTAGCCGAAAAGGGCATCAAAGAATTAATTGAAAAGCAAAAAGCAGTGACAGGAGAAGTCATCGAATAAAAAGAAGGGTTTGATCAGGATGAAAACAGCCATCATTGCAACGCACAATGCGGGCAAAGCGAAAGAATTCAAAGCCATTCTTGAGCCAAAAGGATTCACGGTCAAAACACTAGCAGACATCGGCTTTACTGAAGAAATTGAAGAAACAGGACATACCTTCGAAGAAAATGCCATTATCAAAGCTGAGGCGATTCAAGCCAAAGCGGGTGAAATGGTCATTGCAGACGATTCCGGTTTGTCAATTGACTATCTTGGCGGAAAACCTGGCGTCTATTCAGCGAGATACGCTGGTGAACATAAAAACGATGCTGAGAATGTGGAAAAAGTGCTGAGCGAACTGCAAGGCATTGAAAAAGAAGACCGCACAGCTAGATTCAGATGTGCCCTAGCTGTCAGCATACCAGGTAAAGAAACAAAAACGGTAGAAGGATCAGTAGAAGGCTTTATCGCAGAGGAACCAATCGGCGAAAATGGCTTCGGATATGACCCGATTTTCATCGTCAAAGACAAAGACCAGACGATGGCTGAATTAACACCAGAGGAGAAAAACAAGATCAGCCATCGAGCGGTCGCGCTTCAAAAGCTTTCATCACTGCTAGACGCAAATGAATAAGGGGGAATGAAGCCATGAAGATACTCATCATTAGTGACAGTCATGGACTCACAGATGAACTTCAAACCATTGCCAAACGGCATGCAGCTGAAGTGGACATGATGATTCACTGCGGAGATTCAGAACTCGACACGAACCATCCAGCACTCGAAGGATACAAAGTCGTCAAAGGAAATTGTGACTTTATGGGCGATTTTGAAGAAGAGCTCCTGCTCCCACTTGATGGAGGCGGAAAACTATTTCTCACTCACGGACATCTGCATGGCATCAAACAATCCTTGCTTCAAGTCTACTACCGTGCAGAAGAGCTAGGCGCAGACATTATCTGCTTTGGCCACTCGCACATCCCAGGCAGTGAGCTGCTAAGAGGAAAACTGCTCATTAACCCAGGCAGCGTGCACCTACCAAGAGTGCGTAAAGAGCGCAGCTATGCTATACTGACACTAGATGGAAGCGAAGCGAACGTACAGTTTTTCACAGACGAAGGTCAAGCCATACAAGACCTCGAAAACACTGTCACATTGGAAGGTATTTCATAAGGGTGCAGCATTTGCCCCTTATGAAAAAACTTTCGAAAAACCGTTGACTTTAAAGAACAATAGTAATATAATAAATCTTGTCGGTGAGGTACTCACCAAAAAAACACTACATAACAACATGTCCCAGTAGCTCAGCTGGATAGAGCAACGCCCTTCTAAGGCGTCGGTCGGGAGTTCGAATCTCTCCTGGGACGTATAATAAATCGGGTGCTAAAGCCCGTCAAATCAACCTTCTATATCATATAGTGAAACGGACAGTATAACGGTCATGTAAGAAATTACACCTGTTATTGGCTTATATCACTTTAGGTATAGGAGGTTTTTTGTTATGATCAAAAGAAAAGGACGATTAGATGTTAAAATTGATGTAAATGGGCTACTAGAGGGCTGGTCAGTCATCATTACACAACCGATTATTAAAACTGTGATTTTATGAAGAGTAACCACCCTTTACTCATTTGCCCATATTTGCCCATTTACCCGTAATATCTGAAATGAAGAAAAAACTTCCATCTTTGTTTCGGAAGTTTTTTGTCTGCGATTTATTTAAATTATGGGATAATTCAGTTCATAATTTGGGTAGCAATAATAAGGCGGTCTACGTCCAATTTCAGACATTAGCCATGAATGCTCCATATAAACCATAGTAACTTTTTTCATTGAATGGTTCACAAGTAATAACTCTACTTCTGGATTAAATTCATATCTCAATTCAATGACCTCCTTATATTAGGAATGTGTGGATTCCCCACCGTTAACATGCAGCACTTGACCTGTAACAAAACGTGAATCATCAGAAGCTAGATAAACAAATGTTGGTGCGAGTTCAAATGGATGTGCAACTCGTTCCATTGGGTTAAACGCTCCATATACAGCCACTTGGTCTGACGAGAAGCTTGCTGCAATTAGTGGCGTCTAGATTCGACCTGGAGCAACAGCGTTTACACGAATTCCTTGTTTTACAACATTTTTAGCTAAAGCACGTGTCCAACCAACAATTGCACCTTTTGTGGCTGTATAATCAATCATTTGTTGCTCACCTACATACGTTACGACGGAAGAAGTGCCGATAATAGAACTGCCTGGTTTTAAGCAAGGAAGCGCTGCTCTGGTTGTGTAAAAATGTGAGTATATGTTGACTTTAAAGGTGTCATCGAATTGTTCGTCTGTAATGTCAAGAAGGCTTGGTTGTTGAAATTGGATACCAACGTGGTTACATAGAACATCTAGACGTCCGAAGGTTTTTACTGTTTTCTCTACAATGGTGATACATTGTTGTTTATCTCGCAAGTCTCCTGGCATCAATAAACAACGTTGCCCGAGTTCTTCGATTCTTGCTTTTGTTCTATTAGCATCTTCGTGTTCATCTAAGTATGCAATCGCAACGTCAGCACTTTCCTTTGCGAAGGCAATGGCTACTGCTGCACCAATACCACTATCCCCTCCTGTAATAAGAGCAACTTTTCCCGCTAACTTACACTCCCTTTGTAATTTGTATTTTCAATAATTGGAAGTGGTACCATTAAACCTTCTACACCAGGATGACGAAGTTGACGTTGTTCAGGTAAATTAATTGGGATTTCTTCATAGTGTGTGATTTTTCCGTAATTAGGGTACATGGGATAAGGTTGAGTTTTCATTTTCTCTAAAAACATCTGTTGCATTTGTTTTATTTGTTGCAACTTACGCTCATCAGATTCTTGTGTCATTTAACTCCCTCCAAATGTACTTATTCCCTTTAAATGTTTATGTTGTTGACTGCTAATCCAAGTATTAATAATGAATAAACTTGTGAAGGAGTTATTTGAAGGTTTTTAGTAAGCTTTTATGAGTAGGTTGGAATTTCCATGTATTTGTACATGCGTCAGCAATCAAGGTTGGGAAGTAATAAAAGTTGCAGACAAATTTATCGGAAGTTGAAAAATGTATGAAGGCGAAGGAGAGTAGTTTACAGGTCTTATTAGGTATCCAAATTTTGTTCATGAGATTTTCAAAGTAGGTGGTCAGACTTCACTCTTTAAATATGTAAAGCTAATTGCTGCAGAATGGTTTCCCTTTCTCTTATTGGTAAAGAAACTTTTGAAGTTTCCGACCATGCTCCTGGCTTATATAATCCTGCTCGGATTGGAAAACAAATGCGTAAGGATAACGAAAATAAAATTGTGAAAGCTTTAATTGAAGGAAGTAGTTACGAATTGAATGAATATTTCATATTGGATAAGAGCATGAAGGCAGGAAGTTGCTGAAGATTAAGCCAGGCTGCAAGCAAATAAACTTCAAACTGTTTGGAGAACGAGCTGAACAAATGGCGGAGAGAATGAGGAAAGGGGGGAAGATCCTCCTGCAATATTCAGGCCTAAGAAAACGCGCCACATCCCGACCAAACTGCATTGGATCTTTTTCCTAAATCAGTTTAAACTATTTGAAAGTTCTTTATACTAGGTAGTGAATTCCTTAACACCTTTTATTAATATAGTAAATGAGGATACGTCTAATTTCGAAAAGTGATCATTATACATGACTAATAGATGAGCATATCAATAGGTTTAAGGTAGTGTATAGCAACGGCGTTCTAAGCCGTCGGTCGGAAGTTCGAATCTCTCCTGGGATGTATATGCTTTAAAACTGTTTAAAAGCCAGAAACATTGTCTTATCAATGTTTCTGGCTTTTTTATTTTTTCCTCTATTGTTTGGACAAAGAAGGCCATATAGATGTTATCTATTTTAGCGATATATTATGACTCCAGTAAATGATGCATTGGAAGGAGCATGAGTCCCTACTTTACATAGATAGAATATTTCACACCTTTGTCTAGCCAAACGTCGGTACTCTCAGGTTTATTGCCTTTTGATCCGTCAACATAAAATCTTTGTACTGAATTAGATGGTGAAGCATTTCTTCTAACTTCACATAAAGAATCTATATTATCTTTAGACGCACTTCCAGAATAAGTACATGTGAATTTCATATACTTACCATTTCCGGTGAATTCAATTTCTGAGAAAAACAAAAGTGCTGTTAATGCTACAACTAATATTTAGGATTATCCTTTTCCTTTATTTTTTGGTATAATATATATAATTTAACAAATTTCACGTGTAATCCCTTCTCTATCTGAAAAAAGGAGTATTTTTCATAATTAATATTTATTTTTTAAGGTCAAAACAAGCCACAGCTGATATAGGTGCTTGGTTAGGAGAGATACGTCATTATGCATTTGGAACAAATTTGAAGTTTCCTTGTACTATATAGATGAACTATTGCATTTATCATATGATAAATAAAGAATTGTGAAAAAATATTTGATAGTGCTATTTAGTTTTATTTTGAAAGTAATTAAGTTGGTATTTTAGACTAAGTAAAGAGGGGAAACAAAGTGGATTTATATAATATTTTGGTAGATATAAGTAAGTACTTGAGGGTTCCAGGTATTCTTGTATCTCTAATTTTTTTAGGAAGAATTATCAAACCAGTTTCATTTATTTCTGCAGGGATAATTGAACAGAGGATGTTTTCAAAAGATAAATTGTTTCTCTTAAGAGTCAGTAAACATTTAATTTACACATTTTATTGTATTTTATTTTTTATTTCGATTGCAACGTTAGAATTTGAACCATCATTATGTATTGTCTATTTTTCAATTTTACTCGCGGTCATAATTTTGTGTAATATTATTCTAATTAATACGGGTGAAATAAAGGGTAAAATTTTAGAAAAGATCCAAGAAAAACATTGGCTAAGAGCATTACATATTATATTATTATTCATTTTTATTATATTGGTATTTCAATCTCTCTACTACATATTATTAACAGTGGTTAAAAACGGAACCTATAACGATATGGATTTAATAATATTAATTATTATGATATTTGTTTTTACATCGTTACTCCCTTCTTTAAGAGGTCAAATTTCAAAATTTATGAATATTTCGAATGAAAAAAATGCATATTGGAGATGTCAAGAATATCAAAAGTGGTATCTTTTGCATGCGATAAATAAAGATACAGTTCTCTTAGGAGATAAAAGTAATTATAAACTGTGTAGTCAAGTTAAAATAATGAAATTAGAAGATTTATATAATGAAACACTCTATATTGAATAAAAAATAAGTCCAAGACGAATAGCATGTGGATACTGATCAATACCTTTTATGGGTGTTGGTTGGTGTCCGTTTTTTATTTTTCGGAAGGGAGCAACAACATGAAGAAGGAAAAGCCGAAAACGACCGCAGGACATTACAGAAAGAGAGATATATGAGCTCATGGTGTATAAAACATGTAGCGGTTAAAAAGAGTCAAAGGCGGGGCCATGCGCAGAAATGAGCCTCAGGCAAAGGAATTATTATAGTGTTAAAAATAAAGCATATTATAGACTGGCCTTTGCTTTGAGAGAAGAAGTGTACAGGCAGGGGGATAATAAACCATGAATTTTGTTTAGCCAATAATGGATCTTGATCAGATCCATTATATAAAGAAATATCTTGGAGAGAGGAACAAACGAAATCTGCTGCTTTTTGTGGCCGGAATCAATTTAGGCTTGAGAATATCTGATCTTCTTCAATTACGTGTCCAAGATGTTAAGAAACAATATGTGTCTTTAAGGGAGAAGAAGACAGGCAAAGAAAAAAGAATCAAGATAAACAAGACACTTCGGAAAGCACTAGATCAATATATTAAAGATCGTGATGATCAAGAGTATGTATTTAGAAGCAGAGAGGGACTAAACAAGCCCATCAGTCGCAGCAGTGCATACAATATATTGAGAGAGGCAGCGGAGTATGTTGGCCTCGATAGCATAGGGACACATACACTAAGGAAAACGTTTGGTTACTGGCATTATAAGAGGATGTGGCCTTGCTGCAAGAAATATTCAACCACTCAAGCCCAGGTATTACTTTGAGATATATTGGAATCACGCAAGACACAATGGATAGAACAAAGGACGATTTTGGCTTATAGACTCATCTGTTCAACTGGCAGGTGGGTCTTTTTTTGTGCTTTTTTTCATCAACTAACTATAATGAGAAAATGTCCAACTCATTTTAAGGAATTGGCTGAAAAGCAAGAGGGACAAAGGATTCAGCGATTCCCTGAGTTAGACACAATAATAGATATGGTGAATTGGTGGATTTTGTGGATAAATGAATAGCTTGGTTATATAATGAAATTAAAAAAAAGATTGGGGATATATGGTGATAAGTAAAAAAATAGGCATTGCACATTTTGTGTACAATATAATTATTGCAATCTTACTCATTACATTTATATTAGTATTATCATTTGGAGATAAGGAGGATGCTGGAAATCAGATTAATGTAATGGCGACTGGAATTTCTATAATTTTAGCGGTAATAGCTATTTTAATGACTTTAGTAGACGTAGCTGGTCAAAGGCAGTCTATCATTGATATTAAAGAGACTTCCGAGAAATTAACAATAACCCAAGAAAAATCTCAGGAAACATTAATTAGAACAATAAAAGCATTTGAAGAGTTGAGCGGATTTAAAGAAGAATTGCTAGACTCTGTGGCAACATATAAAAATGGAACAGAAGGTTTGATAAAAAACCTTTCAGAGGAACTTACAAAAAAAGAAACCGTGAGTAGAACAGAAATAGAAGAAGTTTTAAAACAGTTTAATGAAAAGTCTTCTCATCTAGATTCAAAGGTGAAACATTTAACTAAGGCAGAATTAAGTTATAGACCTTCAACTTCCTTTACTGTTGAGAGACAAATTTCGAACCAGCTATTCTTAGTAACTATAAATTCTTTATATCCTCATCGAGAACAAGTTCCATTGTCAGAACTCAAAGCTGATTTACAGAGTATTAATCCACATTATTTCAATAAAATTATATTAAAGGAGTTAATTATGGATTTAAAAATCCAGAATTTCATATTTAGGGATGATGAAGGAAAAGAAGTGTTTTTAGCACATGAATTTAAAAAAGAGAATAATAAAAATTAAAAATGGCACATTTTTGGCACGGTTTTGGCAAAGTATTTTGTCTGAGAGCGGTTATGATGGTATTAGGTGATAAATTGAGAGCGGCTTCTATTAGAGGGCGCTTTTCGTACGACAAAATTCGCAAATAGTTCCATATTCTTATTCCCTGTCGATAATAAGTGGGAGGTGAGAAAATGGAGAAAAAAGCATTTGAAAAATATATTGATAAATATAAAGAGGAATTTAATGAACCTTATTTGGTCAGCAAAGTACAAAAAAGTAAAGTCGGGTGAAGCATTCGCGATTGATAGATCGTTTCAGTCAATGAGACAAAAATGTACAAGCTGAAATCAGGCCATTACATTACAACTGCTTCAAAATATGTTGAAGTAAAGCAGAAGTAAAAGAAAGCCCTTCCGACACGGAGGGGCTTTTCATTGGTATTCATCGCTGTCAAATTCCCATAATTTTTGACCGTCTACTAAATATACAGCCTTAGGTGGATCATCATAAAGGGAAATTTCCACATAAGAATTTCCTTCTTGTATTACCCAATCACATACTCTTCCTTCATTATAAGTAGGGTGGGCAATGATGTCCTTGACAATAAAGGCAACTGCGTAATATTCTGTATAATTTATATCATCGTCTTCTAGCCCATTATCTGTTTCATAGAGTGCATCTGGTTTTCCGATAATCTGTAATCCGTTTTTCCATTCTAATCGCAATTCGTTGGCACCATATTTATTTAATATTTTGATTAAAGAGTTATATCCCAAGAGTATCAATCCTTTTTTATGGTATTGGTTTTGTTGGAACTATGTGAGCACCATCTTTTGAGTAATGTATTGTTCCTCTATTGGTTTCTATATATTTTCCAGTTTCTAAGTCATATGCTTTACCTATTTTGTGATCAAACTTAACAACTTCTCTTCCTTTTGATGGGATGTGTCCTGTACCAGCATATTTATCAAGCAATTCTTGTGCTTTTTTATTGTCCCCGTAAAAGATGCTTTTTTTCTTTCCATTAGCTATCTCCTGTTTATAGTTAGGTGCATCAGGAATATGTTTTTCTTGAGCGCCTGGTTTTACTTTTACAGGGAAACCATTTACTTCACGATACGGACCTTTTGGTACGGAGTGTTTGCCGAAGGAAGGTGTTTTGACAATCTTCTTGGCTACTTTCTCTCCTTTCGTTACTTTAAATACGTATTTTCCAACTTTAGCGATTTTAGCTCCTGGTATCATGTACAAGCTTGATACTAGACGGTCCATGTCAGCGACTTTGTCACCTGTGACAGGGTCTCTCCCTGTGATGACTCGAATGGCATCATTTATTCCTGTAAATTCAACCGCTGTATTTAAGATGTTTGAGGTTTGTTTCAAGTCGGAAATCTTTGTGATGCTTTCAATCTTCACTTTGTTTTGATCCGATATTCGTAACCGATAGAGCATTCCATCTCGAATAACGTCAACTGTTTTGGCATTTGCGAAGTCAATCTTTTCATTTGTATTATATACTTTTCCATTTACGAACACGGCGTCTTGATTGATTTTATTAGACGGTTTCCTATTTAAAATCGTATCCACATTTGATCGCTCTTTATCATTCAGCTTCTTCAGCATGATCATCATTGGGTTTTCTTTAGGGTTGTCTATTTTTTCATTCAATCCGCTGATGTTGCTGCTGATTTTTTCTTCTTTTCCATCTTTGAAGATAGAGCCTTTTTGATAACTAGTAATTTCAATTTTCGGGCCAGTGAACATCTTGCTTAAAGTATCTATGTATTGCTTCATTGTGTGAAGGGAATTTTTTGTTTCATTTAGTGCACTTGTTTGTTCTCTGTCAAATGCATGAAGTAGACCAATGGTTTTGGACGTCTCAAGCCATGCCTTTTGATAGCTTTGTTGGAAAGTAGATTCGTCTACATGAGGCAAATGCTCAATATGGCTGACCCTGCTGAGCGCTTGATTCACCTGGGATACAATATCAGAAATGGTCCGTTCGGCTTTTTTTAACCCTTGGTCAAGTTCTTGTTCAATGAATGATTGAGAGATAAAACCATTCGGGTTTGATTCAAAAGCATGAAGTGCATGTTTTGTCTTTTTTAGCGCACCACTGTATTCTTCAATGACGATCTGAAAGAATTGCAAAAAGGGAATGTGACACTCCATATAAAAATCTTTTATCGCTTGTCCAGCTTCTCCCTTTAATGAGCCATCTAAGAAGATGATTTGATTGATTTGTTTTTCTAGGGACTTAACATTATGTGATTGCTGCTTCAACTTGTTCAACGTTTGGTCAATTCCATTCTTCAACTCAAAGACATCAAGGGTTTTCATTCCGTTCTCCTTTACTTTCTGTTAGTACTCGAAGCAATTAAGCGTCCACATAAAGAAAGGGAGCTGCATAAACGACAGCTCCCAAGATGAGGAGTTAATTTTTCTTTTTTCTGTAGTCTTTTACTAAGCTTGAAACAACTAAACCCATCACACTAAAAGCCACAAGATAAAATAAAACATTTGTTACAGGTGTATCAATTTTCCCTAAGATCATCACAAGGGCAATAATAGCGCCGGGTAAAGTAATTAATAACATTTTGGATGGCGTGCTTTGCTGTGACATTTAATGACCTCCTGATCGATCCATTAAATAGATATTTTAGTTGATTTTAACATATGGAGATTGTGCGAACAACATAAGGGGGATAGCAATCTACTTTAAGAGCGGACAAATGAAACTTACTGATTTTATGGAAATAATTTCAATTAAACCTTTTATGTAATAAAATGTATATGATTTATACAAAGGAGTGAGATGGCGGTGAAGCATTTTTTAACGGCAATCGTAGTGGCTATCATTGTGGGGATCATTGTATATGTTGCAAATGATCGTTTAAGCATGTTTCCGTTGATGCTGATTTTAGCGGTTGCGATCTATATCGTAAGCAGGATTAGCGAAGCATTGATTAAGAAATACTCAAAAGAAAATAGTTAATAGCACAGCCCTCCATTGGAAGGGCATTTTTAAATTAACCTTCCTAATGAAAAAGGCATTGTAAAGCGGTAAATATGCAAAAGAGAGAATATTCTTTCTCCAACTAAAAAAAGTAAGGTGTATAGTAGAAGGAGAAGATGAATTGAGTTTTAAGTAAGAACTTGCATTATGGACGAGAATGGAGATGAAGCTTAACTCGTTACAGCTTTTTTATCGATGGATTAAATGGGGGAAAATACATAATGCCAAACACCCCAGAAAAACAATGAAAGGAATGATCACTTGTACAACATCAATCCAACACACCTGTTATATAGAAATAGAGAGACAAGCAGTCAAGAGGGTCATCAATTATTTGCTAAACAGTTAGGCTATATCGAGATCACGGGCGGTCATATCGTTGCCTGTGATCCTTTTGATTCAGATGGGGACCAATCGTTTACGAGGAAAGTTACTCTAGGAAAATATCCTATTATACTGGTAGTTAAGCGTTTGGAAAGCGGAGACGAACGAGTAGCCTATGCAATGATCAAGTTTCCAAACGAGCAAGCAATAAAATGGGAGCTTGCCACAAGAGCAGGACAGGATCTCAAAAATTTGAAAGAAGACGAGTTTTTCGGTTACGGTGTGAATACGGGAATGGGCTGTTTCATGGATGCGGAGGCAGCACTATATCTTCAAGCTTATGAGGATAAGCGATATAAAGAGGACAATGTTTTTTATCTTTATGAGGAATTTGCAGAAGCGCTTGAGCAAAACTACAAGCACACATGGGACTGGCTCGTCACCCGTTTTCATGACAAGGTGGACATTGCCGTGTTTACCACAGGCTTCGGTGACGGGATGTATCCAAGCTTTGGGGGCTAGATGAAAACGGAGAACCCGCTTGCCTTTTAACGGATTTTCTAATAATGGACTGATGAGAAACTCATGAAATCATGGGTTTTTTTATTGTTCTTTGATTATAGACTTAGACAGTTTTTGATTGAACCTATTATTTAAGCGACTCTTTAGTAAGTCACTTTTCCGATGCTTTTTTCTATTAATTTCTCTTTAAAAAGATCAATTATTCTATAAAAATAAAAAAACGCTCCGATAATGAAGAAGTAAGATAATGAAAAGGGAGTGTTATTTTTGAAAAAATGGATCGTCATGATGTTACTAGTAATCCTTTCATTCACGCAGTCAATTCAAATGGTACATGCGGCTAAGGATGAATGGAATCAATTAGCTGATTTGCCAACAGCAAGAGTGGGAGCTGTAGCTAATGCTGTAGATGGGAAAATTTATGTAATTGGTGGGTTTAATTCGGACAAAGAAACGTTAGAATATGATCCATCTATAAATAAATGGACTAAAAAAAATAATATACCAACTGGAAGAGGGGGAGCAGCATCAGTAGTAGTAGGTTCAAAAATTTATGTCCTTGCTGGAAAACATACGGGTTTTACTTATAATAAGTTCGAAGTGTATGATACAAAAAAAGATGAATGGGAAGCACTACCTGATATTCCCTTTATTAGCAAATCAAAAGGCTCTTATAACGTTCAAGCGGGTGTTATTGGAAATAAAATTTATGTACTAGGCGGTAAAGAATTTTTTAGTTATGATCTAACCAGTCAAACATGGAAAGAGGAAGCTCCTCTAAATGTTAAAAATGAAGGCGCAATTGGCCTAGTATTAGACGATAAATTTTATATATTTGGAAAAAATGATAAAGGTGAAGTTTTTGAATATAATGCATCAAAGGAAGTCTGGTCTGTCAAGAAAAAAGGATTTGTTAAAGGGTATCTAAGTGGTGTTACTTATAAAAATAACATGGTATTTCCTGCTGCTTCACCAAGAGATTTATTTGTGTATGATACTGAACAAGAAGGATTAGTCAGAATAGAAGTACCTTATCATAATATGCGTATAGGAGCTTCAACAGTAGTTATTGATGATACATTATACCTTATAGGTGGTAGAGATTATAATGCGAATTATACAGAGATTGCAGATCAAAACTACAAATCCGTCATCTCTTTATCTTTAAAAGACCTGCAATTTCCAAACAACACTGAAACACCCGGTGACAAAGATCCAGAACCGACAACACCACCAAAAGACGATTCTACAAATCCAGGCGACAAAGACCAAGAACCAACCACACCGCCTAAAGACGATGCAACAAATGAAGATGGCGATGCTCTCCTCATCATCACAATGGTCAATGGCTTACAGAAAGAGTATGACCTCTCCATGAAAGAAGTCAACGCTTTCCTATCATGGTACAAAAAGCGTGATGCAGGAGAAGGACCAGGGTTTTATGAAATTGACGAGCATGACAACAATAAAGGTCCCTTTGAAAGTAAAAAGGATTATGTGGTGTTCAAAAACATTCTCATGTTCGAAGTCAATAAATATAAGAAGTAATTGAAATCAAAGCCATCTAGGCAAACTAGGTGGCTTTTGTTTTATTCGACAGCTTTCACCAATTTTAAGGCAAATTTAAGCTCGAATTTCATTTCAAATACATTAAATCTTTGTTACAATAAGACAGCTTTGCTCAAAAGAGACGTTCTAAGGTTCGACATTTTTTTAGCATTTTCTTAAAAATTTATGTTTTGATATGAAACTCTTTTAATGATTCATGCGTCTCTATAAGTGTCAAAAGAAAAGAGGTTATCAATATGCTATTCAAAAAGCTATCAGAAAATAAGTCTGTAAAATGGATAGGATATACAAGCTTTTACTTACTTATTTTGCTATTATTGTTCTTTATTTACGGATTCCATACAGCAAATACGGGATCATTCATTTACAACGATTTTTAATTGGAGATTAAACTATGAAACTATTACACACGATTCATGAATACCAACAAACGAAACCAACACAGCCAGCATTTGTTTCTCAACATGCTTCGATCACATATGATGAGCTTTGGCATCTATCAGACCAAATGGCTGGTGCAATCGATGCGGTCGCTACAGATAGTGCACCTGTCATTGTATACGGTCATATGGAGCCAGAGATGCTGATTTCTTTTTTAGGCAGTGTGAAATCAGGTAGACCATACATTCCGGTCGACATTTCAATCCCTGCAGAGCGTATCGTCTCAATTATTGAAAGCTCAAAAGCCAGTCTATTGATTTGTGCAAATGAGCAGAATGTACTAGATGTAGAAGAGCACATTGAAGTGAAGAGTGCGGCATCGCTTTTAGCTCTTGAAAAAGAAGCACCGCCATCATCGCAGTGGGTTCAACAGGATGATGTGTTTTACATCATTTATACGTCTGGCAGTACCGGAAAACCGAAAGGCGTTCAGGTAACAGCCAATAATTTAGAAAGCTTTACAGAGTGGATGTGTAGAGACTTCCCAATTGGTGAGGGGCGCACGTTCTTAAATCAAGCACCGTTTTCTTTTGACTTATCAGTGATGGATTTGTATCCAGCGCTTCAATCAGGCGGCACGCTTTACTGTTTAGTGAAAGATCTTGTGAATAAGCCGAAGGATATGTTTGCAGCACTTGGTCAATCTGACGTTGAAGTGTGGACATCAACACCTTCCTTTGTGCAAATGTGCTTAATGGATCCTTCCTTTACAGGGGAGCTTTTACCAGAGTTGAAAATTTTCTTGTTCTGCGGAGAGGCACTTCCTGTATCTGTAGCAAGTGCACTCCTTGAGCGTTTTCCAAAGGCGCAGATCTTTAATACGTATGGTCCGACTGAAGCAACTGTTGCGATTACATCGATTGAAGTCACGCAGGCCATTCTTGATCAGCACGATTCCTTACCAGTCGGCTATGCGAAGCCTGATACAGATATCGTCATTTTAGATGAAGAAGGCAAGAGCCTTCCTGATGGTGAAAAAGGGGAAATTGTCATCGTGGGGCCAAGCGTCACGAGAGGCTACTTAGGTGAACAAGCCTTAACGGAGAAAGTATTTTTTGAATACGAAGGGCGCCCTGCATACCGCACAGGTGACGCAGGTGTGGCGCAGGATGGTTTGATTACGTGCCACGGTCGTCTGGACTATCAAATAAAGCTGCACGGATACCGGATGGAGCTTGAAGAAATTGAATATCATGTGAGCGAGACAACGTATGTCAATGCTTGTGTGATTGTGCCGTTCCAGCCAAACGGTCATGTGGAGTACTTGATTGCAGCCATTGTTCCAGCAGCGCATTCTTTTGAAAAAGAATATCAGCTGACAAGTGCAATTAAGAAAGAAATGGCGGATTCACTGCCTGCGTACATGATTCCAAGAAAGTTTGTCTATCTTGAGCAGCTATACATGACGCCAAACGGGAAGGTTGACCGTAAAAGAATCGCGAAAGAGGTTCTTCTATGATTCCGTTTAGTTCATTCTTTTTCTTCATTCTAATTGGTGTTCTTCTTTTGCCGACGATCATTCTTGGTCTACGCGGCAAAAGAATGCAGGGCTACAACATGTTTGCAACGGTTGTGGCACTCGCGCTTATTTTCTCAAAGGATGCACATGGCGCGCTGCTTCTCTTCTTATTTACAGTGTGGCAAGTCTTGATCATCCGGTTGTACCTTTCGTACCGGTTGAAAGCGAACAGGGCGTCTGTCTTCTATATGGCAGTGGTTGCATCGATTTTGCCGCTTGTACTATCAAAGGTTTTACCGTTCTTTTTAACTCATCAGCCGCATCAACCGCCGCCAATGAACTGGTTGAGCTTTTTAGGGATCTCGTACTTAACATTTAAAGGTGTTCAGTTAATTATCGAGACAAGAGACGGCTTGATTAAGAAGAAAATTCCAATTCATCGTTTGGTCTATTTCATTGTCTTTTTCCCGACGATTTCATCAGGTCCGATTGATCGTTACCGCCGGTTTGAAAAGGATATGGATACGCCGCCTGAAAAGGAAGCGTACAGTGATCTTTTATACGCGGGTATTCATAAAATTTTTATCGGCTTCTTATATAAGTTCATTATTGGTTATTTGATTCACACGTATATTCTGATGAATATTCATCACATTAGCAGCAGTCACTTTGTTCAACAGTTAACGTATATGTATGCGTACAGTATGTATTTGTTCTTTGACTTTGCTGGTTATACAGCGTTCGCTGTTGGTGTGAGTTATATCATGGGCATTAAATCACCAGAAAACTTTAACAAACCGTTTATCAGCCGGAATATTAAAGACTTCTGGAATCGCTGGCACATGTCCTTGTCCTTCTGGTTCAGAGACTACGTGTTTATGAGATTTGTGTTCTTTATGACAAAAAAGAAGTGGATCAAGAACCGTATGGCTGTATCAAATATTGGGTACTTTGTCCTCTTTCTATTGATGGGTGCTTGGCATGGTCTAGCACTTCAATATATTATTTACGGACTATATCACGCAGTTGTGATGTCCGGTTACAATTTATTTGAGAAATGGAATAAAAAACACAAGTGGTGGCCGGATAACAAGGTCACAATGGTTGTGTCGATCATTATTACATTCCATGTGATTTGTTTCGGATTTTACATTTTTTCAGGAAAACCATTTCATCATTAATGATTAAGGGAGTAGAAAATTATGGAATTTAAAAATCAAGTATACGGTATTATTGCAGAGGTTTGTCAGGACGACGTTGTAAAAGAAAATCCAGAGATTGCAATTTTTGACGAAGGTCTTTTAGATTCATTTGGTACAGTAGAATTACTTATGGCTATCGAAAGTCAACTTGGAATTACTGTTCCGATTACAGAGTTTGATCGTGATGTGTGGGATACACCGAATCACATTGCTGAGCAGCTGGCAGAGATGAAGTAATGAAAAAGCGTTTTTTTGGGCCGCTTATTTTAGCGGCTGTTCTATTCATTGGTGTTCTTCTTGTACCAAATGCATGGCTCTCACATCTGATCCCAAAAGACAAATTACAAAAGTCAGCCACAGAATTAGATCCGGGGATGTTCCAAGGGCTTTATTTACAAGATGAAATGCTAAAAGATCCAACTTATTTGCCGATCTATGGATCTTCTGAACTATCACGTTTTGATCCATATCACCCTTCGAATTTCTTTCATGAGAATCCTCAAGGGTTTACACCTTATCTTATTGGAAAAGGTGGATCTCAATCATTAATTCATGCGATGAACTTTGCAGCGCACATGGATGAATTAAAAGGGAAGAAGCTTGTATTTATCGTGTCTCCGCAGTGGTTTGTAAAGTGGGGATCAGACGAGAATCACTTTGCACCGAACTATTCAGCGCTTCAAGCGCTTAATCTCGCTTATAATAAAGAAATTGAACCAGCTGTGAAAAAAGAACTGATCAAGAGAATCATGACGTTTAAAGCAGTAAAG
The DNA here is from genome assembly GCF_046535585.1 of Bacillus sp. SIMBA_005. Taxonomy (NCBI): domain Bacteria; kingdom Bacillati; phylum Bacillota; class Bacilli; order Caryophanales; family Bacillaceae; genus Bacillus; species Bacillus sp. SIMBA_005. The sequence goes on along the minus strand of NZ_JAWRWI010000011.1, from coordinate 1,249 downwards.
AACGACATGGTCATCACAGAGCTTTTTAAAGCAGAGCTTTCTGGGAACAAATTCGCTTATGGCGCGATTTCTCCTATTGCCAAAATGTATTATGGCATGCTTCAAAAGAAAGACATGTACTATACCATTGGATCGGGGCATGAACGTAAGCTTCAACCGTCTCCTTCAGTCAAAGGAAAAACATGGACTGAGCTTGAAAAAGAAGCGAGCGTTTTTGGTGCGAAAAGAGCAGGGGACAACCCGTTTTATATTAATCAAAAACTGTTTGACCGCAAGCTGAAACCGATCATGAAAAAGATGAAGGATTCCCGTGAAGATCACTCTTATGCGGAATCACCAGAGTACAAAGATTTTCAAATCATGCTGGATATTTTAAAACAGGCAGGGGCGAAGCCTTTGTTTGTGACGATTCCTGTTAACGGGAAATGGTATGATTATACTGGTTTCCCAAAAGAGGGGCGCACAGAGTATTATGAGAAAATCAATCGTCAAATTCGCGATAATGGGTATGAAGTTGCAGATTTGACTAAGCATGAGTACGATCCTTATTTCTTTAAAGATACGATTCATGTGTCTTATAAAGGATGGGTGTACATCGATAAGGCAATCGAAAAGTTTTACAAAGAGCAGTAGAATGCAGCAGCTTTCTGCTGCTTTTTGTTTGTCGAATTGGCAGATATCTTGTATAACGAATGGAAAAGGGCTATGCTGTAGATGGAGGCGATATGATGAATCGTTCTGAGAAAAAAGAACTATTGAAGCGTTCGAAAAAGCATTTTAATGATCATGCCTTTTGGGAAAAGTTAAAAAAGACGGCACAAAAAGCTGGTGTCTCTCTTGTCTATGCTGTGCTATTACTTTACTATACATTGCAAAAACCTGAAGTACCTGTCAAAGCAAAAACCCTTATTATTGGGGCGCTCGGATACTTTATCCTTCCAATTGACCTTATTCCCGATACATTGATTGGTGTCGGCTATACAGATGATTTAGGCGCGATCACATTTGCTCTGATTCAAGTAGCGGTCTACATTGATGATGATGTGAAAGGAAAAGCGAAGGACAGGCTGTCAAAATGGTTTGGTGAAAAAACCGATACGTCTCTGATTGATCAAAAACTTGAAGATGGCGGGATGCCGTCTGCATAAAGAAAAGCCTCCACAGCTGGAGGCTTCAGACCGTAGACAAACCCCACCTTTACTTCAAGTAAAAGTGGGGTTTTCACATTTTTTTGATAAAAACATCATGT
>NZ_JAWRWI010000010.1:0-145605 GCF_046535585.1 Bacillus sp. SIMBA_005 | reverse complement strand
GATACTGGTCCAACCGGCGCCACTGGTGTAACTGGAGATATCGGACCAACAGGAGCCACTGGTGCAACTGGAGATACCGGACCAACAGGAGCCACTGGTGCAACTGGAGATACCGGACCAACCGGCGCCACTGGTGCAACTGGAGATACTGGACCAACCGGCGCCGCTGGTGTAACTGGAGATACTGGTCCAACCGGAGTAACTGGTGTAACAGGAGATACTGGACCAACCGGAGCCACTGGTGCAACTGCAGATACCGGACCAACCGGCGCCACTGGTGCAACTGGAGATACTGGTCCAACCGGAGTAACTGGTGTAACTGGAAATACTGGAGTCACCGGAGCCACTGGTGTAACTGGAGATACTGGTCCAACCGGAGTAACTGGTGTAACAGGAGATACTGGACCAACCGGCGCCACTGGTGCAACTGGAGATACCGGACCAACCGGAGCCACCGGCGTAGGCTTAACGGGTGTCATCGCATTTGATCCAGCAGTGGCTCCAACGTATCCAGTAGGCCAAGTAGTGACGTATCCAGTAGGCCAAGTGGTGATGGATGAAAGAGGAACGATACTCGTCGATACGGGACTGCCAACAGCAACGTATCTCGTTAACACGGCACCACCAACCGGCACGCCAGATACGTCTCCAGATTATACGTTGTTGGCAGCAGCAGGTGAAACAGGAGCGACTGGTGTAACAGGAGATACTGGACCAACCGGAGCCACTGGTGTAACAGGAGATACCGGACCAACCGGAGCCACTGGTGTAACAGGAGATACCGGACCAACCGGAGCCACTGGTGCAACTGGAGATACAGGTCCAACGGGACCTACTGGAGATACCGGACCTACTGGTGCTACTGGTGTAACCGGAGATACCGGACCTACTGGAGTTACTGGTGCAACTGGAGATACCGGACCTACTGGAGCCACTGGTGCAACTGGAGATACTGGTGCAACTGGAGATACTGGTGCAACCGGAGCTACTGGTGTAACTGGAGCAACCGGAGCCACTGGTGTAACAGGAGATACCGGACCAACCGGAGCCACTGGAGTAACAGGAGATACTGGTGCAACCGGAGCTACTGGAGTAACAGGAGCTACTGGTCCAACCGGAGCCACTGGTGTAACAGGAGCTACTGGTCCAACCGGAGCCACTGGTGCAACAGGAGATACCGGACCAACCGGACCAACCGGAGCCACTGGTGCAACTGGACCGACGCAAAGTATGCTCGTTGGCTTGTTCACAAGAACATCACAAGACACAGCTCCTCCTTCGGTGATTACAATGAATACACCAATACCGCTCGTCAATATATCACAAAACATTCCTGGTTCTTTTACTTTGACAAATAATGTTGTAACCGTTAATCAAGCGGGATATTACTTGATTGATGCAAGGTTAAGAGTGGCCGCTGACAGCTCTAGTAGTAACTTTCGAATCCAAAACCTAACCAGTAATATTCTTACTATTTCCTCAACGGTAGCAGTTCCTGGTCAAACCGCCGTCATATTCGCGTTCAGTCAATTGAATGCTGGTGATCAAATAATATTAGTTCCGTTTAATGCTGATGTGGAAGTGGATATGACTCAAATTGTCCAGGCAATGTCCGTCAATACAGAACTACGCTTAACCAGAATTATTGAATAGCATGAGCCTTTAGTAGTTGAAAAGTATCCTTACCGTCACAATTCGGTATAGCTCGATAAAGTACGCAATAAACTGGGAAATTAAATCGGAAATAAGTAGGCGTACCTCATTATGGGGAGCGCCTTTTTACGTTCAAGCCATTCTTTCAGCGGATTGCCTCAGACGAAAAAGAAGAAAAAACAAATAAACTCATGTCATATTACTTCTACTTTTATAATGGGATCTATCATGACTACTTGCAAGATTATGATAAGGCATTAAGCTACTTCAGCATGGGTTTTCTAGAAAGCAAAAAAGAAAATCTAGAAGAACCATCAGCACTATTTAGGCGCACGTTGAATTATAAAGAGGTAGAAAATATTGAAGATGAGATGTCTATATGAATTTTCTAGAATAGAAATCTCAAGTCAAAGTAATGATGCGATTGAATGGATTGATCAAGGCATTTCTTTACCAGAACAAGTCAACCATACTATTTTTCAAATAAAATTTAAATTATTAAAAGAACTATTGTATGAAAAAAATCAATCTCAATTGAATAATATAAACAATCTGTGTTTAGAGCTTGAAGAGAAAAGAGTAAGGGTTGATTTAGAGGAAATTCTAGTTGATGTGGCGAAATATTTAGAGGGGAGAAGCTTGATGAAACAATCATTGAATTACTATAAAAGAGCCTTACTCGCAAGCCAGTATGTAGGAAAAGGAGTGAATTAATTGAAGAAGTCGGTATTTATTACATTTTCACTAGCTGTGATAGCTCTAGGTACACTTTTCTTTACAAACGGTTTGACTCAACCTCTACATGATGATGTCCAAACAGTTGCATCAAGAGGTAGCTCTGGAGGATAATTGGTTAAATAACGATAAAGTGGATTAAAGTGTCAGGCTCCTTATGGTATTCTAGTAAAAGAATATTCCATAAAAGGAGTCTTTTTTATATGAAAATATTAGATGCTCCATCTTTACTTTCAGCTGTCGAACAGAGGTCAAAGGCCTATCATGAGCTTCAAGAAGAGATGAAACTTGTGAAAAAAGCATTAAAAGGTGTATCGGGATTAGGTGATGAGTTTACTGGAAAAGGTGCAGATAATATCAAAGCTTTTTATAATGATCTTGTACTATACACAGACACTTATCTTGATTTTATCGATATGCAAAAGGCTTTTTTAGATGGAGTGAAAGGAAAGCTGGATGATGAATCATTAGGCGGGAGTACATTTATTGATGAACACTTCCTAGATGCTCAATTGAAGCAAGGCATTCAGAACAATAAAGATATGGTCAAGGAACAAAAAGAAGCTCTATCAACGATTTTTGACGATATTAGTGATTTGATTGAATTACAGACATTTTCCAGCAAAAAAGTAGACGAGCATTTAGATGATGCGAATAAAAAAAGAAAAGATGCAATTGAGGCTATACATACATTAGATCATGTTCTAAAAACAGAATACGAAAAATCAGAAGCCATTGAGAAACATCTTGCTACTTTTTATACAAAAATGATGGCTGCTACAGGAAAAGGTAAGAACGCTCAGCCCATGTATTATGATGCAAAAGCATTTCACGAGACAGATGTGTACAAGAATCATGATAAAATTGATGCACAGGTGAAAGCTTACTTAAAAGTGAAAAAAGAAGAAAAAGAGAAACGAAGAATCAAAGAATTGAAGGAAAAGCTCAATGATCCTTCGTGTATATCAGTAGAGAAATACTTTGAGATTGTAGACGAAATTGGATATGAAAATCTTTCTTACGATCAAAAATTGTATTACAGTCAGCTTCTCCAGATCAAAGCGCAGGAAGAAGCATCAGAGGTATTCGTTGACAGTGTAAAAGGTGCTGCAGTTGGTCTATATGATGTGGCAAAAGATACAGTGGTTGGCATCTATGATCTTGTAACAGACCCTGGGGGTGCCGTTGAATCGGTCGTAACAGCTGTTTCACACCCAATTGAAACATCGAAAGCGATTGGAAAAGCCATTTCAGACTCATTCGAAAAAGAAGTCATAGATGGTGATGCGTATTCACGGTCACACTGGTTCGCCTATGCGACTGGTTCACTAGCAGAAATTGTCTTTGGTTCTAAAGGGACAGGAGCCATCACAAAAACGGGGACAACGGCGGCGAAAACTACAGTGAAGAAAGGGCTTGAACAAGGAGCAAAATCATTAGACAGAGTTTCTATTCCGAATCTATTGCCATACTCACCTAAGTTTCAAATGGCTGGTAGCCCGAAGCTGCCGTATAACGTGTTTGACGGAGAAAATCTTAAAAATAAACTCCTCTCCATGGCAAAGCGTCTAGACAACAATTCAGGATACGGAATCTCTAAGACAGGCAGACGCTTACCAGCACCTAAATCACCACCGACCGTTGTCAGTTACGGAGATCACTATGTGAGATGGAAACGTAAGAAAGTATTAAAGCCTAATGTCGTTTATTCAACTAAACAAGGTTACACCTACACAACCGATCACTACGGAAGAATTGTCAAAGTCGAAGCAAGTGATTTAAAATACGGAGAGGTCAAAAGAAACCAATATGCCCAATCCAATTCAGGAAAGCCGGATCGATTATCAAAAGATGACGGAGGTCACTTGATTGCCTCTATTTTTAAAGGGTCTGGGGATATTGATAACCTTGTTCCGATGAGTTCACAGATAAATAGAAGTGGCGGGAAATGGTATGAGATGGAGCAACGGTGGTTGAAAGCTTTGAAAACCGATCCACCTAAAACTGTGACAGTTTCAATAAAAGCATTTTATGAATCCGATTCGTTAAGGCCATCTGAATTCCTAGTCAAATACAAGATAGACGGAAGAGTTTATACAGACACAATATATAACAGACCAGGAGGATGAACAAATGGAAACAAAAGAGATGGAAAGCTTATATAGAGAAATAGCTAGAAATTTAAATGAAATGATTCCAGTGGAATGGGATACAATTTGGATGTATGCAGAAATGTTAGATGACTCCGCATCTGCTCTCTTTTATTTTACGGTTCCTAATAAAGAGGAATATTTTTATTCACACAATATCCCAGATCAATATCAGGTTAGTGAAGACACATATGATAGCCTGTTGATTAACTTACAAAGAAAGCTAAGACAGTTGAGGGAAGAGTATACTAAAGAACAATCAGATAAATGGACAACCGTAAAAATGAAATTGACTTATTCAGGAAAAATGTCAACAGATTTTGGTTACGATGATGTATTTTCTTTAGGTATTGACAATATACAGAGAATAGCAGTTTGGGAATATGAAACGTTTGGATTTTTACCCGATGATGAGGAAGATAAAGAAGCTGTGCTAAATTTTATAAAAAATAAAGAAGAAAACAAATAGTACATTACCCTCCAAAGACAGGAGGGTTTTTGTATTAGATATGAATTGGTTCTAGAAAAAGTAGACTAAGAGGATACAACTTGTTCAGACTGATTTGTATAAAAATGTGCCACATATTGGTGCAGCATCAGACTTAAGAGGAGGCTACTAAAAAGAGTTTTAAACGGATTAAAGACAAACTTGATCAATACACTATTGATATCAGATCAACCAAAACAAATAGCTCATTATACGAAATGAATAAAATAGAAGAAGAAAACGGATATCACATTTCTTCTGATTATAAAAGTTTTATTAATAAATATGGAGAATGTTGGATTGAGGACAATGTATATACCTCTCTAAGAGAAAAACCAGTGTGGTTTGTTGGTGAATCAGTGCCAGTCGAATTGTTTTATGGGTTGGAGCAAAATGATTATGATATAAGAGAAGCCATAAAAACATATAAAGAACAATTATCAGAACAAATAATTCCTATCGCAGACGCAGACGACGGAGACCTAATTTGTTTAGATGTTAGTGAAATAAATCAAGGGAAAATTTATTTTTGGGATCATGAACTTAGAGATAGAGACCAGGATCTGTTCCTGATTGCTGATACTTTTACTGAGTTTATTGAAGGGTTATTTGTTGTTGAAGATGATCATGAAGATAGTGATACAGAAGATATTGCTATCCAACTTAGTGACGATCTCATAAAAATGTTAAAGGAGAGAGATTAAAATTTAGACAAATCCTTTCAAGAAAACTAAACGTTTCTCCTATCTATATGGAAATTCATTTTAATCTGAATAACTTTTAAGTTTAAAGGGTGCTAAAGTGCATCCTTTTTATTTTTTTTTAAAAAACACTCTTTATGGGTGTTTTAGTTTGTATTAGCTATAGGATGTAATGCATGATTATGATCATCTAGAAGATAATCAGGATGCGCTTTTAACATTGTATATTTAATTGTTTTATCAGGATTACCCACGAAGTATTATGTCATCAAAGGGAAGGCTTTTTATTATGGTGATGCATATTCTCGATCACACTGGTTTGCCTATGCAACTGGTTCTCTAGCAGAAATCGTCTTTGGGTCTAAAGGGGCAGGTGCCATTACAAAAACGGGAACAACTGCAGCTAAAACAACGGTGAAGAAAGGGCTTGAACAAGGAGCAAGATCGATAACGTCACCATTCCAAATCTATTGCCATATTCACCAAAGTTTCAACTAGCAGGTGGAGGGAAACTGCCTTATAATGTGTTTGATGGTGAGAATATCAAAAATAAGCTTCTCTCCATGGCAAAGCGACTAGACAATTCAGAAGGTAATGGAGGTCATTTGACCTCATCTAATAAAGGATATAAGGGTATAGACAATGCTAATGATATAACCAAATTAACTGTCGATGATATACCAACTGCAAAAAGTGGGAACTTTAATAAATTTTTCAATTCCCTTACAAGTAAAGAACTAGACGAACTTTGGAAAGATAAAAGAATTAGAAAGAAAATAGAACGTCAGCTTAGAGAACCTGGAGGTTTACATGAGTGGCACTTAGTTTCAAGAGCGCCGCAATTTAAGCATTGGAATATTAGTGCTGAAGAGATTAAAGATTTACGAACAGCAATATCTGATATTAAATTCGTCAATCCAAACGGTGTCCATGGTGGATTAGGCTCAACTAAGGCACATAATGAATTGTTAGCAATAATAGATACTTCTAGCGACTATGATACATTTGTAAGACGACTTAATAATTGGGCTAATTATAGACTAGAGGGTGGGGTTTCATCTTTACCGGAAGGTCTTAAATTAAAGTAGGAGGATATTAAAATGAAAAAAAAAGGATTGGTTTCTATTTGGCTAGGTACTATTAAAAAAGGGGACTCTATAGAAGAGTATGTAGATTTAAAGTATGATGAGGATGGCGAGTCTGTACCTTCCAAATTTTTTATTGATTTTAATATTGATATGGATGAAACAGATGAGGATACAATAGAAAAAGCAGTCTATAAGAATAGTAGTAGTGATATTTCATCATTATTAGATGGGTGTTCGTATGAAGAGATTGTCATCCCAAAAATCCAGAAAAGTATAAACCTAAAGAAATCATATAACGCAGTAATTTTAATATATAATTTTGAATATAACAATGAAATTAGTTCAACTGGTGCTTTTGATTTTATTGCTACTACAAATTATGAATAAGAGAACCCTTAAAGGTTCTGATTAGCAAGACTACAGGCAAAGAGATTGATATAATGTAATTTATGTGAAACCTTGATTGGCAAAGTGCCTTTCAAGGTTTTTTTGTTGAAGAGATACCTAGTGACTAATGAACTATTTATTACTTACAGAATAGAGATAATCTTTGCAATCCCAATCTGATGTTTTAACAAAATTTTTAGTACGTACAACACCTTTTAATTGTATGCCCTATTTAATGAATTTCTTAAAAATCGTCATATACTACCATTTTTATTCCCGAATATTTTACCATCCCTTTCTCCCTGCCTTTTAAATTTTTCTCAACTTTTACGAACGATCACTATGGACGGATTGCTAAAATCGAAGCAAGTGATTTAAAATACGGAGAGGTCAAAAGAAACCAATATGCCCAATCCAATTCAGGAAAGCCGGACCGATTACTAGATGATGACGAAGGTCATTTAATTGCGTCTATTTTTAAAGGATCAGGCGATATTGATAACCTACTTCCAATGAATTCACAGATTAATCGAAGCGGCGGGAAATGGTACACCATGGAGCAACGGTGGTTGAAAGCTTTGAATTCAAACCCACCTAAACAAGTAGCAGTGAACATTGAACCTATCTATAAGGGAGATTCATTACGACCTGTTAGTTTCTCTGTGGAGTATAAAATTGGAGAACGTTATTCTCAAGTATTTATTAAGAATCAACCTGGAGGTTAAAACCCAATGGAAGAATTAGAAATAAATTATAAAAAAATAGCAGAATCAATTAATGAATTAATACCATGTGATTGGGATAAAGTTTGGATGTATGCAGAAATACTTGATGATTCAGCAGGAATTACTTTTTACTTTACTGAATCTAATAGTGAAGAGTATATTTATGGACACGATATTCCCGAACGATATAGAGTAAGTAATTCTATTTATAATCATTTACTAGTCGAACTTAGTGATAAATTTAGAGAATTGAAAAAGGAATATATAAAATATGATTTAGGAGTTTGGACTACAGCGACTCTTCAGTTAGAGTCATCAGGAAAATTTACTATTGAGTATGGATATGATGATGTTTATTCATTAGGCATAGACAATGTGCAAAGAATCGCAGTTTGGGAATATGAAACGTTCGGATTTTTACCCGACGATGAGGAAGATAAAGAAGCCGTATTAAATTATATAAAAAATAAAGACGATAACTAACGCACAATACCCTCCGATTTAAAGAGGGTATTTGTCATATATGTTTCAAAAAACCTCATTTCCTTTATTTAAACCGATAAACCGTCACTTCACAATCACCCAGTACCTCTTCAATCATCTCTTCAACAATCATCCAATCGCCGCCAGCCAATCCGCAGCCGATTCCATATGGAATGGCGATGGACGTTTGGTTTTTCTCCTCAGGTGATTGTGTCACTGTATCCTTTAAGTGTTGAAAGCAGCTGCGTAAGGCATCGTAGTCTGTTTGCTGTCTTGTTCTTCCGTATCCAACTTGGGCAAATAAGTTGGCAATTGTTTTTCCGTCTTTTGTTGGGGTGAGTTGAACGGAGCTTAACAAGTCATCTCCTTGTTCTGTACATAATTGTTTATAATCTTTGTACACATTCGGATATTTGCTTTTGATCTGTTTCGCTAATCCAGCGCCCATGACTCCTTTACAGTTCACCTGGTGACAGATGATGTCTTCGCTTGCCTCTAAAATGTTGCCATCCACCGTTTTGATCATATGATGTAACCCCTTTTTGATAAAATGCAAACCTATGTTCTATTATAACAGTTGTGATCATGATATTTAAGAGCCAAAATGCTTTTGATGGGTTTATTTAAAGACACTTCAACATGATCTGATTGTCAAAGTTGATACATGTCATCTAGAATATGGAGAGACTGCAAACGCGAAATCAAGCAGAAACAGTGAGGGGTACAATATGAATCTATTAGAAACGAACCGGTTAATGATTAGACCGTTTTGCGATGAAGATGCCGCAGGAATGCTAGAGTACTTGGCTCATCCAAGAGTCAATTGTTTTCTTGATGATCGAATCTCTACATTGGAGGAAGCGGCTGCTAAGGTGCAAAAGAGAAAAGAAGATTACTCATATGTAGCAGTTTGTTTAAAAGAAAGTGGGCAGGTTATTGGTGAATTGTTTCATTTAAAAGAAGAGCCTGATACGTATTCAATTGGATGGAATTTTAATGCAGCGTATGAAGGAAAGGGATATGCACGAGAGAGTGCTGAGGCATTATTGTCCTATTTATTTGAAGAAAAGGCAGCAAGGCGGCTTTATGCCTATGTAGAAGATGATAATGTCCGTTCACAGGCATTATGTGAGCGACTAGGCATGCGGAGAGAAGGGCTGTTTCTTGAGTTTATTTCATTTACTACATATGAGGATGGCACCCCTAAATATGAAAACACGTACCAATATGCTTTACTAAAAAAGGAATGGGAGCAGCATCACTCTCTATAGAGCAGTAAGTGAATGATCTTCAGTGACAGCAAAGTGACAAACATGTCATATGATTCCATGGTTTGTTCGTTCAATCGATGGAGGAGTCATCTTATTTCATTTATCCTTGTCATAAATCGAGGAAAAAGGGATGAAATGAGATGCAGGGATATAATGAAGATTTATTTAGGTGGGTGAATCAGCTCAGTATCGATCATGGTTATTTGAATCCGATATTCATTGGACTAGCTGAATATATTGTGCTGTTAGCAGCACTCACGTGTCTGTTCATATGGTTTCAAAATCGAAGTAGAACCAATAGGGGCATGGTTGTATCTGCTGGACTTACTTTCATATTGGCAGAGTTAATGGGAAAAATTGCAGGTGTTTTTTATTCCAACCAGCAGCCCTTTGCCGAAATGAGTCATGTCAATCTTTTGATTTCAAAGGAAGTGAATAACTCTTTTCCGAGTGATCATACCATCTTTATTTTTTCTGTTTGTCTGATCTTTTGGCTTTTTCACAAACGCCATGTTTATTGGCTGTTCATAGCATGCGCCGTTGGTTTTTCAAGAATTTGGGTAGGTGTCCATTATCCATTTGATGTCTTAGCAGGTGCTGCCATAGCGAGTTTAACAGCGGTCACTGTTGTCTATTTGCCGATATGCCAAAGGAGCGTGAATGCCATTTTGGCATGTTATGAGTGGCTTGAACAGAATGTTGTAAGGAAGAGAACAAAATAACATGTTGCAGCAAAATGCCCCGATCTGTTTATGGCTCAGATCGGGGTGCTTTTTATTTTCGCCAAAACGTTGAACAATCCGCTTTGTCTTCGATATTAAATTCAATGATTTTCTTTAGGAGAGGATAATCAACTGGTAAGCTTTCCTTCATGCGAAACATCTTTTTTCCATGATCGTAACCCGCTTGTACAATGTCAGCTGAAAAGTGATCAATTCCTTTACCTTCTGGTGCGACAGAAATGTGATGTTTTGCCACGCTAAACCCAATAATAAATGTGCCATGGTCTGTGAACATCGGCTGATTCCAAGCAATTCTTGGCTCTAGTCGAGGGAATGTGTCTAAAATCCATTGTAAAATGTCTTGCGTACGCTGCTTTAGCTCTGGGTTACCAATGTTGCTTACATACTCTTCAAACACATGCATGATATTTTATCCTCCCATTCCATCTACCTCATAAGCCTCAGACGGGATTCGAACCCGCACTCCTTTCGTAAGCATAGGCTAGGGGCAACACGCTTCCCTACGGAATTTCACCGACAGGAATTTCACCTGTCTCAGCTCGTGTGCTTTTCGGTGCTTCTGAAACCCTTGCCTTGCGACCCGCCAGCTACAATTTGTTTTACGGCGCTCTTCCCTTCTAGAGCTACTGAGGCGCGGAAGTTATTGATCATATTATATAAAGAAACTGGATAAATGAAAAGCTGCGCTGATAATTAGTTTACTGATCTTTAGGCGAATCGTACAAAATAGTCATAGGCACTATGATAAAAGACCATATGGTTTGTGTTTGTATACAGCATTGAATTGGGCTGATGGAAAGTGACAAACCTGTTGATAAGTAAACTGAAAGAGATCAATATTCACACAAAAAATGAAGGTTTTACTCACAAATGTCCAATAAGTTCTCCTTTATTTGCTCATCATGGAAGATGCGGAATCTTTCTACTCATGGGTGTTCTTTGATAGAAGTGTCCAACAGGAATAACCGATCCTGCACAATTGTAACCACTAACTCAATGTACACCTCCAGTGCTTGTTGTCTTAGGCGGGACAGCGGTTTCTTTGCCTAATAATCAGAGCTTAGATGGTTTTACGGCAAGTGGTGGAAATACGATTTTTACAGTGCCAGTATCGGGTTGCTATTTCATCGCATATTAAGTGAACACAAACGCAGCGCTGCTTGCTGGAACAAGGCTGATTAACAGCGGACTTGCCATTGCTGGTTCTATATTAACATCCACTTTATCAGCATTTACCTGCAATGTATCACTCATTACAACACTTGCAGCGGGTAACCAAATTTTCGGTATAGTCGCAACAGTGGTGTTACTTGGGGAGGGTCTGTTGGAGCGGCACTTATCTTCATCCGATTGGAATAAAGACAAAAAGCCCCAAAAAGGGCTTTTTTTATTTCATCACTAGATGACTCGTTATTTTAAAATCGAAAAAAGGCGGAATTTTTACGCAAACTTCATTGACTAGAAGAAAGAAACGCATTTTCAAAGGAAACGGTTATTGAAGATTGAAGTGATTCATATTAAAATGATCTCAAATGGACTAATTAGCAATTGCTAATAGAAGTTCCATATTTAGTGAAATCATGTGTTGCAGCTGAAGGTGATTGGGGGTGTAGAATGAGCAAGATTCCTGTTGCGGAATTGGCATCATTATTAAATGACTGGAACATGGAAATTAAAAAGGATCATGCAGATGAGGCAGAACGGCTATTTGCTAAAGCGAAACAAGCAGTAGAGGAAATTGATGATGCGGACATCCTTATGTACTATTCTCTTCTTGAGAAGAGACATCACATTCTCATGTACAATTTAAGAGGTCAAAAGGGCAGTGTTTCAACCAAAAGTATAGAAGGTCTTCACGGGAAAAAAGAGGAGGACTTATCTAATCGACTTGCCTACTATTTTGATTTTTATGAGGGGGTGTATGAGCAGCATCAAGGGAATTACGAGGTTGCATTGCAAATGTATCAAAGTGCTGAAAAGCTCTTAGATAAAATTCCAAGTGAGATCGAACGTGCTGATTTTGATTTTAAGGTGGCCTGGCTTTACTACCGGCTTAGTCATATCATGCTCTCATTAAGCTATATCCGCAGAGCTCTTCACGTTTATAAACGGCACAAGCATTATGAAAGAAGAACCGCACTTTCGTATTCTCTCATAGCGGCGAATCAAACTGAGATCGGCCGGTATGAAGAGGCGCTTGAAAATTACCGTCTGGCGGAAGAGGTTTTGACAAAAGAGCAGGATGATTTTATGCTGGCTCAGCTTCATCACAATGTGGCCATTTTATATTCATTTTGGAATAAACCGAAAGAATCAGTACATCATCTTGAAAAAGCATTGTCCCATCAAGAATATTACGAGTCGGATTTCTTTTTCCATTCTACGTATCTGATGAGCCGGGAACTCTGTGTGATTGGTGAAAAGCAGCGTGCAAGCCAATATATAGAGGCTGCGTATGCGCGAATAAAAGATGCTTCTCATGAAGTGTTTCAGCTGAAAATAGGCATCGTCCATGACCTTTACTTAACGAATGCACCACAAAGATTTCAGCAAATTGATGAGAAATTAAGAAAGTTAGAAGAGAAGAATGAATATCATGAAGTAAAAGAGCTTTCACATTTTGCGGCTAAGTATTGTGAAAAGCAAACACTTTATGAGCAGTCTGTTTTTTACTTCAATAAAAGTTTAGAAGCGGATTTACATATGAAAAGAATGGGGTTGATTTAAGATGAAAACAGGATTAAAAGTATTATTCGTTGTGGGTTTAGCGGTTGCTGTGGCAGTTTTAACTGAAAACGTAGCGGGTTCTTTCGAAGTAGCAGAAAAAATTATTGGTGGTTAATTCACCATTTATCTCTTGCCCTTGTTGATGATCGTCAGCAAGGGTTTTTTGTATGTGATTAATAGGCTCTTCTTATTAAACGCTACAAGAACGTTTAATAAGAAGAATTCGCAACAAAGGGGGTGTGCAAATTTGTTACCTGCTCCATTATTCTAAATAATCATAGGGCAGAGCAACAAGTTAAAAAGGTCACCTTTCTTTGCTTAATTTAATTTTTTGCAGGACTTTTCATTCAAATTTTATCAAATTGGTCTATTGTACATAGAATTTGTTACAAAAGAGGGAACACCGCTCCATTTGTCACGCATATGATGAGATGAGGTGTAACTTGAAGGCAGGTGATTGTATGTATCCACGGGTATATGGAGGTTTTCATGGAGGCGGTTTTAGCGGAGGAGCAGTGGGGCCTCATATTGGCTTTGGCGGGTATTATGTGAGCCCTGGCGTGTTCTCTGGCTTAGGAGGTTATCCTGGATATGGTGGATTCGGGACATTTTCTGGATATTCTCCATATGGCTCCACGTTCATTATGGGGCGTCCTCCTGGTTTTTATGTAAGAAGTTATTAGTGTTTTATCACAGTGATTGAAATAGCCTTCTAGAGAATGGCTATTTCAATTGGTGAAAGTGCTTAATTGCAGCAGTTATCACAATGACTCCAAGGATAGAGATAGGCAGCCAAATGATGATAAACGGATCGTATGCATCTGTGTATGCCGCTAAAGCAGCACCTAGGCAGTAAAAAACAATAGAGCCTATTCGCATGAAACTGACATGCTGAATGGGAGTTTTTCTTTTTTCCTGATGTGAAATGCGCTGAGCCAAATCCTCAAATAGGTTAGCGAGTGTACTCGTTAGAACCGTTGTGGAAATACCAGCCACATTTAATTTGCGGGCGGCCGCTGTCTGCAGGCCCATGGCCATACTTAAAAGGATAATCAGCATAAAATAAGCACCTTGTGTATAAGGGAAAATGGTCATAAGAGCAAATAGAAGCAGTATGAGGACTTCTATGATAAAGATACGTGTAACGGCTTTTGGCCAAAACGTTTTCTCATGTTTTCCGCCTATCACAACAGCTAGTAAAACCCCTAAAACAAATCCACTCAATGCAGTGATGGAATGAAGGGCTGTAAGCTGCAAGGAGCTTCCTGCTGCAATGCCAAGCAGCACAATATTACCTGTCATATTGGCTGTAAACACATGCCCTAAGCTCAAATAGCCAATCACATCCACAATACCTGCTGCAAGGCACAAGAAAATAAGTGCTATATTTCGAAATGAATGTGCGGTCAAAATGGTCATCCCTTTCTTGCTCTCTAATGAATAAGTGTAACGCTTAATGACCGCGTATGTCCATCTTATGTGCCGGGATAATGTCCTCAAGCCAGTGCAAAACTTGTCTGAAAGTGTCATCATTTACAAGGTGTCTCATGCGGCGGAATGGATCGCCTTTTTCCTTTAGACGCTCTATCACAGCTGGCATGGTAAACAAAGAAGGGTGAAGTCCATCTTGATGGAGTTCGTCCCATTCAAGCGGTGTCGCTACAAGCCCAAGCTCATTTCCTCTTGGTGAATAGGGCGCAATGATTGTTTTTCCAGCATCGTGCTGAATATAGTCTAAATACAAGCGATTGCCGCGTTTTTTCTTAAGACGTTCCAGAGTAAATAGCTCAGGTGCTTGTTCACATAAAAATTGGCATATAAACGCGGTAAATGTTCTCGTTTCTTCGTATGTGAAGGCATTTTTCTTTAATGGAATATAAACTTGCAGTCCTTTACCACCGCTTGTTTTAATAAAGGCTGTAAGAAAGAGACCGTCTAAAAGCGTTTTGATTCGCTTAGCAGCTTCTATGGCTAGATGAAACTCGTTAACAGATGGCGGGTCTAAATCAAAGACGATTTCGATCGGCCGGTTCGTATCCCTTGTTTCAAAAGGAATATGAAATTCCATTGCAAGCTGGTTACCGAGCCAAAGAAGCGTCTGAGGGTCATTACAGACAGTGTATGAAATATCATCAGCTTGATCGGTCAACACATAATCTGGCGCATAATCAGGTGTCGATTTTTGATAAAAGAATTCATCCCCGGCGCCATGAGGAAACCGAATTAAAGTCAGCCGTCTTTCACGTAAAAAGGGCAAGAGATAGGGAGCGGCTTGTCTTAAATAAAGTAAGTAATCTGCCTTGTTCAGATGAAGAGACGGCACAATCGGTTTTTCAGGATGAGTGACGTCAATCACAGCAGGGAGCGGATACAGCTGTTTGAGCATTTGCTGAAACGTACACGCCGCTGGGTCAGTATCTAGTAAAAAGGAAGAAAAACGCGGCTCTCTTAAGGCGGACCCATCAAAGGAGATACAAGCAATGCTCGCGACGATAGAAGGTGGGATTTCATATCCTGATGTCCCTATTTGATTGCCTTTTGTTTGAAAGAGCGTACGAAGCGTTTGTTCTTCTTCTTTAGAAAATCCATGCTTGAATTGGACAACCTCGGTGAGATGATGATCTTGATAAATACAGCCTTGGAAGTAGCCATTTTCTTTATCAAAACGAGTCACAATGACAGAGATATATCGCCAGTTTTTGACTTTCAGCCATTCTTTTGACCGTGTATTCTCGTGCCATTTACTCGTCCTTTTTTTCGCAACGAGTCCTTCTGCTAAATACGTCGTCATCAACTTTTTCATATGTTCAGGATTTGTGTCTGTATGAATGAGTTGAAGAAGGGAAGGGTGCTCAAGCTGAACAGATGGCGGAAGTTTTGCTGCTTTGAAAACTTGCTGTACCTGTTTTTTCCTTTCCATCAACGGCAAATCAATTAGAGATTGCCCTTTGCATCTTAATAGATCAAATACGATCAAATGACATGGAAACCGCTCAGCCTGTTGCTTAATCGCCTCTTTGTTTTTTAATCTGCCTCTTTGCTGAACCCTCGCAAAATCGCTTTGCTGTTCATCCAGTAAAAAGACCAATTCTCCATCAAACGTCAGAGGTAAAAAAAGAGCAAACTGATCCCTTAATTGTTCGCACTGTTCAATCACCTCAGGAAACTGTTCGTTTAATCGGTTTCCGGCTCTGCTTTCTAAATGAATCTTGTTTTGCTCCCACGTCAGAATGACTCGAAAGCCGTCATATTTTAATTCATACACCCAGTCTGCACCGGTAGGAACATCATGTGCAGCCGTTAATCGCATAGGTTTCATTTGTGCATGTCACTTCCTCATATGATGTGTTCTTAGAGTGGGATGAAATTTTCATTCACATACATAAGTCTAACGAAAACATTGCATAGTAAAGAGAAAAGAACGGAGGCGACGCGATGCATACAGTTTGGAAAGGCGGCATTAGCTTTGGACTAGTCAATATTCCAGTGAAGCTGTTTACTGCTACAGAGAACAAAGATATTAAGTTAAGACAGCTGCATAAAGAGTGTCACACACCCATTAACTATAAAAAGGTTTGTGCCAACTGCGGGGAAGAGGTGGCACCAGAACAAATTGTAAAAGCGTACGAGTATGCAAAAAATAAATTCATTGAGTTAGACGAGGAAGAGCTTGAAAAACTGCGAAAAGAAAATGAAGAAAAAGCCGTTGAAATTATTGATTTTGTGAAGATAGAAGAGATTGATCCAATCTATTATGAAAGAAGTTACTTTCTATCGCCAGATACCGGCGGAGCGAAGGCTTACTCATTATTAAGAAAAGCTTTAGAGGAATCGGGGAAAATTGGTGTGGCAAAGATTATGATCCGCTCAAAGGAACAATTAGCGATCGTTAGGTGCTATGAACATATTTTGCTGATGGAAACCATTCATTTTCCTGATGAAATTAGACAGGTATCAGATGTACCAAATATCCCGCAAGAAGAAAACATTGTGAAAAAAGAGTTAGATACAGCGCTTCTTTTAATCGAACAATTAACCACAACTTTTGATCCAGCTGCCTATCAGGATGAATACAGAGAACAGCTGATGAATTTAATCGGAGATAAAATATCTGGAGAACATACCGTTCAGCCAGAAACGACAGGCAAAAAAGATCCTGCATCCAATGTAACTGATTTAATGGCAGCGCTACAGGCTTCAATCGACCGATCAAAACCAGCCAAAGCGAAAAAAACAGCACCTAAAAAAAGAAAAGCACCAGCGAAAAAAGAAAAGAATGCATAAAAATAGACCGCTCCTGGGCGGTCTTATTGCGGTTTTAACACGTCCTGAATGTTCCCGTCTTTTCTATGGATCACAACTGAAGTCCCTTTATTAGAGGCAATCTCCTTAGCCCGGTCAATTGCTTCTTGTTTCGTTTGTTTGACCTCACTTGCTCGTTTTGCTTTCTCTGTTTGAATCGCCCAGCCATCTTCGTGTTTGACGACATGCTGGGCATGATCCATAAGCTCTGGTCTTGCGGAGTTGCTGTCTTTAGATGGCGTGACAGAACCACGGGCTGAGAAATTCTCGATCTCTTTTTCCGTTGCGTTCTTTTTCCATTCTTTCGCTTGACTGATCGCAATTGGGATGGCTCTACTTTCGTCATAGCCTTCCTGTATCATTTTGTTCGCAATCTCAAGCGCTTTTTTTCGAATAATGTGATCTAACGATTGAAATGAAGCCGGATAATCATTCATCGTCCAAGGCATATAAAACGCTCCTTTCTTTTATTTGAACACCTTCCCCCCTCTGCAAAGGATCAAACATATCATTCTTCTCAAACTAATGAAGGGGATAAAATACATCGTTTTGCTGAGGTGTCATTTCATTAAATCCCGCAGAATAGAAAGTAGAAAAGGAGTGGTTTTGATGATGATAAAAGGTTTGTATGAAGCTCATTTACCTGTGAACGATTTGAAGGCGTCTATTGCATTTTATGAAAAATTGGAATTGACACTTGCTCACCAAAATGATCGAGTTGCTTTTTTATGGATTGAGAAAGGAAAGAGCTGGCTTGGTTTGTGGAAAGTAGATATCAATGACTTCCCATACCATCCCTCGACTCGGCACGTTGCCTTTCAAATTACAACGTCCAGTATTGAACAGATCAAGGCTTGGCTGGTTGAAAAGGGCATCGGCATTCACCCAATGTTTGGCTTTTCAGAAGAGAGGCAGCCTTTAGTTCTGGATAATCCACCGCAATTTCATGCAGCGATCTATTTTCTTGACCCAGATGGAAATCTGCTTGAATGCATTGCGCCGCTTGAGCTTGATACAGAAGAAGACTACGATAGCATGACTTATGAGGACTGGGATCGAAAGAAAAATCCATTTATTGATTGACAAAACCACTCATTGTAACTATATTGATTACAACGGTGGTGAAAGATTGTGAAACAAATTAGCAGCAGGTATCCGATTGCTGTTCATATTGTGTCATTTATTGCAGGTGTTCCAAAAGAGTGTACAGGTGATTTTATTGCAGAGAGCGTGAATTCAAATCCAGCTATTGTTCGAAAAATGATGGCAATGCTCAAACGGGCGGATCTTATTGAGATCCGCCGCGGAGTAGGCGGTGCTTATTTAAAAAGACCGGCAGAGGAAATCACGCTATTAGATGTGTACCGCGCTGTCGATGTAAGCGAGGATGAAGAATTATTTAACTTTCATCAGCCCGTCATCGCATGCCCGATTGGTCAAGCGATGGATACGAGATTGCGGCATGAACTAAAAGAAGCACAAGCTGCACTTGAGAATCACCTAAAGCAAGTGACAATTCAGCAATTATTGACAGAGGCGGAATAAAAAAGCTCATACATTGGAGCTTTTTTTACACCTTTGTTGTAACCATTTTGATTATAACGTATGCACATCACCGTTGAACGAAAAATGAGGAGGTCAAACAAATGAAATTATTAGTAACAGGCGCAACAGGACAGCTTGGATCGCTCGTCGTCCAGCATTTACTTAAAAAGGTACCAGCTGAACAAATTGCGGTGAGTGTTCGAGATCCGCAAAAGGCAGCACATTTGAAGGAAGCTGGGGTGGATGTACGCCACGGAGACTTTACTCAGCCAGACACTCTTAAGGCAGCCTTTCAAGGTATTGACCGCCTTTTGATCATTTCAACTGCGGATGGAGACCGCGTGCAGCAGCATACGGCTGCCATCCAAGCGGCGAAAGCAGCTGGTGTATCCTTTATTGCTTATACAAGCGTTGTGAATGCAAGAGAGAGTCAGCTTGTCCTCGCACACGACCATGAAAAAACTGAAGAAGCCATTGTCGCCTCTGGCATTCCTCATGTGTTTTTAAGAAACAACTGGTATGTAGAAAATGAAAAAGATACGATACTAGCAGCCGTTAGCGGCGCACCATTTTTAAGTCCAATTGGTGATGGCAAGGTTGGCTGGGCAACAAGAAATGACTACGCAGAAGCGGCCGCAAATGCGTTAACACTTTCTGAACATAACAAAGAGAAATATGAACTGTCAGGACCTCTTCGGACGCATACTGAACTTGCGCGCATTGTCAGTGAAGTGAGCGGAAAAGAGATCAAGGTGGAGCAAATTACTGTCGACACATTTGGAGAATTTTTAGCTTCTAATGGGGTACCAAAAGAAGCTGTGCCATTTGTTAAAGCCATTCAAAGCGGGATTCGCGATGGTGCATTAGCCGTTGAAAGCCATGATTTCGAAACCTTATTAGGCCGGCCTTTAATGCCTATTGAAGAAGGAATTCGTGAATTGATTTCAAAATAAACTTGAAAAAACGCTCTATGAAAAGGGCGTTTTTTTCATGTGGATTATGCTTCATGCATCATTTAGTTCCTCTCCAACTGTAGCCCTGTCAATGTAACGTTTGTTTATATAAACAGATCAACTGAATGGTTAATTTCTCCCTTATTTTTTTTACTCTTACATCATTGAGGAGAACATGAAAAACTCAAATGATAATTTGTTTCATTTTTTATGAATTTATCAAACCTTAAAAACTAACATAACCTTATACCAGTAGGAGTAAACAATCTTTTAACCAACAAAAAATAGTAAAAAAGTATCTTTTTTTATATGATAATGTTGAACTCTAATTTTATTTATTGTAATATTAGATAATAATAGGAGGAGGTGGTAATTGTGGGAAAAATTAATAGTAAAAATTCTAAAATCCTAGCCGCTTTTGGGATGGTCTTTTTATCTATTTTAGTGATGTTTGGTACTATTGGGTCACCAGTGAAGTATAATCAAAACGAATTCAGTAATTCTGATATCCAGACTTTAAAAAAATCATCGGTAGAAGTGAACCTTGCCAAAATCATTAATAAATATAGCAAAAAGACTACTTGGAACCAGGCTCAAAAACAGGCATCCAAAATTGTCAACATGGTGATGACGGGGTCTGACGTTGCTTCGGCAATATCTATAGTGTTAGGTGCCTTTTCATTTGGAACCGTAACGGCTATCGCTTGGGCAGCAAGGATGTCATTAAAGTGGTATATCAAACGAAAAGGTAAAAAAGCAGCTGTTACATGGTAAGTAAAGAAGAGTAGTTATGATTCTCATAACTACTTCTTCTTCACTAATTACGTATAAGGGGAGCCGTGTGGTGAAAGGAATTGTAGTGGGCGTCAAATCATTCGTATCTGCATTATTTGAACCAGTATCTTTATTTAATAAATTAATTGAAAAACCTAAGAATTTTTATCCGTTCATTTTAATTATGCTAATCGGAATATTTTTAGTGCTATCCACCTCACAATTTTTAATACAGGAAATTTCTAACCTGTTTGAATTAGAAGACAAGTTGTCTAATTCAGCTATAATAATTGGTATTTTCACTTTTATTATAAGTGGAGGATTACTTATAGAGTGGTTGATTCAAGTAATTGTCATCTATTTTATGGTATCACTGTTTTCTACTAAAACCCGTGAATTCAGAGCGGTATCCAGTATTATCGGTTATAGTTGGGTTCCTATAGCCATTAAGGTGTTTTCTTTCTCGTTATTAGTTATGTTTTCTGGGGAATTGTACGAGATTAAAGGGTTTTCTGGTATATTAAAAGATACCGATAGTTCTCTTTTAAGCAGTTTTTTAAAAAATATAGATTTTTTTGTGATTTGGCAGTACATAATCATGTATTTAGGTGTGAAAATTTTGTTAAGGGATTCTAGTAAGTGGGTGTCCATAATGATTATCGCTTTCACCTTCTTACTAAACACAATTTTAAAAATAATTCCAGAGATTTT
Organism: Bacillus sp. SIMBA_005; assembly: GCF_046535585.1. Taxonomy (NCBI): domain Bacteria; kingdom Bacillati; phylum Bacillota; class Bacilli; order Caryophanales; family Bacillaceae; genus Bacillus; species Bacillus sp. SIMBA_005. Next base: position 124,170 of record NZ_JAWRWI010000010.1, on the reverse strand, counting down.
CACTTCATTTATGTAATTCTATAATCAGTTAGTAGGATGTGATGAAATGTTACGAAAAGCCTCACTTTCTTTTTTTATTGCAAGCATTATTACAATAATAGTCATTTTGATTGAAGTTGGTATCCGTTCAGCAGTTGTTTCTCCATTTGTTTTACTCGATTCGAACAAAGATAACAATCCAAAAGTATTAATCTCCCATTCCCTTTATCAGGGGGATTTTTTATTAACCCATCAAGAAGGTCACTCCAAAGATCGATCAGAAGCAGCCTTTCAATTAGGGGGAAAGCAAATACATTTCACGGAGATTCCATCTAGGGATGGAATTAGCACAATTGAAACTGACAAATTAATGAAAGATAAGGCAACAGTTTTTCTAAGAAGAGGTTTTGTACCTATTCATGATGATAAAATCAAGATGGAACAGGTATCGCAAAATCCTTTTTTCTCTAAATACAATCTAACGAATTTAACAGAAACTACTAAGGTCAAAACAGGTTTTAAGCATAATACCATATACATTATATTAATTACCTTAATGGGAATTCTCTTTCCAGCTATGTTATTTTTATTTTTTAATCTTCATGAATCTATGAAAAACCTATTCACATTATTTATTCCCTTTGTTTTAGCCATTTTTCTTCCCTTGGGATTAAATTATTATTTCTTAATGGGATATGTGCTATCAATAACAGGCTCTTATGTATTAAGCATTATTCTCTCTATACTTGTACCTAGTTTCCTGTCAATTTTATTGACAGCATATTCATTTGAGTATACTACAAAAGATATGCCTGAAGATTTAGAAGAAAATGAAGGCGCGTCAGGAAATTCGTTCTTAATGAATGTTAGGGAGCAAGTTGTTTTGTTTGGTGCTGCCACATTATCTTTGTTATATTTCGGATCATATTTATTACTTCCTTTGTCGTTTCAAGCGAAGATCATGGATAACCTTTTTCTATTTTGTGGCTGGTACTTCGCCCTAATCATATTATTTATTTTCGGTTACTCAATCATACAAAAAATAATAAACAAATATGAACTTTTAAATACGGAAGCATTCATGAATATTCGCAAGGATATTGAGAATAAGACAAACCAAAAGGTAAATATTTGGGTGAAAAAAAACTCTCAACAGGATGTGAATGCCTGGATATATTCTTTTAAACTACCATTTAAAAGAAGAGTCGATGTGTATGTGACAGAAGGGTTGTTAGATAAGTTTGATAAAGATGAAATTCGTGCTATCTTATACCATGAGATGGGGCATGCGAAGTTAAAACATGCGCATTATACCATGTTTCTAACTTTGATCGTAACATTATTTATGGGCATCAGTATGTATTATGCCAGACAGGTTATGCTTGCTAACGGATGGTGGCAATATGTTCTTATTTTCCCAGTAGGAGTCATTCTCATGATCTTCATTACGGAATGGTTGCCAAAGAAAATCAGCCGGTTATTTGAGATTCAGGCTGATAACTTTGCTGTTTCCCATCTTGAGAATAAAACATTGTATCTCAATACTTTGATTAAATTAAGCAGTCTAATTGAAGAAGAAGATGGAGATTATGGAAGAAAGTCTGAATGGCGTGAAAGTCACCCCTCTTTTGAAAAACGAATTGAGAACATAAAGAAAACCAATTGAGTTAACAAGGTGATTATATGAAGGCTAAACTGTATCATTTCAAATATAATTGGCTAAAACTATTTATAAAGAGAAATTTCCGGGTGTTGAATTTGGCTTTATTAGTTGTTTTTATTAGTTTTTTGGGTACTATATTATTCTTATCGATTAACAATGATATAAACGTGGCTACCATTCCCCTTAGTTATTTGGAGGAAGGGGTTAGTGATAGTGAGAATGATGGGTTTGCTGTTTGTTTCTCAATTTTCTCACATAATTTCATTATTTTGCTTCCAGCGTTAATTGGAGTTTTTTCACTCGGCTTTTTATCAATAATATATGTTTCCTTACAAGGATATTTACTTGGCGTATCTATCTATAGCATTTCTCAAACAATGCCAATTTCAACAGTGATTACATTCACGATATTTCATGGGATTTTTGAGTTGATTGCTATAGCTCTAGTCACTGCATTTGCTATAAAACCTGGTGAAATAACGATTGAATCCATTCGTGGAAATCGGAAATTTATACAGAAGCAGGACTTAATAGATATGGTTGTCCTACTTACTATGTATATTATTTTTTTATTCACAGCGTCATTGATTGAAGGATTAATACTCCTAAATATATGAAGTTAGTTTTAAATATCATTTTGATGTTTAGAGGTAGATGGATATGAGAGAATTATATTTTATTAACAAATATAAATTTAGAAGCATCTTAAACAGATTTTTGTATATACATAAAAATGGGGGAATGCATAGTGTTTATCTCCCATTTCTTGTAGGATGCATCATCATCACTGTTACTTTGACTATTATTCATTATTTTACTTCTTATACAGTTGAATTTATGCTCGGGAATTTAGAACCATTACCTAGAAAAGAGCAAAGTGAATGGGCCTATAGACTATTTTTATTAATAATATTGTTCATTCTGACTAGCAATGTTTATTCTAATGTGTACCGTATGCTAGAACTTAAAGACTTTAAGTTACTATCTTCTATTGTTCCATCTGTTAATAAAATAATACTCAGTAAGTTAATTGGGCGTGAATTATTTAAAAGTTTATTACTATTCGTAATATTTGTGTTCTTTTTCATTCATATAGCTACAAAGCTGAACCTTAGTTTAGCAACTGGGATGTTTTTATTTCTTTTTATAACTCCTATAATATTAATTGCAGCAACGTTAAAAATCTATATAGTGTTGAAAATAATTTCGGCTAAAGTAAGTAAAAGAATTGGATTGAATTATAGCCTGTTTCTTTTATTCACAAAAATAATAATAACTATACTCTTTTTTTCTATTCTTTTTCCTTTCATTGAATATATACCTATTGGTCTTGTGAAAGAAAATTACTTATTAATTTACAACCATTCTATTATCCAATCTTTACTAGTGTTCTTTAGCCCATTTCATTTTACAAGTGATAAATGGACAATTCTTTCTATCTTCCTATTTATAGGGATTTGTATTTGTTGGTTAATGGGTAAATCTTTAAAACATTTAGAAGTTTATGCATATATTGATTTTTTTCAGCGGAATAATTCCAATGTCACTGGAACAGAGATAAGAAACAGCTTGTTTAATTTGTATTTGTCCAGATTGTCAATGGTTCTAAAATACCTTAAGTTTATTCCATTTTTAACAAGGAAAATTGTTGAGAAAGATTATAAACATTTTCAAAGAATCCAGCAGTATAGATTTAAGCAAACATTTTTATTAATTATCTTTCAATACATATTGATATTTACACCATATTATCTTTTAGCCTCCAAAAATATTTCTTATATAGAGGGAAATCATTTATCGATCTTTGCTATTCTTCACCTTTCGGGAGCCGTCATGGTAATCCATAGACTCTTTAATAGATTTTCGCCTGACTTTGAAGGAAAAAGTTTCGTTTACCTTTTACTTACTTCTGTGAGAGTAGAAGAAATTTGCTTAGCGAAGGTACTTAGTTTGTTAGGAGTTGCACTGCCTTTTTCAATTATTGTTAGTTCAGCAACATGTTTAGTATTTGACGTCAATTTCTTATTAATTCTTCCTTTAAATCTATTAACTACGGTTGTTACAATACTAATTGCTCTAGTCTCCAGTCTTACCTTCCCGAATTACGAAAGAGAAACTTATATGGATTTGCCTAGTACAAGGTCCAGTATTATGAGTAAATTTTTGTCGAGTTTATTTATTATCATTGGGAGTTTAGTCATCTTACTCTCCAAAAATTCTTTCTTAACCGTAATATTATTTTCGTCAATGACATTTATGATTAGCTCAATACTCTTCCATTTATGCTGTAAAAAATTAACTAATTCAGAATTTAAAAACTTCGCATCTTTAAATGAATTTAGTGAGTAAGGATGATTATATGTTAAATGTAGTGAATATTTCCAAGTCATATGGCAGTATACCTGCGATAAATGAAATAAGCTTCCACATACGTTCCGGTGAAATTTTAGGTTTATTAGGTTCAAACGGTGCGGGTAAAACAACAACTCTATCTATATTATCGGGATTACTGAAACCTGACAGCGGATTTGTAAGTTTATATGGGGTTGAGGATCCCAATAAATATAAGTCGCAGATTGGCTGTGTATTCGATGATTTAAGTCCATATGATTATTTAACAGGTAGAGAATACGTAATCTTCATGGGTGAATTAAGAGGAGTTCCTTCCAAACAAATTGATTTTTTTATATCCGACCTGTCCCAACTACTCTTTCTTGAAAGAAAAATTGATGTCTTAATCAAAACCTATTCAAAAGGTATGCGTCAAAAAATTATATTAATGGGTGCCTTAGTTCATAATCCGGTTCTCTTGATTATGGATGAACCGTTTACAGGATTAGATCCAGAAAGCATAAAGGCTATTAAAGATTATTTAAAAGCCTTTACCCATAAAGGAAACTCGATCATCTTCAGTACTCATATACTTGAAGTAGCAGAAAAATTATGTGACAGACTAGTAATAATTGAAAAAGGAAATTGTATTGCCGCTGGTAGCTTAGAGGAAATAAGATTGCAAGACAGTCAAATGAATGGATATACTCATAGTTTAGAAGAAGTTTTTCATATGTTGACACATTCTAATAGACATTATAAAGAGTGATTGATTTGAAAAATCACATGAAATGTTGATTGCAACACTGGAATTATAGTAAGTATTTTTAGATACATTCTTCATAATGAGAACAAAAATTTTTCAAATGTTTTCTTTTTAACTTAACATCTAAATTAATTCCAAAAAATAAATATCAAAACGTCCTATCCTATCTTAGGGCGTTTTTTTCATTCAGCTACACGAGCCTTATGTCCAAATTTAGACAAATCACTTCGTTGAAATTTCAGAAATTTGGGATTAAAATGAAAATAAGGCCTTTTATTTCGTCATCAGATGACCAAATTGATGAATCAAATTGCAGCAAAGAAGGGAAGTTCGCCGATGAAAGTCCATTTATTCGTTACCTGTTTAATTGACACCATGCAGCCAAATGTAGGAAAGGCCACAGTGGAAGTATTAGAAAGGCTCGGTGTAGAAGTGGAATTTCCAGAGGCACAAGTGTGCTGCGGGCAGCCAGCCTTTAACAGCGGCTATACAAAAGAAACCATTAAAGCAGCAAAAAACATGATTAAAGCCTTTGAATCAGCTGAATATGTCGTGACGCCGTCAGGCTCTTGTAAGGCGATGTTTTTAGAATATCCTCAACTTTTAAAAGTAGATCCAGTGTGGTCAGCAAAAGCTGAAGCACTTGCTGAGAAAACATATGAATTAACCGAGTTTATTGTTGATATATTACACGTCACAGATGTAGGCGCGAGCCTGAAAGGAAACGCAGCCTATCACACATCCTGTCATATGACGAGACTGCTGCGAATTAAGGAAGCCCCTTTCACTCTATTGTCAAATGTCAAAGATTTGACGATGACACCATTGCCACGCGCAGAAAATTGCTGCGGATTTGGAGGAACCTTTTCAGTAAAAATGACACCTATTTCTGAGCAAATGGTCGATGAGAAAGTCCAAAGCATAGAAGAGACAGGCGCTGAATATATCATTGGTGCTGACTGCGGCTGCCTGCTCAATATTGGCGGAAGACTGAATCGTCTTGATAAATCCATTCAAGTGATGCATATCGCAGAGGTATTAAATAGCCGCTGACTTTAAGAGGGGGAACGGCACATGAGTATGAAAATTGGAGCGAAGGCCTTTAAAGAACGAATCGGGGAAGGATTAGAAGATACGGTCATGAGAGGAGCTGTTTCCTCAGCGCAGGAACGCCTGTATGAAAGGCGGCTATCTGCGAGCGAAGAACTTGGCAACTGGGAAAAGTGGCGAGAACTTGGCGAGGAAATCCGGCAGCATACGCTGACGCATCTTGATGACTACTTATACCAGTTAAGTGAAAGCGTTAGTGCACGCGGAGGACATGTCTTTTTTGCAAAAACAAAGGAAGAGGCATCGGCGTATATTCAACATGTGGCACAGAAAAAAGCGGCCAAAAAGATCGTTAAATCAAAATCAATGGTCACAGAAGAAATTGAAATGAATCAAGCCCTTGAAGAGATCGGCTGTGACGTGGTGGAAAGTGACCTTGGCGAGTATATTCTGCAAGTAGATGATCATGAACCTCCTTCACATATTGTGGCACCTGCTCTTCATATGGCGAAAGAACAAATAAGAGAAGTCTTTCACGAAAAGCTCGGGTATGAGATGTCAGAGACACCTGAAGATATGACGAGTTTTGTGAGAGCCATATTACGTGAAAAGTTCCTCGAAGCAGATATTGGTGTCACCGGCTGCAATTTTGCTGTCGCCAATACAGGCTCCATTTGCCTTGTGACAAATGAAGGGAATGCGGATCTTGTTACGGCTATCCCGAAGACACATATCGCCGTTATGGGCATGGAACGCATTGTTCCAACGATGGAGGAGCTGGATGTCCTCGTTGGTCTTTTGTGCAGAAGTGCAGTCGGTCAGAAATTAACGAGTTATATTTCTGTCGTCGGACCAAAAGGAGAAGAAGTGGATGGACCAGAAGAATTTCACCTGGTTATTGTGGACAATGGGCGGTCCAATATATTAGGTACTCCCTTTCAGCCTGTTCTCCAATGTATCCGGTGCGCAGCCTGCATCAATGTGTGCCCAGTTTACCGGCATGTGGGCGGACATTCATACGGATCGATTTATCCGGGGCCAATTGGCGCTGTTTTATCGCCGCTTCTTGGCGGCTATGATGACTACCAAGAGCTCCCCTTTGCATCCAGCCTTTGCGCGGCCTGCACAGATGCTTGTCCAGTAAAGATCCCGCTTCACGAATTATTAATAAAACATCGACAAGTCATTGTTGAAAAAGAGGGGAGAGCGCCTAAAGCTGAAATGATGGCGATGAAAATGTTCGGAATGGGTGCATCGACTCCCGGTATGTATCAATTCGGAACAAAAGCTGCTCCTGTATTGATGAATCGTATGGCTTCAAACGGACAGATTTCAAAAGGAATAGGCCCTTTAAAGAATTGGACAGATATTCGTGACCTGCCAGCTCCAAGTAAAGAAAGATTCAGGGATTGGTTTAAAAAGAGACAGAAGGAGGAGCAGTGATGAAGGGAACCATTTCTCAACGAGAGTCGTTTTTAGATCATATCCGTCAGCAATTAGGGAAGGATTCCTCCTCATCTGCATCTATTCAGCGTCCGGCTTGGAAGCATCAAGTTCAGTGGGAAACAAATGGACTTTTGTCTAAAGAAGAGCTAGTTGAGCAACTGAAGGTGCAATGTCAACGAATTCACACAAGAGTGGTCGAAACAACACCAGAGGAAGCGCCCTCTGTATTACGATCATTGATGACAGAGTATGGAGAGGGTTCTGTGATGACATCGGGCGATCATCGTTTTGAACAATATGGATTTTATCCGATGTTTGACAGCTTGCAGCACGAAGGCTTCGCAGTCACCAGCTGGAATGCTGAAGCATCAAGGGAAGAAAATATCAGGCTGGCAGAACAAGCGGCTTATTCGGTTGTATTTAGTGATTATACTCTTGCAGAATCAGGGACAGTCGTGCTTTCATCCCATCAGGGTCAAGGAAGAGCGCTGCATTTTTTACCGATGATGTATATCGTGTGTATCGAAAAAAGCACGGTGGTTCCGCGGATGATTCAGGCAGTTTCGGCTCTTAATCGCTCGGTAGAGGAGGGGGAAGAGGCGAAAGGTGCGATTCATTTCATATCAGGTCCGAGTAACTCTGCGGATATTGAGATGAATTTAGTAGTAGGTGTTCATGGTCCAGTTCGGGCGGTTTATCTATTGATAGATGATGAATAGGGCTTTCGAGATGAAAGCCTTTTTTCATACAAAAAAAGCTTACATCAGTTTTAAAATCATCTTGCCTCTAGCGGATTGGACATAGTAAGATGACGACATACAAGGATGAACTTCTCATCTACTGCTGATGTAAAGGAAGCTGCTCATGGACATGAAGTCAACTGCTCAAAAGAAATCAATTGCACTACCGCTTGTGATTTCAATTATTGCCATTTCGTTTTCTGCTATTATTGTGAAATGGTCAAATGCACCTGCTGCTATTTTAAGTATGTATCGAATGATCTTTGCCGCGGTTTTTATGCTGCCGTTTATTCTGCCACGAAAAAAAGAATTTCTCTCGATTCAGAGAAGAGACTGGTTTTTCTTATGTATGTCAGGCTTCTTTTTAGGACTCCATTTTGTGTTGTGGTTTGGCTCACTGAAGCTGACGACTGTGGCAAGCTCTACTATTATCATCGCCCTTCAGCCGATGGTCTCCTTATTAGGCGGCTTTCTCATTTTTCGTGAACGAACCACGCTCCCTGCACTTTTGACGATGTGTGCCGCAATTGTTGGTGCACTCATGATTGGGTGGGGAGACATAGGTCATAGCCAGGAAGCTATCCTAGGAGACATTTTATCCTTTTTAAGTGTGATCGCCGTTGTTTGTTATTTATTAATAGGTCAACAGGCTGTCAGAAAGATATCTCATTGGATTTATAGTTTTTGTGTGTTTGGTTTTGCCGGTCTTTTTTTAATTTTATTTAATTTGATGCAGCAAACTCCTTTTACAGACTATCCAGGTAAAGAGTGGGGGATCTTTTTATTGCTTGCGATCATTCCCACCATGTCTCATGTCATTAATAATTGGCTTTTAACCTATGTCAATGCCACAACCATTTCAATGAGTATCCTTGGCGAACCTGTTGGAGCCACGATTCTTGCTGTATGGCTGCTTGGAGAAAAAGTCACGCTGCTTAAAATGTGTGGCGGTTTTCTTGTCCTTTTAGGCGTCTTTTTCTTTTTGATGCAGCAGCGGCAAGGGATTGTGATGAAACAAAAAAAATCCGGTTAAATCCCGGATTTTTACTCTTTTAAATCGTTCTTTTCAATCACTTTGTTCAATCTTTCCTCGACCTTCTTCAATTCCATTCGTTTTCTTCTGATCATTCGAAAAGCGATGACAATGATCGTCACGATAGCAGCAATGAATAGAAGAGAGAACACTTGAAATAGAAGATCACCCATGTTAAATGCCATATTCTCTCCGTTAGACATACGTAAAACCTCCCTTTCTATCTATATATTACCATAATCAATAAAAAATTGAGATTTATCCATTATTTATCTATAATAGGTAAAATATCACTTGTTAAAGGAGAACCAATATGAGAACTTTAGTCCTTTTACGAGGTCTCCCAGGCGCAGGGAAATCAACTTGGATCAAAGCCCAAGGCTTAGAGCCTTACACGTTATCAGCGGATCAGATCCGTCTTTTGACCCGGCCTCCGCAGTTATCTGTCAATGGGAAACCAGAAATTTCAAGCAAACATGACCACAAAGTCTGGTCTTTATTATTTGAATTGCTTACAGCTCGTATGGAACGTGGAGATTTTACTGTGATTGATGCCACGCATATTTCAAGCAAATCGATATCTCAATATAAATCGCTGGCCACATCGTATCGTTACAGGGTGTATGTCGTCGATTTCACGCAGGTGCCGCTTGAAACAGCTCTCCTGCAAAATCGCTCACGGGAAGCTCACAAAGTTGTTCGGGAGTCTGTTTTATATCAAATGAACGAGCGTTTAAAAATAGAAAAGGTCCCATCATGGGTGACGGTCTTGCAGCCGGAGGAATATTCGCAAGTGATGACCTATCAGCCTCGATCCTTTGATCAATATGAGGCCATTCATATCTTTGGAGATATTCACGGCTGTCATACTGCTCTGACCACCTATTTGCAAGGAGATATTAAAGAAAATGAACTTTATATCTTTGCAGGTGATTTACTTGATAGAGGGATAGAAAACAAGGAAGTATTAGAATGGATGCTCGCACATAGAGAATGCCGGAATGTCATCGTAATTGAGGGCAATCATGATCAGCATTTATACCGGTTTGCACATGGTGAAAAAGTAAGAAGCAATATGTTTAACCGGCATACTGCACCTGAAATCGAAACAGCAGACTTTGATTTAAAAGAGGTGCGGAAGTTTGTCAGAACATTTCATCAGCTCACTTATTTTACGTACCATGGCAAGACATTTCTTGTTACTCACGGGGGGCTTGCTCATTTGCCAGAAGAGCTTCTGCATGTCTCAACACAGCAGCTCATTCACGGTGTAGGTGAATATTCAGATGACATTGACCATTTGTTTGTTCAAAACACTGCTGGATTAGATGTCATTCAAATTCACGGGCATCGCAATTTATACAGGCTGCCTACTCAAGCAGCGGAAAGGTCTTATAATCTAGAAGGCCAGGTTGAATTCGGGGGACAGCTGAGGGTGTTGAAAATCACAGCTGACGGGATTGAGACACATGAAATTGACAACCCAGTCTATAGAGCTTCTGAAAAAAAACCATCGGCTGCTATTCAACCAGATATCTCACTAGATGACTTTTTAGCTCACTTAGATCAGCATGAATATGTACAGGAATTAAAGCTTCCGCACCATATTTCATCTTTTAATTTTACGAAAAAAGCGTTTAGTGAACGGCAGTGGGATGATGTGAATGTGAAGGCAAGAGGTCTGTTTGTCAATATGGTGTCAAAGCAGATTGTTTCAAGAAGCTACAACAAATTTTTTAACATTGATGAGCGTCCGGAGACAAAAATGCATCATCTAGTGAACCACCTTCAATTTCCTGTTACCGTCTATGATAAAGCAAATGGATATTTAGGGACGGTTGGGTATAACGAAATGGAAGATGAATTGGTGTTTACGTCCAAATCGTATACATCTAATGTGAAGCAAAACCAGCATGCTTCTTGGGTCGAAGAGTTATTCTATCAGACCTTCGGAGACGTGCAGGTCGACTACATCAAATCATACGTACGTGACCACAATGTATCTCTTGTGTTTGAAGTCATTTTGCCAGAGAAAGACCCGCATATTATCACATATGATCATGATCAACTCATTTTACTTGATATTGTGAAGCGTCAGCTGAGCTATGAAAAGGCACCTTTTACTGAAGTGAAAAGAGTAAGCGAACAGCTTGGAATGTCCTGTAAGCAGGAAGTGGCTGTGTTTCATGATTGGACCTCTTTTTATAAATGGTATCAGGCCGTCTCTCATGACGACACGATCAAAGAAGAGGGATATGTCATTGAGGATGATCGCGGCTTTATGACCAAGCTCAAGCTTCCTTATTATCAATTCTGGAAGCAGATGCGTTCGATCAAACAGCGCGTTGCAGAGAAGCGTTCCACGCAAAAATATATGCAGGCATTGCAAACAGCGGAGCAAGCTAGATTTTATACGTGGCTTCTTGAGCAAGATGCCAATGCTGTCAGAAATAGCTCCATTATTGAGCTGCGTTCACAATTTGAGCAAAGCGATGCTGTCCAATTGAATAATGATGGAATAAATGCATAGTCTAAAAAGGAGTCTTTTCTAAGGAAAAGGCTTTTTTTGATGCAATTGAAAGGTGGACCCTTGCATGCCAGACCATATTGAAGTCATTTTACGAACGATGTTTGCTTTTGCGATTTTATTTGGCGGAGCACGTCTTCTTGGAAAACAAACCATTGCGCAAATGAATATTTTTGATTTTATAGCAGCCATCAGCTTAGGTTCAATTGCGGCGAGTCTCGCGTTTAATACTACACTGCCGTTTCATCACACGACGATTTCCTTTGTCACGCTTGTCATGATCATTTATGTGATTTCGCTCATTGCTTTAAGGAGCCGAAAATTGAGAGGATTTATGGCCGGTAAACCAACCCTTGTCATACAAAATGGCAAAATTCTTGAAGAGAATATGAAGGGAATGAGGTATACCCTTGATTATTTAAATCAGCAGCTGAGAGAAAAAGACATTTTTGATATTAGCGAAGTTGAATTTGCCATGATTGAAACAGATGGGCATATGTCAGTGAAAAAATATCCTTCGTTTGAAAATGTCACTCGAAAGGATCTTCAATTGTATATGAAGGCAGAGGGCTACATGCCTATCGAAGTGATCATGGACGGAAAGCTCATTTTGAAAAACATTCATGAAAATCAATTAACTGTGGAGTGGATAGATGAAGAACTTAAGAAAAGGCAGCTCTCCTTAAAGGACATTGTATACGCAGTCCGTTCAAGTAATGGCAGCTTATATATTGATACATATGACGACCACATTCACTCTCCGATTGATCAAGAATGAAGGTATAGTGCGGAGGTCACCTTCCTGACACATATCTGTCAATGTTTCTAAGTCGTTTGGATGCTGTCTGGCTAGGCATCATTTCTTAATTATTATTATTTTCAGAAAATGTGGTGACGGAGAAAAATAAGTATGTTTAAGTATAAATAGAAGAATTTAAAATATTAATATAATATACATCGATCGGAATGAACATTCATTCCTAGTAAAACGAAAGGAGAGGATGAAATGTCTGCAGCGACTAGTGATAAACAGGAGCAGATTATGAAGGCTTCACTTGACTTATTTATTGAACGTGGCTTTGATGGCACAACGATGCCGATGATTTCAAAAAAAGCCAACGTTGGAGCGGGAACCATTTATCGGTATTTCGATAGTAAAGAAGCACTCGTCAACATTTTATACCAGCGAAGCCTCACTGCGTTTATCGACAAAATCAGCACAAACAGTCCAGACCCAAAAGCAAGTATCAGAGCCTATTTTAAGCATGTCTTTTATTGCTTGGTTTTGTTTACAAAGGAGAACCCGAGTGGTCTGTATTTCTTAGAAATTGATAAACGGTCACATTATTTAGATGAGACAAGTAAAGAGAAAATGCAGCAATTGTTAAATGAGCTATTCCTCATCTTTGAAGAAGGGAAGAAGGATGGGATTCATCCGAATCTATCAGGGAGAACCATTTTATCCATTGTATTTGGCGCATTCGTCCAGCTTCACAAGCAGATTCTTGCAGAAGAAATAGAGCCAACGATTGAATTTTTAGAGGATATTGAGCAATGTTTATGGCGCGCCATTAGCGTTGCATCATAAAGAAATAAAGGGAGTGGACATATGCATCAATCATCAATCATTCCAAAACCAAAAACATACGGACCTTTTAAAAATATTCCCCATATAAAAAAGGGAGAGCTTTCTCAAACCTTTTGGCGGCTGGCAGATGAATTAGGACCGATTTTTCAGTTTGAATTTTCAAATGCAACAAGTATTTTTGTTTCCAGCCATGAACTTGTCAAAGAAGTATGTGACGAAAGCCGTTTTGATAAATTTATTGGGACTAGTCTCAATAAAGTAAGAGCATTTGCAGGAGATGGACTATTTACAAGCTGGACAGAAGAACCGAACTGGAGAAAGGCTCATCAAATTTTGATGCCTGCATTTAGCCAGCAGGCCATGAAGGGCTATCATGAGATGATGCTCGATATTGCCACACAGCTTGTGCAAAAATGGCAAAGAACAGGCCGCGATGAAGAAATTGAAGTAGCTGAGGATATGACAAAGCTGACTTTAGATACGATCGGCCTTTGCGGTTTTGATTTTCGCTTTAACAGCTTTTATAAAGAAAATCAGCATCCGTTCATCGAAAGCATGCTGAAAGGCTTAAATGAAGCAATGGAGCAGTCGAGCCGATTGCCGATTGCAGATAAACTCATGATCAAAAGAAGAAAAGAATTTGACCAGCATGTCGATTTTATGTCGCAATTAGTAGATGACATTATTCAGGAACGAAAAAAACAAGATAAAACGGGCGATGATTTACTGTCACTTATGCTGCATGCAGAGGACCCTGAAACAGGTGAACGTTTATCCGATGAAAATATCCGTTATCAAATCATTACCTTCTTAATTGCAGGGCACGAAACAACAAGCGGACTGCTATCATTTGCGATTTATTTCTTACTAAAGAATCCAGAAAAATTAAAGAAAGCCGTTCAGGAAGCAGATGAGGTGCTGCAGGGCGGGCTTCCGACATTTAAACAGGTGCAAAAGCTAAGCTACACTCGTATGGTGTTAAATGAAGCCCTTCGCCTCTGGCCAACAGCGCCTACGTTCTCTCTTTATGCGAAAGAGGACACAGTAATCGGGGGGAAATATCCGATTCAAAAGAATCAAAGTGTCTCTCTTCTGCTCCCTAAATTACACCGTGATCCAGCAGTATGGGGAGAGGATTCAGAAGACTTTAAACCAGAGCGGTTTATGCACCCTGAGAAAATCCCGCAGCATGCCTACAAGCCTTTTGGGAATGGACAGCGTGCATGTATCGGTATGCAGTTCGCCCTGCATGAAGCTACGATGGTTCTCGCGATGGTCCTGCATAATTTAGAGTTAATTGATCACACATCTTATGAGCTTTATTTAAAAGAGTCTCTCACAATTAAACCTAACGATTTTAAAATCAAAGTGCGGCCAAGGAAGCAGCAATTCTTTATGGCTCCACCGAAAGAAGAACCGAAGAAAAGCACCAAATCTAGTGATTCAAAAGTGGCGAGTCACGGTACTCCGCTGCTAGTTTTGTACGGATCAAAACTTGGCACAGCAAAGCAAATAGCGAACGAATTGGTTGAAGACGGGAAAGCAAAAGGGTTCGATGTGACCATTGCGCCGCTTGATGACTTTACACGCCGATTGCCAGATACAGGTGCTGTCCTCATCGTGACCGCTTCATACAACGGACATCCACCTGACAACGCGAAGCAATTCGTGGATTGGTTGACGCAGGATGAAGAGCAGGATCTATCAAACGTGACATTTGCAGTCTTTGGGTGTGGGGATCGAAATTGGGCGAGTACGTATCAGCGTATTCCTCGTCTGATTGATGAAGCACTTGAGAAAAAAGGGGCAAAGCGTGTAACGGATATTGGTGAAGGCGATGCAGGCGGTGATATGGATGAAGATAAAGAAACATTCCAGAAGGTGGTCTTCGAACAGCTTGCAAAAGAATTTAAGATCACTTTCCAACAAAAGGGGAAGGAAAAACCAAACCTATCAGTTGCTTATACGAATGAGCTAGTTGAGCGTCCTGTAGCTAAAATATATGATGCCTTTTCAGCTGTTGTATTGAAAAATGAAGAATTACAATCAGAAAAAAGCACACGGCAGACAAGACATATTGAACTGAAATTGCCTGCTGGAAAAGCATACAAAGAAGGGGATCATATCGGGATTGTGCCGAAAAATAGTGATGCACTCGTTCAGCGTGTGACCCACCGCTTTAAACTAGATCCAGAGCAGCACATTAAGCTTTCATCTGAGAAAGAGGCAAGTCATTTACCATTAGATCAGCCGATTCCAATCAAAGAATTACTCGCCTCGCATGTTGAGCTTCAAGAGCCTGCGACACGTACACAGCTAAGAGAGCTCGCAGCACATACTGTATGTCCGCCTCACCGCGTGGAGCTTGAACAAATGGCTGGTGAAGCATATCAAGAAGCCATCTTAAAGAAACGAGTAACCATGCTGGATTTATTAGATCAATATGAAGCGTGTGAGCTGCCGTTTGTGCACTTTTTGGCACTTTTACCAGGTTTAAAGCCGCGTTATTACTCGATTTCTAGCTCGCCAAAGGTAGAGGAAGAAAAAGTCAGTATCACAGTGGCAGTTGTAAAAGGTAAAGCATGGAACGGACTCGGAGAATACGCAGGCGTCGCATCAAACTATTTATGCGGCCTGCAGGAAGGTGAAGAAGTCGCCTGCTTCCTCCACGAAGCGCAGGCAGGATTCCAGCTGCCACCTTCATCTGAATTACCGATGATCATGATCGGGCCGGGTACAGGAATTGCTCCATTTAGAGGATTTGTTCAGGCAAGAGAAGTGTGGCAGAAGGAAGGCAAACCACTAGGCGAAGCTCACCTGTATTTTGGCTGCCGTCACCCTCATGAAGATGATCTGTATTTTGAGGAAATGCAGCTTGCAGCGCAAAAAGGAGTTGTTCACATCCATCGTGCTTATTCTCGTTACGATGAGGAAAAAGTATATGTCCAGCATTTGTTGAAAGAAGACGGCGGCACGCTGATCGAATTGCTCGATCAAGGTGCTTATCTTTACGTGTGCGGGGACGGAAAAGTCATGGCACCAGACGTAGAGGCTACATTGATCGACCTCTATCAACACGAGAAACAATGTTCGAAGGAAACAGCTGAAAATTGGCTGACAACCCTTGCAAATAATAATAGATATGTAAAAGATGTATGGAGCTGACAAAAGGAAAGACCGCCAATTAGGCGGTTTTTTCTGTTTCATCAAGAGAGGTGAGATCGATAGAATGAAAGTTTGAAAGTTACAAAACACCTAATTTAAAAATGAAATATTTTGTAAAAAATAAGAATATTCTCTCATTTACTCCAATATGAAACAATCGTATCATTTTTGATATAGGACATAAAGGAGGAATATGATGAAAAAGGTGAAAATGTTACTCCCTTCTCTACTTGTTTTTGGTGCTTTAAGTGTGCCTAGTTTTGCCCATGCCGCATCTGATTCAGTGCTAACGTCTGATTATGACATGGTGACTTCTGATGGAAAGGTGATCTCTTCAAGTGATTTCCACAATGATACGAAATCCCCCTCATCCTTTGATAAAGTGGATGATCTATCTTCAACTGTTGGTGAAAAAGTAAAACCACTATCAAAATATTTAAAAGACTTTCAAACAAAAGTCGTCATTGGAGACGATGGTAGAACAAAAGTAGCAAACACAAGAGTGGCACCATATAATTCAATTGCTTATATTACGTTTGGCGGCTCCAGCTGCACGGGAACCCTGATTGCCCCTAACAAAATTTTGACAAACGGACACTGCGTGTACAATACAGCATCCAGAAGTTATAGTGCAAAAGGATCGGTGTATCCAGGCATGAACGATAGTACTGCGGTGAATGGCTCAGCAAATATGACAGAGTTCTATGTACCAAGCGGGTATATCAATACAGGTGCGAGCCAATATGATTTTGCCGTGATCAAAACAGATACGAACATTGGCAATACAGTCGGTTACCGTTCCATCCGTCAGGTGACAAACTTAACTGGGACAACGATTAAAATTTCTGGATATCCAGGTGATAAAATGAGATCGACTGGCAAGATCTCGCAGTGGGAGATGTCAGGTCCTGTGACAAGAGAAGATACGAATCTTGCATACTATACGATTGATACATTTAGCGGAAATTCAGGCTCAGCGATGCTAGATCAAAATCAGCAAATAGTTGGGATTCATAACGCAGGTTATTCAAACGGTACGATTAATGGCGGTCCAAAAGCGACAGCTGCCTTTGTTGAATTTATCAACTATGCAAAAGCGCAATAAAATCTAAATCATAAAGCTTGTTTCCTTCATAGGGGACAAGCTTTTTTATGTGGATACAAGTGACTATCTGTCTATGCTAGAAAAATCCATTGACACTTTGCCTCTTCATTTTTTTCACATGTCATTCGTGAACGACTCATACATTAAAATGACACATTCCCTTTAAGTCAAGATTCTGCTTGAGAAAAATGAGGAGGTCTCACGCTTTTGAAGATAAGAAGAGGCTGGATGACTGCTGTCGCCTTATGCTTTGTGATATGGATGGGCACGCTGTTAGGTGGATTTGGAGAGGAACATGCGGCAAAAGGTGCGGATCGATATGATCATGTTATTCAATTTCCAAAGGAACGGTACCCTGAAACAGGCAGTCATATTCAAGAAGCTATTCGAAAAGGGCATTCAGATGTGTGTACGATAGACCGAAATGGAGCAGATGCCCGCAGGCAAGAATCATTAAAAGGCATTCCGACTAAGCCTGGATTCGACCGAGATGAGTGGCCGATGGCAGTTTGTCTTGAAGGAGGAAAAGGGGCGAGTGTTCAATATGTCAGCCCGTCTGATAATAGGGGAGCAGGCTCATGGGTCGGACACCAGATAAGTGGGTATCCTGATGGGAAAAGAATTTTATTTATTGTGAAATAAAACTAAAAGAGAGGCGCCTGTGAGTAGGTGTCTTTTTTGTTCGATCAGAGCGTATTGGAGTTAGCAGGGACAAAAGATTCAGTGTACAATTGATCTATAAGATACAAAGATAGACAAGAAGAAAATGTGAAGGGACATATGCTTATGGATAAGAACCGTGCATTATACGATTATTTCATACAACATGCAGAGAAACTGACTGAAACTTGGTACGATTCAATTGAGGATGATGATCCAGAATCAATTTATCGTTCAACAGATTCCAGCATCATATCAGAGCTGAAACGGCAAAATCAAGATTATTACCAGCATTTTATACGTGCTCTTATTGAAGACAAGACATATTTACATACTGAGTTTAAAAAGTGGTCTGAAGATTTAGCCAGTGACCCGAAGCATTTAAACACACCATTAGATTATGTTGTGAGAGAATACATGTCCAATCAAAGAGTGGTCCTTCATTACTTAAAAGAATTTATTAAGCAGCGTCAAGATGAAATTGATATTGACCGCATCTTTTATTGGTATGATTTAATTTCAGAGGCGTTTAATATTTCCATTCATGTGTTCATCCAGCAATATGTAAAAAATACAACGAGGAAGCTCGTGGCACAAAGAGACATGATTTACGAGCTGAGCTCACCTGTCATTGTCTTAAAAAGTCATATTGCGTTATTGCCGTTAGTAGGTGATATTGATACAGCGAGAGCGAAGATTATTTTAGAAAATACGCTGAAACAGTGCTCACAAAAAGGAGTACAGCATTTATGTATTGATTTATCGGGCGTTGTCATTATTGATACAATGGTGGCTCAGCAGATTTTTGATCTTGTCACATCACTTCGGTTAATTGGAGTAGAGACAACCATTTCAGGAATCAGACCAGAAATTGCCCAAACGGCTGTACAGCTCGGGCTTCCTTTTAATGAATTTCGCACCGCAGCATCACTTGCTCACGCCCTAGACCGCATGACTGAATTTACTTCAATATAAAAACCAGGCCATTCAATCGGCCTGGTTTTTTATTTAGATAACAGCGTCAATTTTTGTGACTTTCCAATTTTTTTGTCCTTTTTCGAACGTAACCGTTCTTTTTACTTTGCGTCCATCAAGTGTTGGGACAGTGAATTCATAAGTTCGGACTGTTTGTTTTTTAGAGACAAGTTTAGGTGTCGCTTTATCCCAATTAAGCATATTGTCACCGTCGCCGACTGGAACAGCCATTTTGCCTTTATGAACAATGAACTGATAGTCTTTTAAACCTTGATTAATGGCTTCTTTTGTGAAAACTTGAGATAGGTAGCTGTTTAGTTTTTTCTTTGTATCAAATGTTTTAGAAAGATAGTTGTAAGTCATGTCTTTATAGCTAAATGATTTTAATTTGTAATCAGAATGTTCATTAATTTTGTAGCCTGACATCGCACTCCAAAAGTGTTCCCGTGCATCAAGGGCAATATGTAACGCTTCTTTATTTGTCAAAGTGTCTGGTTTTTTAGAAGCGGCCAATGTTGTAGATTGTAATGAGATCATAAGCATAATAGCAGTTAATAAAACGAATAATTTTTTCAAGGCGATTGCCTCCTTTTCTCAATGAAAACTTCTTATGTTACAAATGTTACAATAATTACAGTGATATTACAAGTATTAAATTGAAATGTTTTTTATTTCTTTTCTTTCTATATATATAACGTTTGAGGGTGGCAAAAAGTTTTCATTTTTTTATTTTTTCTTTATATCTACTATTTAACCGTTCTAAAGAAGAACAAAACGTTTTTTGGAAAAATTTCCGTTTGGATGTTCAACACGCTTTGTCATTGATGACATATACTATCGTGATGAATGTCTAGGAAAGTGGTGTTGAATATGTATTATCCGTATGAAGGTGTGTGGAATGGGTACTCATATGACAGGCAGATGCAAGGTTGGCCGTCGTTCCCTTCTCAAGTTGGAGGATTTCCAGGGTTTCCAATCGGAGGAGGAGGCACTGGGCCCGGATCAAGTGGATCAGCCCCGCCAGCTCCACCACAGCATATCATTTCGCAATATCAGCAAGCGTTATCGCAGCCTCAAAGCATGCAGTCTCTTATTTCAGGGCAGACAGGTGGAGGACAGCAATCGGTTCAGTTTGCTGCGGGATGTAATAGAAGATGGACGATTGTGTTTATGAGAAACGGTCAAGTGTTTTTAATGTATGTTCTATCTTCACAGCCTTTCGGGAGAACAACTGGCTTTATATGGCCGAACTTTACATTTGGCTCCTTCCCAAGCTCGAGTATTCTTGCCTATTCTTGTTCATAAAAAAAAGCCGGTTCTCATCATTAGCTGATGAAATACCGGCTTTTTTTAGTGAATATTTCTAAATACGCCAATCACTTTACCTAGTATACTTACATTCTGTAAAATAATCGGTTCCATAGATGGGTTTTCTGGCTGTAATCTAAAGTGTGTATCTTCTTTATAGAAACGCTTCACTGTCGCTTCATCTTCCTCTGTCATGGCGACGACAATATCTCCATTGTTAGCAGTGCTTTGCTGACGCACAATGACATAGTCCTTGTCCAAAATTCCTGCGTCAATCATACTTTCTCCCATAATTTCAAGCATAAATACTTGTTCATCTGGTGCTGCAAAAGTCTCTGGAAGAGGGAAGTATTCTTCTACATTCTCAACAGCCGTAATAGGCAGGCCTGCTGTTACTTTTCCGATGACTGGTACGTTCATTACAGCACTCTTTGGAATATTCATTTCCTCTTCATCTAATACTTCGATCGCTCTAGGTTTTGTCGGGTCTCTTCTAATTAAGCCCTTCGTTTCTAGTCTAGCTAAATGTCCATGAACCGTTGAACTGGATGCTAGACCGACAGCTTCTCCAATTTCACGGACGGATGGGGGATAGCCCTTACTTTTTACTTCTTCTTTGATGAATGTCAGGATATCGAGTTGTCTTTTTGATAGCTTCGTCATCTTTTGCACCTCAAAACGTCAATTTTAAAGAAATTATAGCATGTTTTTCCTAACAGTACAAACATAGGTTCGAAAAAAACGTTTGACAGAAACGTTTGTTCGTATTTATAATAAGTGACAGAAAGAACGAACACACATTCTATTAGGAGAGATGACATTATGAGGTTAAAAGAATCTATTATTTTTATTGGGGTATTCTCATTCATCGTTGGCATATTTCTCTCACTTATTGCAGTCACAAGCCATAATGATCCAAATCAATATGTTAAAATAGAAGTTCAATCAGGTGATACCCTTTGGGGATTAGCTGATCAAGTAAACGACAGCAAATCAATCGATAAAAATGCGTTTATTGACTGGGTCACCCAGCACAATGATCTTGCTTCAACAGAAATCCAGCCTGGTGACATCCTTGTTATACCAGTCAAAAAAGAGCATCCAGTCGTATATCAACTTGCAACAGTACAGTAGAAAGGTCGATTGAAGACATGAATGCAATCATTTATGCGAGAGTAAGCACTGTTAAAGAAGAGCAGGAAACCTCGCTGAAGAGACAAGAAGAAGAATTGCTGGCTTTAGCTGCTATGCACAAGATGAATGTGGTTAAAGTCATTAAAGAAAAAGCAAGCGGGTATGATCTAGATCGCGATGGTGTGTTTGATATGCTAGCTACACTAAAAGAAGAGTCAATTGATGCTGTTCTTATCCAGGATGAAACACGTCTCGGAAGAGGACAAGCAAAAATTGCGCTTCTCCATTGTCTTTTTAAAGAGAATGTGAAGGTGTACAGTACGTTTCATAGAGGCGAGCTTGAGCTTTCAGAAGCAGATGAAATGGTGATTGAGATCGTAGGAGTCGTTGAAGAATATCAACGAAAAATTCATAACCTGAAAATCAAGCGGGGAATGAGAAGAGCTGTAGAACGCGGGTACCAGCCCGAACTGAATTTAAAACAGCAGGATCATGCGCCTGGTCGTGAGCGTATTGAAGTGCCAATTTCAGAAATTGTTCGATTAAGAAAAAACAACATGACCTTCGCCGAAATTGCAGCAACTCTTCAGGCACTAGGTTTTGACATTTCAAAGGCAACGGTCCATAGAAGGTATCAAGAATATGAAAAAGGTCTGACCACCTAAAGCTCGATTTGTTGTCAAAATGATTGATATTTAGTAGTATGTAGAGAAAATGTTTTAAAGGAGTTAGTCATGATTTCTAAAAATCAGCTTGCAAGAATCAATGAGCTTTCAAAAAAGTCAAAAGAGACCGGTTTGTCAGACGCTGAAAAAACAGAACAAAAGCAATTAAGAGAAGAGTATTTAAAAGCTTTTCGTTCTTCTATGAAAAATACACTTAAAACCGTGAAAATCGTTGATCCTGAAGGAAACGATGTCACACCAGAAAAATTAAAAAGAGAAAGAGATCAAAACCTTCATTAATAGTTGTATGATTTCTTGAATTTTGAAAAGATGGGAAGAATATTCTCATCTTTTTTCATATTTGCATAACTTTTTAGGTGATCGATAAACTAAATGTGACAAAATCCTTCTTTTTCAGCGTGAAATAGTTGTGAAAAAAGGACAGTAGATTTATGATAATGGTGTACACAAGATACGGAAGGGGATTTATATGGAAACGATTGAATTGAAATCTATTGCAACAATACGTACTCTCTCCATAGACGCAATTGAAAAAGCGAATTCCGGTCACCCAGGAATGCCGATGGGTGCTGCACCAATGGCATACGCTTTATGGACGAATCACTTAAACGTAAGTCCGCAAAACCCAAGTTGGTTTAACAGAGACCGTTTTGTATTATCTGCGGGACATGGTTCTATGCTTCTATATAGCATGCTTCATTTAAGCGGATACAACCTGAGCATCGATGATCTAAAACAATTCCGCCAATGGGGTAGCAAAACACCTGGACATCCTGAATTTGGACATACAGAGGGCGTAGATGCCACAACAGGTCCTTTAGGGCAGGGGATTGCCATGGCAGTTGGTATGGCACTTGCAGAAAGACATCTTGCGGAAACGTATAACAAAGACAACTTTAATGTTGTAGATCACTATACATACAGCATTTGCGGAGATGGAGACTTAATGGAGGGAATTTCCTCTGAAGCTGCTTCACTTGCTGGTCATTTAGGCTTAGGCCGTTTAATTGTTCTCTATGATTCAAATGATATTTCTTTAGATGGCGACCTAGATCGTTCATTCTCTGAAAATGTGAAGAATCGTTTTGAAGCGATGAACTGGGAAGTTCTTTATGTGAAAGACGGCAACAACATTGAAGAAGTGACGGCTGCTATTGAAAAGGCAAAACAAAGCACAGACAGACCTACACTGATTGAAGTGAAAACAACAATCGGTTTTGGATCGCCAAACCGTGCAGGAACATCTGGTGTGCATGGTGCACCACTTGGCAGCGATGAAGCCAAGCTGACGAAGGAAGCTTACTCTTGGACGTTTGAAGAAGATTTCCATGTACCTTCTGAAGTGTACGATCATTTCAAAGAAGCTGTAAAAGACGCAGGTCAGAAGAAAGAAGCAGCTTGGAATGAACGATTTGCGCAATATGAAAAAGAATACCCTGAGCTTGCAGCTCAATTGAAGCTTGCGATTGAAGGAAAGCTTCCTGAGAATTGGGATCAAGAGGTTCCTGTTTATGAAGCAGGTTCAAGTCTTGCCTCCCGCGCTTCTTCAGGCGAAGTATTAAATGGCATTGCAAAGCAAGTACCTTTCTTCATTGGCGGGTCTGCTGACCTTGCAGGTTCAAACAAAACAACGATTAAAAACACTGACGATTTTGGTAAAGAGAATTATGCCGGCAAGAACATTTGGTTCGGCGTCAGAGAATTTGCAATGGGTGCAGCGTTAAACGGTATGGCGCTTCACGGCGGTCTTCGTGTATTCGGCGGAACGTTCTTTGTTTTCTCAGATTACTTAAGACCAGCGATTCGTCTTGCTGCCTTAATGGGACTTCCAGTCACTTATGTCTTTACTCATGACAGTATCGCTGTTGGTGAAGATGGTCCGACGCATGAGCCGGTAGAACAGCTTGCTTCATTACGTGCGATGCCGAACCTTTCTGTTATTCGCCCTGCGGATGGAAATGAGACAGCTGCAGCGTGGAAACTTGCTGTATCTTCAACGGATAAACCGACAGCACTAGTACTGACTCGTCAAAACCTTCCAACGATTGATCAAGCTCCTGAGAAGGCATATGAGGGAGTAGAAAAGGGTGGATACGTCGTTGTTGAAGCTGCTGATGCACAGCCTGAAGCACTTCTACTTGCTTCCGGATCTGAAGTCGGCTTAGCGATTGAAGCGCAAAAAGCACTTGAAAAAGAAGGGATTCGCGCGTCTGTTGTCAGTCTTCCTGCATGGGATCGTTTCGATCAGCAGTCAGACGAATACAAAGAATCAGTCCTTCCTACAGCAGTACGGGCTCGTATTGCGATTGAAATGGGGGCTTCACTTGGCTGGGAGCGTTACACTGGTCTTGATGGTGACGTAATTGCCATTGATAAATTTGGCGCTTCTGCACCTGGTGAAACCATTATTGAGAAATACGGCTTTACGGTCAGCAATGTCGTCAGCCGTGTGAAAGCGAAGCTGAACAAATAACCAGTCTCCAAGCATCATGCTTTTTTTCATCTGTTTGCAGAGCATTTTCATCCGCTCTGCAAACTTTTTTCTTTTTTCTTGTTTTTTTGACAAAACTAGTTTCTTCTTGCTTCATATATAGACAATTCTTTCTTTCACATTTTTGTATAATACAAGCAATATACGAGATTGACGAAATGTGAAAGGAAGGGATAGACATGGAACGCCATTATTATATTTATTGGATTGAGGATGAATTTGCGCATCACTATTTTGGCAGAGAATCAATTTTGTTTCATTTGTTTGAGTCGTTACACTGGACGAACCGCACGGAAGATGAATTGGTGATGCTTGTGAAACAAGTGGATTACGTGACGAAACGAATCCCTGCTTTTCATATGCACCAGCGATTAATGAACAACTTAACGAACATTCACTATACACAAATTGGCTCGATATACAGCGCTTCCTTACCTGATGGAAAAGGAACGGCTGCATTTATCATAAAAGATCGTTATATCCAAATGTCTGCCACCGGCAGTTATGAAGCAGAAGCAGTGTTTTTTGAAGTGCTGAGAAAAATTAGTCCTTGCTTCCTTGCGATGGACTTCGGTTCAAAGAAGCACGGGTGGCTCAATCCGGTAAAAGTGAGGAATTTTGTTTAAAAAAATAAAATTGAACGTGAAATGTTGTATAATAGCCTTTTGTTTAGTACACTTTATACGAGACAACATGAAGGAGGAAGAATTATGGATTTATGGGTTGTCATCCTTGTAGGCGTTGTTGCACTGCTTGCAGGAGTTGCACTCGGATTCTTTATTGCTCGTAAGTATATGATGAGCTACTTGAAAAAGAATCCACCAATTAATGAACAAATGCTTCGAATGATGATGATGCAAATGGGCATGAAACCGTCCCAGAAGAAAATCAATCAAATGATGAAAGCCATGAACAACCAAGCGAAATAATACGTACGATATTATGATCATAGATGGAACATGGTTATAAAGAATGGACAAGCGTTGTCCTTTCTTTATTGAATTCACCTTCATCAGACGCTTTAAAACCACTGTACTTGCCTAAATGAAGCAGGGAAGGTGGTTTTTTATTTTACTTCAGCTTCCTGCTAAAAAACAAAAACCCCTGTTAACAGAGGTTTTTGTTTCGTTTATGGTCACACATATCAACTGTTCTAAAAATCGTGTAGCATGATAATATCATGAGATATGATTAGTTGGCTGAGTTTGAGTGTAAGTGTCGTTGATATTGTAAGAGGAGATGATCTAGCTGCTGGCTATGTTCGATGGTCACTGTGGATGTCATCCCATTGTGCAAGACAACTTTCATCAGCTCTTCTCTTTTTTCTTCGATTTGAGTTAATAATGATGTTTTTACCAAAGTCATGTTCCTTTCATGCAAATCTTGATAAAAAGAATCGATTCTATTATATCCATTTTAAGGTTTATTTTCAAATTTAAAGGATTCGTTATCTTGATGTCAAATTAAATTATATAAGGTTTTAAGAGAATAGACCATCTTTATTGAGAGGATGTAAAAAAAATGAAATGATTTTGTCATCTCTTATTGTATATTGTAAGAAGGGGGTGTTCTTTTGACAGATTTGAATTTCTTTTTAGCTTTTGGAGCAGGGTTTCTTTCTTTTATCTCACCATGCTGTCTGCCGCTTTATCCAGCCTTTTTATCGTATATTACGGGCGTTAGTATGGATGAAGTGAAATCTGAGAAGGTGATGCTGAGAAGAAGAAGTCTACTTCATACTTTATTCTTTTTAGTTGGGTTCTCTATTATCTTTATTGCGATTGGCTTTGGGACATCGTTTGTTGGGAAGTTTTTTGATGATTACCATCAAGCGATTCGCCAGGTTGGAGCCATTCTCATTATTTTCTTTGGCTTTATGACGCTTGGCGTATTTCAGCCTTCTTTCCTCATGGGCGAAAAGAGAATGCAGTTCAAAAACCGACCAGCTGGTTTTTTTGGGTCAATTCTCATCGGAATGGGCTTTGCCGCTGGATGGACACCTTGTACAGGACCTATTTTATCTGCCGTTATCGCACTTGCTAGTAACAATCCAGAGTCGGCTGTGCCTTATATGATTACATATGTCCTTGGATTTGCCGTCCCATTTTTTATTCTATCTTTCTTCATTACGAAAATGGCATGGATCAGAAAGCGTCAGCAGCTTATTATGAAAATTGGCGGGATCATTATGATTGTGGTAGGGATATTGCTGTTCTTTGATCTTCTCACATGGATTATCATCATGTTCTCATCCTTGTTTGGCGGATTTACAGGCTTTTGAAATCGTTTTCTACAGTCGCGGCGAATGGTTTTTTTTCGTCAATTGGAGTATATTATACATAGGCTGACCTTAAAGAATAAAGGAATGATTAGATATGATGGTCATAATCTCTTCTATAATTGCGGTATGTATGGCGGTAGCCGTCATGTTTATTCGCATTAAGTCATCTGCAAAACCGGCAACTGCGAAAAAAATTATATTGCCTCCTATTTTCATGAGCACGGGTGCATTGATGTTTTTTGTTCCTATGTTTCGAGTAACTGGGGCTGAATTTCTCGAGGCAATCACAGTGGGGATGTTTTTCTCCATCTTTTTAATCAAAACATCGAAGTTTGAAATTAGAGGGAATGAGATTTACTTAAAGCGGTCAAAAGCATTTGTGTTTATTCTCATTGGACTTCTTGTTCTTCGTATCGGAATGAAGACGATCCTGAGTTCTTCTATTGATTATGGTTCTCTAAGCGGAATGTTTTGGATACTTGCCTTTGGCATGATTGTGCCTTGGCGTGTTGCCATGTATTTGTCGTTTAGAAAGATGTCTAAGCAATTAGACCCGCAGCAGGTTCAAATGAATTAAACCTCCTTTTATAAGGAGGTTATTTTAATAATGCTTCATATGGCGTATGATCGATGTTTTTTTCTTCAAGGCGCTTCAATAAAAACTTATGATCACGCTTTGGTGTAGCGATAATATAGCCGCGAATGATTAAGTCTAAATTAATGCTGGCAGCTTGTTCTTTTAAAGCCAGCTCGCCTATTTTTCCTGCAATTTTTTCTTTGGCGACGTCTCTAAACAGCTCTGGAACTGGTAATACAAGTTCATTTAAAAGCTGTTTGTCTTCTTCCCGCCATAGATGGAGGCTCTTTTGAATATATTCATCCTGCCAATCAAGCTCTGATTTCCCATCTTCCTTTGGCAATCGTTTTAAAAATTTGCGAAACATAAAAAAGCCACCGATTGCGAGTAATCCGATCATCACCGTACCCCAAAATAAAATGAACCACAAAAACCAGCCGCTTAACATGTTCTCACTCCTTATACCCCTTGTCTCTCTATCTTATTTTACATGAAGAAATGATAGAAGAAAATAACAAAAATGTATGTCTCTTATCTCTATGAACGCCTTTTTTCATTCATAACTGCCCATTTACTAGAAAGACCCAAACCATCTAGTAGAAAAAGAATACATTATCATATAGCGACTCTACTATTTGGCCATGGTGGTTCGCAAAAGGTATTGACTTGACACGAACGGAAGAGAGCCCACCTAAATGAAGGTGGGCTCTTAATGTTTGAAGTGCGGGACTTGAAAGGAAAATGCACCGTTTGGATGGTCAGAACTTTTTTTAATCCTTATCGAAATGATTCGGTTTTCGTATTCTGTTTCAATCTCTTTGTCGTTCAAATAAAAAGGGAGCATGACACTTTTTTCAATTGGCTGTTCGCCTTTATCATTTGGCTGTTGTACTGTGTAAGCGAGAGTGAGCTCATGTCCAGCGAAGGTTAGTTTTACATCAGTAATCGATAGGGTGGAGACATCGATTTCAATAATATAATCACGGCTTGTTTCATAAAGATCAATTGGGAGGTGTTCATCATACCAGGCAAATGGATCAACCATTAAAACATTGAGCCAATCGTCTATTTCAAGAAAATCAGAGGAATTCGATTGCTTTTCATTCTCCATAAACACTCCTCCATCACATCTCATAATAAATCATATGATGAAAATGGAAATGTGTGAAAGACCTAAAACATCCCGTTTTGCTACGGGATGAGAGGAGAATGTTTACATATCGTGATGAGAATTGTGTTTTTGTCTTGTATGGTTGCGGTTTTTTACTTTTTTACTGCCTGATAATGGCTCAGGCTGTCCGCTCTGATGTTCCTTAGGCGAGTTTTGACGGATGTCTTTTCCTGTGTTTTTATTCGTCATGATGCTTGCTCCTTTCTTATTGGTTTTTTTTGCGTTTTTTATTGTTTTGTCTTTGTTCTTCTGTTAAAACGAGTTGATCATCTTCAATATAGCCTGCACCATTTCCTTGGCTTTTGGCTGCGTTCATGCCATTAATGACATGATTTGCTTTGCGTTTTGTCATGTTCTATCACCTCATTTGTAGTATGAGCCCGCCCCGCTTCGTTTATGAAGAGTAATCATTTCCTAATGATAAGTTAAACTTATTGAATTTAATAAAAGCATTGTTATTTACTTATGTATGAATTTGTTTTAAGATGAAATTGTGAGAAAATTGTGGTGAAATACGACGATTTTTCTGAGAATTGAAATTGATCTTGATCATCAAAAGGGGGATTTTGGACATGTCGAAACAGCAGCAAGTCGCTAAACAAGACGCTTTTCAATCTAGAAAAACGTTTTCGACAAATGGGAAAACGTATCACTATTATTCGTTAGAAGCACTAGAGAAACAAGGAATTGGAAATGTTTCTAAGCTGCCTTATTCCATTAAGGTACTTTTAGAATCAGTGCTTCGCCAAGTAGACGGTAGAGTGATCAAGAAGGAACACGTTGAAAACTTGGCAAAATGGGGAACTGCCGAGGTAAAAGAAATTGATGTTCCATTTAAACCTTCTCGTGTTATTTTACAAGACTTCACGGGTGTACCAGCCGTCGTTGACCTTGCTTCTTTAAGAAAAGCAATGGCAGATGTAGGTGGGGATCCGGATAAAATCAACCCTGAAATTCCAGTTGACCTTGTCATTGACCACTCAGTACAAGTTGATAAAGCTGGAACTGAAGATGCATTAAACATTAACATGGATTTAGAATTCGAACGTAACGCAGAGCGTTATAACTTCCTTAGCTGGGCAAAGAAAGCGTTTAATAATTATCAAGCTGTTCCGCCTGCAACAGGGATTGTTCACCAAGTAAACTTAGAGTACCTTGCAAGTGTTGTTCATGCGATTGAAGAAGATGGCGAGATCATCACTTACCCAGATACATTGGTCGGTACTGACTCTCATACAACCATGATCAACGGAATCGGCGTACTTGGATGGGGCGTTGGCGGTATTGAAGCGGAAGCTGGAATGCTCGGTCAGCCTTCATACTTCCCAGTACCAGAAGTCATTGGTGCTAAATTAGTTGGAGAGCTTCCAAACGGAACGACTGCAACTGACCTCGCACTAAAAGTAACACAAGTTCTGCGTGAAAAAGGCGTAGTGAACAAATTCGTTGAATTCTTCGGACCTGGAGTTGCACAGCTGCCGTTAGCGGATCGTGCAACGATTGCAAACATGGCGCCTGAATACGGTGCTACTTGCGGATTCTTCCCAGTAGATGAGGAAGCTCTTGCTTACCTTCGCCTTACTGGACGTGATGAAGAGCAAATTAATATCGTTGAAGAATATTCTCGCGCAAATGGCTTATTCTATACGCCAGATGCAGAAGAGCCAATTTTTACGGATATTGTGGAAATTGATCTTTCTCAAATTGAATCAAACTTATCTGGTCCAAAGCGTCCACAAGATTTGATTCCACTTTCTGAAATGAAAGAAACGTTCCATCAGCACATTGAAAGCCCAGCTGGTAACCAAGGGTTTGGCTTAGAAAAATCAGAGCTGGATAAACAAATTGAATTTGATCTAGCAAATGGTGAAAAAGCTGTGATGAAGACAGGTGCGATTGCGATTGCAGCGATTACGAGCTGTACGAATACATCGAACCCATACGTCTTAATCGGAGCAGGTCTTGTTGCGAAGAAAGCAAGTGAGCTTGGCATGAAGGTGCCAAACTACGTGAAAACGTCACTAGCGCCAGGTTCTAAGGTTGTAACAGGATACCTCGTGAACTCAGGACTTCTTCCATACTTAAGAGACCTCGGATTTAACATCGTTGGGTATGGTTGTACAACTTGTATCGGAAACTCAGGACCGCTTGCACAAGAAATTGAGGAGGCTGTCTCTGAAAATGATCTGCTGATCACTTCTGTTTTATCAGGTAACCGTAACTTTGAAGGACGTATCCATCCACTTGTAAAAGGAAACTACCTTGCATCTCCACCATTAGTTGTGGCGTATGCACTTGCTGGTACGGTGAATATCGATTTAACAAAAGACCCTATCGGTGTCGATAAAAATGGTGAGAACGTTTATTTCAATGACATTTGGCCATCAATGGACGAAATCAACAGCGTCGTCAAAAGCACTGTCACACCTGAACTCTTCCGTTCAGAGTATGAAACTGTTTTTGACAACAATGACCGCTGGAATGAAATTAAAACGACGGATGATGCATTGTACAAATGGGATGAAAATTCCACATACATTGATAACCCGCCATTCTTTGAAAACCTATCAGTTGAACCTGGTAAGGTTGAACCGCTTAAAGGCTTGCGTGTCGTTGCGAAGTTTGGTGACTCTGTCACAACGGACCATATTTCTCCTGCTGGAGCGATTGGTAAGGATACACCGGCGGGCAAATACTTGCAAGAAAGAGGCGTGTCGCCTAGAGACTTTAACTCATACGGATCTCGCCGTGGTAACCACCATGTCATGATGAGAGGTACTTTTGCAAACATCCGTATTAAGAACCAAATTGCACCAGGAACAGAAGGCGGATATACAACCTACTGGCCAACTGGTGAAGTGACATCCATTTATGATGCATGCATGCGTTATAAAGAAGATGGAACAGGTCTTGCGATCTTAGCAGGTAAAGACTACGGAATGGGTTCTTCACGTGACTGGGCTGCAAAAGGAACAAACCTTCTTGGAATTAAATTTGTTCTAGCTGAAAGCTTTGAGCGTATCCATAGAAGTAACCTTGTCTTCATGGGCGTACTTCCTTTACAGTTTAAAGACGGAGAAAGTGCAGAAACTCATGGTCTAACAGGAACAGAAACATTTGAAGTTCATGTTGACGAAACAGTACGTCCGCGTGATCTCGTCACTGTGAAAGCAATTGACACAGATGGCAATGAGAAAACATTTGAAGTGGTTGTTCGTTTTGATAGTGAAGTCGAAATTGACTACTATCGTCATGGCGGTATCCTTCAAATGGTACTTCGTGAAAAATTGGCAAGCAACTAATACTCATACAGCAAAGAAGAGAAGGCGCCTAGACAGCTTTCTCTTCTTTTTTAAAATAGTGGAGGATCAATCATGTGGAAAAAAGGAATGGCAAGCGCTGTTTTACTTGTGTTGATTGGTTTACTTGTGTGGAATTTACTTGAACCAAAAGAGCCCGCAATCGGTCTTGAAAAAGGGGATCAAGCCCCTGATTTTGAACTTAAAACCCTAGATGGTCAAACGGCTTCTTTATCTGATTACCAAGGGAAGAAGGTGCTCGTCAATTTTTGGGCGACATGGTGTAAGCCATGCAGGACAGAAATGCCGGATCTAGACGCAATTAGAAGCGAATATGATCAGGTTGAAGTACTTGCAGTGAATTTGACGACCACTGAAAAAAGTGAAGATCATGTTGCAGCATTTGCAGATGAATTAAAGCTGAGCTTTCCTATTTTATTGGATCAAAAAGGCATTCAAGCACGATATCAGGTGCTTTCATACCCCACGACATACATATTAGATGAAAAAGGACGTATCATGTCTGTGAAGCATCAAATGCTGACAAAAAAAGAAATTGAGCAAGAGCTGGATCTATAATGATTCAGCTTTTTTGCTTATTTTCTAAATGTTTTGGCGAAAATGAAATACAAACACTGGAGGTGAGTACAATGAGAAGAAGAAAACGCCGTACACTTGAAGAGCTTGTACTTGAAAATAAAAAAGAATTATTAAGCAATGAGGAATTTTTAAACCAGCTTGAAGAAAAGTTGGAAGAGCGTTTTAGACAGAAATAAGTTATGAATTGTCCTTTTTCGTTCATCCTAAAGAAGAGGGAGGGATGAATGATGGGTAGAGAGCATGATAAACAAGCGCAGTTTACACCAGACCATTTAGGGACAAAACCTGTAGCATACAAACGCAATAAAGGTAAAAAGATGCATAATAAATCAAATGACCAGCCTGATGTGATCCAGACGAAGGGCGAATAAGGAGGGTATTAAGATGAATGAAAAGTCATATCAATCCAATCCAGATGATCGTTCTGATAATGTTGAAAAGCTGCAAGATATGATCGAAAACACCCTTGATCATATCGATGAATCTGAAGCAGCGATGGCCCTTTCGACAGATCAAGAAAAACAGATGATCAAGCAAAAAAATGAAAATCGAAAAATGAGCATTGATGCCATGCGTTCTGAGATCAAGGACGAAGAAGCAGCAAGAAAAAATGGCTATACTGAATAAACCAGGGATTCCTGGTTTATTTTATTGCCTCCTTTTAGAAGAACCATTTCGATTGTGGTAAAATGGCAGAGACCTTAGGTTTTGATAGGAGAGCGATGAAAACGTGTATGTATCTAAAAAAGAAATAGAAGTCCGTTATGCAGAAACAGACCAAATGGGCATCGTGTATCATGCGAATTATTTAATCTGGATGGAAGTCGGCAGAACAGCCCTGATTAAAGAATTAGGATTTTCCTATGCGCAGCTAGAAGCAGACGGTGCTCTTGCACCCGTTATAGATTTGCAGGTGAAATATAAAAAACCACTCTTGTATGGTGAAACAGCGACCGTGCATACTTGGATTGAAGAATACAATGGACTTAAAACGGTGTATGGCTACGAAATTCAAAAGCCTGATGGGCAAACAGCGATTACAGGGACAACCTCGCATATTTGCGTAGATAAAGACACCTTTAGACCTATTCAATTTAGAAAAGCATTTCCTGCCTGGCACAAAGTATATGAACAGTCGAAGAAGCAGGTTTAATTCATGGCGTTTGGTATTAAAAGAAGCGATTTAAATGCGTGGAAATCAGCTGTTCAGCAAGGAGAAATGGCCTTTTTAACCCATTATTGGCTTGATGACCGTTTCCCGCATGCTAATACAGTCACTAAAGCAGCCTGTCAGGATATGAAGCAGTTAATTGAATGGGGAGAAAAACATGGACTCAAAAAAGAATGGATTCACGATCGCGCAGGGTTTCCTCACTTTGACTTGATCGGTGAACCGCAAAAAAGAATCCTGCAAAAGGAGCGGTCTTTAGGAAACATTCACGAGTATGGGCTATATATTGAAGGATAAAACAAAAAAGATACCCGAGGGATGAGGTATCTTTTTTGTTTATTCATAATGAAATTCTGGTTCTTTTACAGACTCGTTATAATCAATATGCAGATCATGGTTGTCAAAATACCAAATATCACTTTCTTCTACAAAGAAAGTAATACCTTCTATTTCAGCGGTTGCGCCGGCATTTTGAGGTTCATCTTTTGCGACGCCGAGAGAAAAGCCTTTTTGTACATTACTGCACCCGCCATATCTCACAAAAAAGCGAACTTGATCACCTTTTTCTAAATCTAATTCATCCTTGTACCAATTGAGTGCATCTTCTTTAATCGTTAATTTCAATGTGATCGCCCCTTTTTTGAAGTCATGCTGTTTTTTAAAATGCAGGATGCAAAAAAACAGCTTTTCTTTACTTTTACCACAGAATGAAACTTATGAAACGGCTAGAGCCATTTGATTTTCGGTTCAGTTTTGTTGAGGATTCGTTTGAGGTTGGCGATGTGTCTGTAAATCACAAAACCAGCAAGAACGGCAACAACAATGATTAAGAATACGTCTTTGGTGAATATGCTGTAAATGAATGTATAGATGCCGGTCAGCATAGATGATAATGAAACATATTTACTAATGTATAAAAATAAGAAAAAAGCAGCGATCATCGTGATAAATAAGAATGGGGCATAAAATAATAACACGCCGCCAGATGTAGCGACTGCTTTTCCCCCTTTAAACTTTGCAAAGACAGGAAAGCTGTGACCGATAACAGCAGCAACTCCAGCTAGTAAGGGGTGAACGTCCAGTTGCATGAAAAACGGTAAAGCAGAAGCGAGAGTCCCTTTTAAAATATCAGCAGAAATAACAATAGACCCTGCTTTTACGCCAAGTGTACGAAATGCATTCGTCGCACCTAGGTTTCCGCTGCCATGTTCACGGATATCAATCCCCTTTGCAGCTTTCCCGACAATGAGACCGGATGGAATACTGCCGAGAAGATAAGCCAAAATAAACATCAAAGCAATTAACATCTGCATAACTCCTTTATATTCTCCCTCTTGTCTTACATTTTAACATGATCTTATGAAAAACATGGGGATCTTTTTTTGAAAAAATCAAATGCAGATGGATTCAGCTTTGTTTTTAAGCAGAAGTTCGCTAAAATAGAGGAAAAGGGGTGTTTGGATGAATCATCCTTCGAAACAAGAAATTGGCCGTATTTTAAAGAGCAGTAAACGAATTGCTGTTGTTGGTTTATCAGATCAGCCGCACCGAACGTCTTATATGGTGTCTAAAGCAATGCAGGATGCCGGTTATGAGATCATTCCGGTGAACCCAACAATCGATGAAGCACTTGGTGTGAAAGCAGTCGCTTCACTAAAAGAGATCAAAGAGCCTGTTGATATCGTCAATGTGTTTAGACGTTCAGAGTTTTTACCCGAGGTGGCAGAAGAATTTCTTGAAATAGACGCACCTGTTTTTTGGGCGCAGCAAGGCATTTATCACGAAGAAGCGAAAAGGCTGATTGAGGAAAATGGCAAGGTCGCCATCATGGATTTATGTATCAAGGTGGCTCATGCAATGACAAAAACTCATTAAATCGTCAAAAATCCTTGGTTTTCAAGGATTTTTGCTTTTTTGTTGCAGAAATATATTTGCGATTCTAGAAGAAAGCGATAAAATAAGGCGACAGGGACATATCGGTGATCTTGCATATCAAGAAAAAGAGCGATAAGATAAAGATGGAACATTTGTTCTGTTTTGTGAAAATCATCATATGATTGCATTTGGCTTATCAAACAGTCTTGTTTATAATGGACTTCTAGTTCTCATTGCAGAATGTAGAACATTCTCATAGCCGTGCAATGGAGCATGTTTTTTTGAACCACACATGCATGGTGATGATGCAGCTTATTAAAGTGGACAGTAATGAGCAGCATGATCATCATTTAAATCTAAAGAGATCATTTGATGGTTTGCCGGTTATGTTTGTTAGTGAAAGGGGATTAAGCATTTGGTTAAAAAGCAGCAAGTAGATTATAACGATGATTCTATTCAGGTGCTAGAGGGACTTGAAGCGGTCCGTAAACGTCCAGGGATGTATATTGGGTCAACGGATTCACGCGGTCTTCATCACCTTGTCTATGAGATTGTAGACAACTCTGTCGATGAAGTACTCGCTGGCCATGGAGATCATATCGTTGTCAAAATACATAAAGATAACAGCATTTCCGTCCAGGATAAAGGACGCGGGATGCCTACTGGTATGCATAAGCTTGGAAAACCGACACCTGAGATCATTTTAACGGTCCTTCACGCAGGCGGAAAATTTGGTCAAGGCGGATATAAAACAAGTGGTGGGCTTCACGGAGTTGGGGCATCTGTTGTAAACGCGCTGTCAGAGTGGCTCACTGTCACAATTGAACGTGATGGCTATATATATCATCAGCGGTTTGAAAACGGCGGAAAACCTGTGACGTCACTTGAAAAAGTCGGAAAAACGAAAAAAACGGGAACACTGATTCATTTTAAACCAGATCGATCGATGTTTAGCGTTACAACCTATAATTTTGATACGTTATCAGAACGTTTAAGAGAATCTGCCTTTTTATTAAAAGGATTAAAAATAGAGTTGATTGATGAACGACATGATGTACAAGAAACCTTTTATTATGAGACGGGCATTGAAGCCTTCGTTGCTTATTTAAATGAAGAAAAAGATGTTCTGAGTGAAGTGGTCTCATTTGAAGGAGAGCATCAATCCATCGAAGTAGACTTTGCTTTTCAATTCAATGACGGCTACTCAGAAAATATTCTTTCTTTCGTCAATAACGTGAGAACAAAAGATGGCGGTACGCATGAGTCTGGTGCCAAAACGGCGATGACGAGAGCCTTTAATGAATATGCGCGCAAAGTAGCTCTTTTAAAAGAAAAAGACAAAAATTTAGAAGGCACTGATATTCGCGAAGGGCTGTCTGCTATTATTTCTGTCAGAATTCCTGAAGAACTGCTTCAATTTGAAGGCCAGACAAAAGGAAAGCTTGGGACAAGTGAGGCTCGCTCCGCTGTTGATGCTGTTATTTCTGAAAAGCTGGCTTATTTCCTTGAAGAAAACCGGGAAACAGCCACTCTTCTTGTGAGAAAAGCGATTAAAGCGCAGCAGGCAAGAGAAGCTGCTAGAAGAGCACGTGAAGAAGCAAGGAGCGGTAAGAAACGGAAAAAGTCCGAAGCAACACTGAGCGGAAAATTAACACCTGCTCAATCTAGAAACCCGGCAAGAAACGAATTGTACCTAGTGGAGGGCGACTCAGCGGGCGGGTCAGCAAAACAAGGACGTGACCGTAAATTCCAAGCGGTGCTGCCGCTTCGTGGAAAGGTCATTAACACAGAAAAAGCGAAACTTGCTGATATTTTCAAAAATGAAGAAATCAACACCATTATTCATGCGATCGGTGGAGGCGTCGGTGTCGATTTTAATGTAGAAGACATCAATTATGACAAAATCGTGATCATGACAGATGCTGACACAGATGGAGCCCATATTCAAGTACTTCTGCTAACGTTCTTCTACCGCTATATGAAACCGCTGATTGAGCATGGCAAAGTGTTTATTGCACTACCGCCTTTATATAAAGTCAGCAAAGGCTCAGGGAAAAAAGAAGTGATTGAGTACGCTTGGTCTGATGAAGAAATGGATGACGTACTGAAGAAAGTTGGAAAAGGGTACACGATTCAGCGCTATAAAGGTTTAGGTGAAATGAACGCCGACCAGCTATGGGAAACGACAATGAATCCAGAATCGAGAACACTTGTCAGAGTCAAAATCGACGATGCTGCACGAGTGGAACGCCGCGTCACGACATTAATGGGTGACAAAGTAGAGCCACGTCGTAAATGGATTGAGAAGAATGTCGCCTTTGGACTTGATGAGGAAAGTAATATTCTTGAAAATGAAAACTTGTCGCTAGCTGAGGAGGTTTAAACATGGCACAACAAGAACGATTTCATGATTTACCATTAGAAGAAGTAATCGGAGACCGGTTTGGTCGCTATAGTAAATATATTATCCAAGATCGTGCGCTTCCAGATGCGCGAGATGGACTAAAGCCTGTACAACGAAGAATCTTATATGCGATGTACGCAGAAGGAAACACGCAAGATAAAAACTTCCGTAAAGCAGCGAAAACAGTCGGTAACGTGATTGGTAACTATCATCCGCACGGTGACTCATCTGTTTATGAAGCGATGGTGAGAATGAGTCAGGATTGGAAAGTACGGAATGTGCTCATTGAGATGCATGGAAATAACGGGAGTATTGATGGTGATCCGCCTGCTGCTATGCGTTATACTGAAGCAAGGCTATCTGCGATTGCTTCAGAGCTATTAAAGGACTTAGACAAGGAAACCGTCGAATTTGTCGCAAACTTTGATGATACAAGTAAGGAGCCCGTTGTTTTACCAGCGATGTTCCCAAACCTTCTCGTGAATGGGTCAACAGGTATTTCTGCTGGTTATGCTACTGATATCCCGCCGCATCATCTAGGAGAAGTGATTGATGGTGTCATTAAACGAATCGAACAGCCTCATTGTACGGTTGAGGACTTGATGACGGTCATCAAAGGTCCTGATTTCCCAACAGGTGGTATCATTCAAGGGGTAGACGGCATTAAGAAGGCCTATGAAACAGGCAAAGGAAAGATCATGATTCGCGGAAAAGCGGAGATCGAAACCATCCGCGGCGGGCGCCAGCAAATCGTGATCACAGAAATTCCTTATGAAGTGAATAAAGCCAACCTTGTCAAAAAGATGGACGAGTTCCGAATTGAAAGAAAAGTGGAAGGAATTTCAGAAGTTCGAGACGAGACTGATCGGACTGGGCTTCGAATCGTAGTAGAGCTGAAAAAAGAAGCAGATGCAAATGGTGTTTTGAATTTCTTATATAAAAACTCAGATCTGCAAATTCCATATAACTTTAATATGGTGGCGATACATAATCGTAGACCAACCTTAATGACGCTGACAACTATACTTGATGCATATATTGCCCATCAAAAAGAAGTGGTGACGAACCGCTCAGCATATGAGCTTCGAAAAGCGAAGGAACGCCACCATATTGTAGATGGATTAATTAAGGCGTTATCCATCTTAGATGAAGTCATTGCCACAATCCGCTCCTCTAATGATAAGCGAGATGCGAAAAACAACTTGATGGAGAAATATGACTTTACAGAAGCACAATCAGAAGCGATTGTTTCCCTCCAGTTATATCGTTTAACGAATACGGATATTACGCAATTAAGAGACGAAGCGAGTGAGCTTGATGTGCGTATAGCAGAACTTGAAGACATTTTAGGTAATGAGAAAAAGCTGCTTAAAGTCATAACAAACAGTTTGAAAAAGCTCAAAAAGACATATGCTGATGAGAGACGATCTGTCATTGAGGAAAAAATCGAAGAAATTAAGATTAACCTAGAAGTGATGATTGCCTCAGAGGATGTTTACGTCACGGTGACGAAGGATGGATACATCAAACGGACAAGCCAGCGCTCCTATGCTGCTTCTAACGGTAAGGACTTTGGTATGAAGGATACAGACCGCCTGATTCATCAGTTTGAAATGAATACAACGGATGTCCTCCTACTATTCACGAATAAAGGGAGCTACATTTATTGTCCTGTGCATCAGCTGCCAGACATACGCTGGAAAGACATGGGGCAGCATATTACGAATATCATTTCGATTGATCGTGATGAATCCATCCAAAAAGCCATTCCAATTAAAGAATTTGATGACACATCGTATCTGCTGTTCTTTACAAAGGGCGGAATGGTGAAGAAAACAGAGCTTCTTCAATATAAAGCGCAGCGCTATTCAAAACCACTTGTCGCCTTGAACCTAAAAGGGGACGATGAACTTGTGGATGTCCATGTGACAACAGGACAGCAGGAATTGTTTATTGCGACGAAAAATGGTTATGGATTGTGGTTTGATGAAGAAGAAGTAAGTGTTGTTGGTCCGAGAGCGGCTGGTGTTAAAGGCATCAATTTGAAGGATGGAGACGAAGTAGTCTCTGGCCAGATCATTGATTCGAAAAACGATGTCCTCGTGCTGACGACGCAAAGAGGGGCTGTGAAGCGAATGAACCTCTCTGAATTTGATAAAACATCTAGAGCCAAACGCGGAGTTCTAATGCTTAGAGAATTAAAGAAAAACCCGCATCGTATTGTGTCTGTCATCGCTGCATCACTGCACGATACACTTGAGATTGATACAGAGAAGGGTGCAACGATTCCGCTTGATATCTCTACTTTGAGAGCGAATGACCGCTATAGCAATGGATCATTTATTGTAGATGAGGAAGAGCAGGGAGAAGTAACGCATGTCCTTGTCACACCTCAAACTGCACCAGATGACAATAAATAAGCAAACGAAAACCCCCTGCGATGAGCAGGGGGTTCTTTTATTATATACAGGTCTTAGCTCTCGTGGTTGCCAAACATGCTTGTAATGGCGTGCACTACTTCAATTCCTTGGTAGACGAAAAGAGAAAGTGAAGTGACAGAGAACAGACCTAGAATGAATACTCTTAAGAAAAATAACATCGTGTAAAACCTCCCAATTTTTGTTTTGATTTAGATGGTTGGGTTAAACACGAGATAGTCGGAAATAAGAAGATTGATAGAACACTGCAAGTAAATGCTTCTTTTTCCGGTCATATTGATCAGTATGAGTGATGCGTGCAAATCCAGCTGTCATACTGCCAATCATCAGCAGTACTTTAAATGCGGCAAATACTGCGCTCACATGTTTTTGTTTCTTTTCATCGCCCATTGTCTGAGCGATTTTCATTTCATGTGATTCTTGATCGGCAACCACCTTTGCATGATGGTTTACCTGAACGGAATGAGGCATTGAGAACAAATGAAAACTTGCGAGTGCTATGAATAAGACAGCTAATTTTAGCAGCATATTTTTTTTCATTTATCTCACCCCTTCCTGTTTATTTTCATGATCTTACCACGTTTTCTGTTATTTGAAAAGTCTTATTTTTTTACTTTCCCTCTTTAAAAAAGCGATAAACATCAGGACATTTATAGGACTGTTTCACTTCATGAAAGGTTTCAACTTTATTTTTTTAATTTTAAAAAAGTGCCATGATCGAGGATCAGACACTTTTAGTGAACTTGTGATGTATGTTGTTTTGCAACAGCTTTTGTAAAGATTCCCGCAATACATATGGCGAATAAAACAAAAATAAAGGCATGAAGCAGTCCTACTTGATTGGCAAGCAGCCCTAATATAGGCGGACCAGAAAGAGAGGCGGTGTAACCTGATAAGGTCACAATGCTGACGCGTTTCACGGCGTACCGGCTATCATCACCAGCTGCAGAAATAGTTAACGGGAAGCCTAAAGAAGCCCCAAGTCCCCATAAAAAGATCGATATCATACATACCACAAGTGAAATCTTTAAAATGACCAAAAATAGTCCAGCAGCAGCTGATACAATCGCAACTCTTAGCAATAACACCCTGCCGAAACGGTCAATCAAACGTCCGCTGATTAATCTGCCACTAATCATCCCGCATAAAAATAATGCATAGATGACTGTACTCATGGAATGAGAAACCTGGTAGCCATCCACCATTGCAAGTGGAATCCAATCATTAGCAGACCCTTCGACAAACGCAAGACATAAGGCGATCATGGCAAGAGAGACCGTTCGTTTATTTAGCCACGGCGTTTGAGTATCATCTATTGTATCTGACTGCGACTGCTTCTCATGCTGATCCATTCCAGTCCCGTGCGGAATAAACCGGGTACAAATGAAGATGCTGAGAAAGAAAAGAAGGGCAATGACAAGTAAGTGATTCAACACAGAGACCCCTAGATGGATAAAAAGAATGCCAGCTCCTGCTCCAATTAAAGTACCAATGCTAAAGGAAGCGTGCAATATAGGCAAAATGGTTTTCTTGATTCTGTATTCAATTTCTGTCCCTTCTAGGTTCATCGCCACATTGCACATACCTGAACCTGCTCCAAAAAGAAATAGCCCGGCCGTGACGACAAAGATAGAAGAGAGGGTTGAACCAACAGCAAGAGTGGTGAATCCAAGAAACATCAAAAAAGCACTAATCACAATCGCCACTCGTCCGCCTTTTTTTCGAACAAATACATTTGAAAGAACAAGCCCAACAATTGAACCAACGGATAAGCCGAGTAAAATGAGTCCCATCGTTCCTGTATTGGCTTGTAATAAATCTCTCACTTCTGGTGTCCGTGAAAACCATGTAGAGATGGAAATACCAGACATCGTGAAAATGATGATGATTGCTCTATACCATTTTAATTCCATATAATCCCTCACATTTAAAGATGTATCTGTTACTGAACAAATCTACTCGATTATAAATGAGACGGACCTATTCGTAAATAACCTGAGGCAGGAACAGGGGCAATTTTAGGCAAAAGAAATCATACTTTCCCAATTCTTCTGAGGAGAAGGTAAAATAAATATAAAGGTGATATGATAAATAGAAGGGGAGGAGAGGATCAATATGAAAAGTGAGAAGGAAAAAATGATTCAAGGAGAACATTATGTATCTAGTGACGAAACCTTGATAGCAGATCGAGAAAGAGCGAGACAATTGACCTTTGCATATCAGCAAACCAATCAGCCAGAAAAAAGAACATCCATTTTAAAGGAATTATTAGGTGGTTGCGGCGATGATGTCGTTTTTGAAGGAAGACTGCAGTGCGATTACGGATATAATATCGAGCTTGGTGAGCATTTTTTTGCGAATTTTGATGCGGTGTTATTAGACGTATGCAAAATTACCATTGGACATCATTGTTTATTAGGACCGAATGTACATATTTATACGGCTGGTCATCCGCTTGATCCAATAGAACGTGCAAAAGGCATTGAATTTGGTAAACCAGTCACCATTGGAAACCACGTATGGATTGGCGGCGGTGCTATTATTAATCCAGGTGTCACCATTGGCGACAATGCTGTCATTGCATCTGGTGCCGTTGTGACAAAAAGTATTCCAGCAAACGTCGTGGTTGGCGGAAATCCTGCGAAAATCATGAAGTATCTGGATGAATCAAAATCTGGCAAATAAGTGTAGGATTTTGATTTTTCTTTTTTGTCTCAATAAGATAAGTATACTTATAATTGAGACAAAAGAAATGAATTCGTTTTGTAACTTCCTAGAATATATATTATGTAAACTAATAAATAAAGATATACAGGCTGAACCACCAACTGGTAGCCCATTTACATTAATTCCGTAATCACTTGAATGGTTATGTCTTATCTGTTAATTAATGCAAAAAAAGAGAGCCTTTAACTTGGCCCTCTTCATTATTAGATTTTAAAT
Organism: Bacillus sp. SIMBA_005; assembly: GCF_046535585.1. NCBI lineage: Bacteria > Bacillati > Bacillota > Bacilli > Caryophanales > Bacillaceae > Bacillus > Bacillus sp. SIMBA_005. The sequence goes on along the minus strand of NZ_JAWRWI010000010.1, from coordinate 80,764 downwards.
TGTATTTGTCTCAAACTTAGCACCTATTTCCCAGTCTCAGCAAACTGTTTCAATCGATCTCCAATCTCATCTCGTACCCTTTGGAAAAATGCCCACTTCTCTTCTTCTGTTCCTTCTGCTTTTGCTGGATCATCAAAGCCCCAATGGACACGTTTGACATGAGGAGGAGTCATCGGGCATTTATCAGCTGCATCACCGCATAGTGTGACGACTAAGTCAGCGTGATGCAATATCTTGTGATCAATCAGATCAGACGTTTGATTAGATATATCAATCCCTATTTCTTTCATTGCTTTTACAGCATTCGGATTTAATTCATGAGCTTCAATACCAGCGCTATAGACCTTCCACTCATCTCCAAGATGTTTTTTAGCCCAACCTTCAGCCATTTGACTGCGGCAAGAATTACCGGTACATAAAAAGTATATTGTTTTCTTTGACATGTTGATCGTCTCCTTTAATGTATAATCAGTAGCCAGAAATACAACGCTAAAAGTGTGATGAATAGTGTTGGTACAGTTAAAATGACCCCTATTTTGAAATATGTGCCCCAGGAAATCTTCACCCCTTTTTGAGAAAGGACGTGTAGCCACAGCAGTGTTGCTAAGGAGCCAATGGGCGTAATTTTTGGTCCTAAATCTGAGCCAATGACATTTGCGTATATTAACGCTTCTCTCATCATTCCTTGTGTATCGGTGCCGGATATGGCTAATGCATCGATCATGACCGTCGGCATATTATTCATGACAGATGAAAGAATTGCTGCGATAAATCCCATACCAAGAGTCCCTGCCAATAAACCTTGATCTGCTACAGCTTGAATCACGCTTGAAAGAGCATCAGTAAGCCCTGCATTTCGCATGCCGTAGACAACAACGTACATACCTATGGAAAAGAAAACGATCGCCCATGGTGCTTCTTTTAGTACGCTTTTTGTTTGAACAGCGGGGCTTTTTTGTGCAAGGATCAAGAATAAAATGGCAATCACACCCGCTATGAACGATACAGGTATAGATAAAAATTCGCTTGTAAAATAACCAATCAACAAAAAAGCTAATATATACCATGATAATCTAAACATCTTTGGATCTTTTATTGCTTCATTAGGTTGCTTTAACTCAGTCATATCATAGCGTTTAGGTATACTCTTTCTAAAGAAAAGGTACAGCACAGTGATACTCGCAAGCAATGAAAAAAGGTTTGGAACAATCATTCTGGCTGCATATTCAATAAATGTAATGTTAAAATAGTCGGCTGTTACAATGTTCACTAAATTACTTACGACAAGAGGAAGCGAAGTTGTATCTGCAATAAACCCACTCGCGATAATAAAAGGAAATACAATTTTTTCATTGAAGTGTAATGCTCTGACCATGGCTAAAACAATGGGTGTCAAAATAAGTGCTGCCCCATCGTTTGCAAATAAAGCAGCGACGATTGCACCAAGGATGGTCACATACACAAACATACGTAGCCCACTGCCTTTTGCAGCCTTTGCCATATGCAATGCTGCCCATTCAAAAAAGCCGATTCGATCAAGGATGAGTGAAATGATGATAATGGCGACAAAAGCTAAAGTCGCATTCCAAACGATGCCTGTCACGGTGACCACATCGTCAACACTCACAACACCTACGATTAATGCTAAAATAGCCCCTCCACATGCGGACCACCCTATGGATAAATTTTTTGGCTGCCAAATAACCAATACTAAAGTGAACAGAAATATAAGTAACGATAAAACGGCAAAACTCAAACTCATCCCTCCTTATGAACAAGAAATGTTTGTTACGTTATGTTGTATGTTTTTTAAAAGGTCATCTTCTTTATCAATTTGATTTAAGATGATACGAATCGTCTCAAATTCTGGAGACAGTGTATTGATTGAATAATAACGCCACTGCCCTTTTCTGTTCTCCTGAACTAATCCAGCTTTTTTTAATTTTCGTAAATGCTGACTAATAGCTGGCTGACTCATTTCGAACATATCTACCAGTTCACAAACACAATATTCTTTCTCCAAAAACAATTTCATCATGATCAGTCTTGTTTGATCACTGAGTGTTTTTAAACAATTCGACATATGTGTCACACCAATTGAAACATCTGTAGTCACAATGATTCCCCCTCTTTTCAAAAATTGGTGACGGTCCTGTTATCAACTCCTCCAATAGTATATAATTGAAAACTTATATAATCAATTGATTATATAAATTCAAACAAAAATTGATTCGTGAGAAAATGATTGATTTAAATAGCCCAGTTCTCCATATTGGCAAAAAAGGTGTTGATAACCAATAAATGCTGAAGGGATTATGACAGAAAATGAAAAAAGAGTGGCTGATGGAATATTTTATGGCATTCCTGATGTTTTAAATCGCGATCTGACTCGGTATCAGAATTAAACAGTTGCAGCAGTTGGCAGTGGGCATTCTGCTGTTAACACTTTGCTTGAGCTGGCAGAGCTAAAAAAGACATCAAAAAACACAGAAATGATATGGATTTAATAGTGGGGTATTTGGAGGAGAAAGCAATGATCAATTGCCTGCAAGAGGTCAATTAGGTATAAGCCGCCGGTTGAGCCGGCTCGATTTGTTGTTGCTTAAATGACTGGTGATAAAGAGTCTGCTGAAACGTGTAGCACTAAAGTTATAAAACTTTACTTTAAATAGTGGGATTCTTATACGGCTATTGTTTATCAGGTCATACAATGGATCTACATTTACCTTCTTGTACAAGTCTATCCTTTTGTTTGTCTAAATCTCACCTCTTTCAAATTTCAAAACTTCTACGACCTTCTCAATAAATTAAATCGGTCGTAGAAGTTGGGCCTTATTTGTTGTACTGTAAATCAAATATTCTGGGATATTTCTTTTAAAAATTGCTTTCTCTTTTCATCTGTTGTTAAGTTCACTCTAGAAAAATGAATCCATTTCGTGGATTCATTTTTCAATCCCAAATCAGCTAGAGTTCTATTAATAAAAACGCTTTGAATGGCATTTCCAGCTTCAGATTCAATATAATCCTTATCTGTTGTAGATGTTGAGATCACGGTTGTTTTTTTTATATTTGTCAATAAACCTTTCAAAGAACCAGTGTGTTGATCTTCCGTAAATGCGAAACCCCTTAACATCACTTTATCAATAAATCCTTTTAAAATAGCAGGTAAATCCCACCACCAGACAGGAAATATAAAAATCAATTCAGTTGACTGATTTAATTTCTCTTGATAATCCTTTACTAATTGATAAGGCGTTTCTCCTTTATGAAAATACTTCAATTCTTCAGCTGTAAAAACAGGATTAAACTCATCTTTATATAAATCGATTACTTGAAATGGTTCTTGCTTTGTTTCTAGATTTTCTGTTATGGAAGTCAAAATGGCATGATTATAGCTTCCATCCCAAGGATGTGCATAGACAATCGTTTTCATTATTCATTCACCCTTCTTCTGAGTTTTGCATCATATTTTGATGTACATTCATTTTATTGTATGCTATAACATACTACAAGTACGGTAATCAAAGTGTGATACTAACCCAAAGGAGAGTGTAAAATGAATGAGGGAGTCCTTCCAGACGAAAGCTGAGCTAAAAGATACTGGTTTTGGGTATACATTATCATTAATTGGCGGGAAATATAAAATGCCGGTTCTGTATGCTTTATATACTAACGGTGCTCCTGTTCGCTATAATCAGCTGAAACGTATGCTCGGAACAATTTCGTTTAAAACATTAACCAACACACTAAAAGAACTTGAAGCGGATCACTTAATTCATCGTAAAGAATATCCTCAAGTGCCTCCAAAAGTAGAATATAGTTTATCTGAAAAGGGATTATCACTGATGCCTGTATTAGATGAGATATGTTATTGGGGAGAGGAACAAATGAAAAATAATTAGGTAGACTGGAAAGAAAGCTACTACGGTTTAAACATGCTTTCTAAAGTAGCTTTCTTTCATCTTATATCAATCCCATTGGCTCATTTTGTTGATGTGCTAACTCCATTCCTTCTGCCAGATAGAGAGCGTTCTTCTTATCTATATCATCATCAGGCCAATTGTGAATCAGTTGACGCAATCTAACTGCAACGGTCTTACAAACATCTGGCATTAAGTAACTATCAGAATCCGAAAGATTCAGCAAAGGAATGATGTCATCTGTAAAGTTTTCAAATGGTATGTCCCCGCCAAAACCCTCCATATCATCTAAAATCATGGAAGTCGGTGTAAGACCAATGTGCTTCGCAATGAGTAAAACCCAATCCCACGAATCATTCCTCCGTTTTCAAATTGTGATGGTCAATGTTTTCAACATTCGCAAATATTACTCCTGATTGATCATATAATAGGTCAGCGAGGCACGCAACGCTCTATTCTACCAGAGTCCTAAGGTTATTTTGATTTAATTCCTGCCCCGCAAAGAGGTATGACAATGGTTTCTTCTGGTTCCTTTTGATATTTCATGTAGCCAGCCAAATTGACTGCAGATGTCACTTCGACATAAAATCCTTTCTCACTCAGTGTAGAGCGTGCATGTAAGATCTCATCTTCTTCAATATCAATAAACGTACCATTGGTATCTAGTACAGCTTCTAAAATTTGTTTGGAGCGTGCTGGAGCAGCAATGGCAATCCCTTCTGCTAAGGTCCCTTTATTCGTCACAGGTGATGCTGATTCCTCTTCATTTTGATATGCTTTCACAAGAGGTGCGCAGTTTTTCGCTTGTATGGCAACGATTTTCGGTATTTTATGAATGAAACCATTTTCAAATAACTCTTTAAATCCATAATACGCACCTAGGAGGAGAGTACCGTTTCCAACCGGAATGATTAAAGCATCAGGTGCTCCTTTTAGCTGCTCATAGATTTCATAGGCGTATGTTTTAGTCCCTTCAAAAAAGTAAGGATTATAGACATGGCTTGCATAAAACACGTTTTCATTGTCTACTGCCTTTTGTGCCGCAGCTGCAATGTCCTCTCGCGTCCCGTGAATTTCTTTAATCGTTGCACCATGTGCTTTTATTTGAGCGACCTTTTTAGGTGAAGTGTCATCGCTTAGATAGATGTCACAGGCAATCTCGCAGCGTGCTGCATAAGCTGCAATCGCCGTTCCTGCATTCCCGCTACTATCAGCAATCACCTTTGATACCCCTAATTCTTTAGCCTTTGTCATTAGAACAGCCGCTCCTCGGTCTTTAAAGGATAATGTCGGCATCATGTAATCAACTTTGACATAAGTGTTTGGCTCATTAGGATCTAGAACGATTAAAGGGGATTGACCCTCCCCCATTGTCACAGTTTCCCACGTCTTAGAACCTTTTGAAAATGGCATGGTTTCAACATAACGCCATAATGAATTTGGATAGTGATCCCAAGCTGCGATATCTATTTTCGGGGTATCTTTCACCAAATTTAATACTCCGCCACAATCACATTTCCATATAGTTGGTGTCATCTCATATTTGTTCCCGCAATGGTTACAAATCAATTGATTCATCAATCATCCACCCCTTCGAATATTTTTTTATACGAAATATAATTTTTTATATAGAGTAGGCAAAAAAATATCTTAAATATATGCAATGGCATCCATTTCAATTTTGAAACCAAAATGTAATTCATTTGTTGGTACAATAGTACGTGCTGGTTTATGTTCACCGAAAAATTCAGTATAAACAGCATCGACTTTGTCCCATAAATGAATATCTGAAATGTATAATGTCATGCGCAAAATGTTCTCTTTTTTACTACCAGCAGCTTCTACAATCATCTCTACATTTTTTAGCGCTTGTAATGTCTCTTTTTCAATGGGGCCGAATTCTTTTTCTCTCGTTTCGGGATTGATGGCAAATTGCCCTGAAACATAGACCGTGTTTTGATGAATGGTTGCAAATGCATAGTGCCCGTTTGTTTTTAGATTTCCTACCTCGAGTATGCTTTCCATTTTTGACACTCCTTACCTTGATTTATTTTTGATTTCATCCAAATAGCTATAGACGGTTACTTTGGAAATGCCTAACATAGATGCGACCTTCTCAACAGATCCTTTCATTAAAAAAATGCCCTTTTCATCCATGAATTTCATTAGTTCAATTTTTTCATGACGTTTCATGACTGGATGAACACTGTTTTGAATGATCTGTTGAATCAACTGATCTACTATTTCTTCCACATTTTCAAGATCATCATTTGATGTTGTTTCTTTCTCATGAGCTTCCACTTGTGTAGTAAGAAAAGTATCCATAAATTGCTGCATTTGATTCAGTGCTTCAACATCAAAGTTGATACAGAAAGCACCGATCACTTTTTGCTTTGAATCACGTATTAATGAAGTCGAAGAACGAATCGTACGTTTATCTTCTGTTACAAATGTATAACCAGCAAGATAATCTTCTTTAAAATCTTCTGATTGTAATACTGTCTTTACTAAATGATCAAATGATTGACCGATTTCTCTTCCTGTCACATGGTTATTTATTGTAAACATGACAGATGCTTGAGGGTTCGTTAAATCATGAATCACCACTTCACAATTTGGTCCAAACATTTTTGCAGTAGATTTTGCTAAAGGAATATAACTTTCTAATAACTTTTTAATATGTTCCATGCCTAAGCACCTCATTTTTTTATTCCACTAGATTATATAATTTTTTATATATAAAAACAATATATAGATTTATTTATATATGTATCGTGATGCTCACAAGATCAAAATGTGAAAAAAACATATAAAAAAAGCAGCCATTCATTGACTGCTTTTTGCTTGTGCTCCTTTCTAATTGATTTCTTTCTGGATTCCATACAAAATGACGTCAATTCCCCATCGGAACCGTTCCATTGAAACGGTATCACCTGCAAACATTTCTTCTTTTACACGATGAATGAAAGGAAAACGCGTTTTGTCTGCTTCATCAAATGTTTTTTTAATGTCTGAAATCTGCGAAGAGCCTTGTTTCTTCCAAGATACCTTTTCGTAAGCTACGGAAGATACGTATAAGAGCAATAGGTCTACTCCCCATGCTGCAGATGTAGATTTGATCCCGCCTTCATGCAATGCAGCGAGAATATGTTCGGTCAACTGAAGAAAGTTCGTTCCTTGTGGAATGGTGGAAAGAGAAATTTCAGCGAGACCAGGTTTTTCGAATAGCAGTAGGAAATAAGTATGCAATATGTCAAATAACTGTTCTTTCCATGTGCCATTCTCTGCATTTGGATAAACCATTTGGCCGAGACCATAATCCAATACGTAAGCACTGAGTTCTTGAAAATTGTTCACGTAGACATACAAGGATGCAGGTCCCGTATCCAATGCTTTAGCCACCTTACGCATACTCATGCCCTCTATCCCTTGCTCCTTAAGAAGCTCATAGGCCGTTTTCACAATCAGCTCACGGCTTAAGGGTTCTTTAGCCGGCCGAGACCGGCGACTTATAATACGACGATTTGAATTGTTCATACTCTCTTTATAACATGTCAAAGTAAAATAGTAAATTGAGCATCAATCACCGTTTTCTTGAAAAGAATTCATCATATCTGCAAGCTTGACCGCAGCGTCTTTTGAAAAACACAGCTTTAAACTATTCTCCGATTCACGAGCCTTTTCCGATGAATATTCGTACATCATGTCTTCGTATTCTTCAATAGCTTTTTCAATATGATGAGGATGTCGGACAATAGCAAGTGCCAGCTCCCTTGCATCAAACATCGCCATGTTGACACCCTCGCCTGCGAATGGCGACATGACGTGAGCTGCATCACCGATAAGCGTTACTCCTTTATGACGATTCCATTTAAAACCGGTAGGAAGCGTATAAATCCGTCTTGGAATGATGGCATCTTCTGCATAACGAATATAATTTTTCAGCTGATCACCCCAATCACTAAATAACTCTAATAATTGTTCTTTTGCTTCTTTCGCTTGATGAAACGGTATACCACAAGTCTCGATCCAGTTGCGTTCGACCATAAGGCTTGCATACACTTTGATTCGTCCATCTCCGTTTAATTGACCAATCAGCCCTTTGTGGTCTGCTAAAGCAAACATCTTACCACGTTTATTAAATTCAGCTAAATCAGGGTGGTTCTCCTCTACGCTTAAGACATTCAGTTCCAGCATCGTGAGCCCAGAGTATTCAATCTCAATATCTGTTAACAGAGGACGCACACGAGAGAAAGCACCATCAGCCCCAATCAAAAGGTCAACTGTCTCGACAACCCCGTTTTCAAAATGAAGCTCCGTCATGCCGCTTTCTAATGAAACACATCTTTCTAATTTGTATCCATATTTGATGTTTTCAGCATCAATTTGATCCAGCAGCAGTTCGCACAACACACCACGATCAATTTCTGGACGAGTGCCTTTTTGACCTGATTCCGTTTCTTCATCTAAATAAATTTTTCCTGATTTATCAAGTAATCGGAAATCTTCTCCTTCATAACGGGCATTTCTTTGAAATTTCTCATAAACTCCTGCTTCTTTTAAGGCTTTTTGACCTGTTTCTTCGTGAATATCCAGTGAGCCTCCTCGTTCAAGACTCTTGTCATAAATCTCCCGTTCATAGATGGTTGTTTGTATACCGTAATTTTGCAGAATTAAGGCGAGTGTTAGTCCCCCAGGTCCTCCTCCAATGATAGCGATTTGCTTTTGATCCTTAGATAATGCCGTCATCGTATGCATCTCCTCTTCCTTTATGGAAATTGTTTAAAACTACATCTTATTTGTATTATAACGAACATCGTTCGTAAAGAACAGTGTTCGTTTAAAATTGTTTGTTTCACGATTGTGTTTTAATGAAAAGAAACCAATCGCCCGCCATCATGTGATACACTCCATCTAGGAATCTTAAAGGTTTCCATTGTTCACACTCTGAGTGTAAGAGGTGTTTCTATGAATAAATTATTGGCAATGTTGATATTAGGATTGGGCTTTAGTGGTGCCGCGCTTATTCTTTCTGTCCCTTTGTTATTCAAAGCCAAACCAGAACAAGCTGAGTTGTTATTTGCTGCTGGATCAGCGGGCGCTTTCGTAGTATTTGCTGTCTCATGCTTAGTTCTTCGAAGACGATTCAATTGCTAAAAAACCTAAACAACATCCATCATTGGACCAATGGAGATTTGTTTAGGTTTGTGACTTACCTTGATATCAATTAAAGAAAGTGGTATAGGCTGACCCCAATACTAAGAGCGAATAAAACAAGTGCAGGAATTGCTTTTTTAAAGGGGTCTCTGGCCAATACGATCAGAGTAAATGCAGCTGCCAGCATCGTGCCTCCTAACAATAAGCCTGATAATAATGCTAATGTTGGCATCCAAATGCCGGCGAGCATTCCAGCAGCGCCTATTAGCTCAAGAGCCCCCGTTAAAACATTGAAAAATGCAGGTAAACCAAATCGTTTGAACTCTTCTGCCATTTTTCCAGATATGATTTTCGTTCCTGTGAGGAAAAAGAAAACGCCCAATACAATTTGTAAAATAAGAATGAAAATAGTGATCACATCTTTCTAAAAAGTGATTTTTATATGTCATAGCATATATCGTATAAAAATAGAGGATGTTCCTACCTTTCAGATTTATCAAGATGGATAGTCTGAATGGAATAATTTGTTTAAAAGTAATTTTAATTGTTGAACCTCTTCATCGCTTAATTGATTTGTCACAGTTCGATGTGCATCCATGACGACAGGAAGAATCGCTTTTTTGATCTCGTCCCCTTTTTCTGTTAAAAACAAGTGATGCGAGCGCCGGTCTTGTTCATTAAAGATTTTTTTGACAAGCCCTTTTCGTTCCATTGACTGGATCATTCTTACGACAGTGGTTTGATTTTTATCAATGCCTTCTGCCAATTCTTTTTGAGTTGTCCCTTTTTCATGGCTAAGAATACTAATAATACCCCACTGTTCTGGTGTAACTCCGTACGGCTTTAACCTATTCGTAAAATAATTCGTCATTTTCACATCAGTGCGATGAACGAGATAACCTATTAAATCGTGTAACTTCATGTAAACACCCTCTAACTATTTTATATGCTATAGCATTTATATTAGTGGAGCGGTGAAACATTGTCAAATTGTCTACCTGTTATGCTTAAAATCAATACCTGACATGATATACGGCAATGCTGATTTAATAAATTTTTCTGAAGAAATGTGCGAACTATTCTTTCTCCACTCAACAGAAGCTCCGTGAATCCCCCAGCTTAAAAAAACAGCCGTGACCTTCAACACTTGTTTTTCGACATTTGTATATTGATTCACTAACAATTGATAAAAAATAATTTCAAGCTGTTCTCGAACAATTGGAGCAAGTTCAGTTTCATATTCTACTTGGCACCGGTTATGAAGAGATTGTTGGAAACTGGCTAGCGCTTTAAAAATATTCATCATTGAATCTTCATCTAGTTTACTATTGTTAAAATTGATACTTTCTAAATTAATTGACAATACTTCTGAGAGTGTTTTATCTAATAAATCGTATTTATCCTCAAAATGATAATAAAACGTGGCTCGGTTAATCATGGCTTCTGCTGTCAAATCTTTCACCGTAATATCCTTAAATTCCTTTTTCGATGAAAGCTTTATGAAAGACTCCATGATTAATTTGCGCGTTCTTAATACACGCGGATCTGTCTTTGGCTGCGTCATCTTCTTCCCCCCTTCTTTTTAAACACATGCTTGAATCTGTCGGATAAACAACAAATTGAAGAAATTATTGGTATTGATCTCACTCATTCTGTCTTAAGATTCAATTGTAAAGCAAATGATGACTTGATTCAAACAACTGATCAGGACACATTTTTTCCTGAAAAATTGAGGAGGAAACAACTTGAAAAACAATGACATGTTTTGTGATTTAGAAACTGGTGTATGCGGTGTAGGTGAAGAAGATATTCAGGTCATTGACTTTCACCAACCTAAAAAAAACATTACGCTCTACTATGTAACAGATCCGATTTGTTCTCATTGCTGGGCAATTGAACCTGTCCTGCGCCGTTTTAAAGAGGAATATGGACATTATTTTCATTTTCAGACTGTGTTAGGTGGACTGCTAGAGAAATGGCATGATGGTCCAATTGATCCTGCAAACGGAATTTATAAGCCGGCTGATGTTGCGGGTCACTGGAGAGAAGTCGGAGAACATTCTCGCATGCCAATAGATGGGTCCTTAATGATTGACAATCCTGTTCAATCCTCCTACCCATCCTCTCGTGTGTTCAAAGTGATTCAAAAACATCACGGTGATGAACAAGCCTATACGTTTTTACGCCGTGCAAGAGAAGCGCTATTTGCATTCAATCAAAATATATCGGATATCGCGGTTTTGATTGATATCGTTAACAACCTTGGACTGAACGGAGATGTGATTTTACATGAAGCGGAGCTCCCTAGCGGACAAGACTTATTAAATCAAGATTTTGCTCTTGTTCGAGACCTCGGTGCAAGAGGTTTTCCGACCCTCATCCTCGTCAACGAAGAAAATAAAGGAGTTAAAATCACGGGTGGTCGACCATTAGACGTCTATATTGATGGATTAAAGCAAGCTTTAAACACAGAAGAGCTTCAACCGAAGAAGCTCCCCGTGGTTTCTGCCTTACTCGAAAAAGAAAAATGTCTATTCTCTAAAGAGATTGAAGTGATGTACGATGTTGATCAATCGGATGTGCGGTCTTTTATGGAGAAAGAACTTTCACAAGTACCGTTTCATATGAAAGAAGCTCTAGGAGAACAGTATTTCACAACTTCAACATAAGGAGAATGGAGATGGCTTACGTATTACAAGTGGATTTTAAGATGAATGGCCCTTTCGGAGATGAATTGGCAAAAGAGTTTTCTGATTTAGCGAGAAGTATTAATGAAGAGGATGGGTTCATATGGAAGATATGGACGGAGAATCCTGAGAAAAATGAGGCTGGCGGAATTTATTTATTTGAAACAAAAGAAGAAGCTCAAACATATCTCGATATGCATTCTAAAAGAATCACTAGCTTTGGCATAACAGACATCAATGCGAAAATCTTTGACATAAATTCTGAGCTGACTCATATCACAAAAGGTCCATTAAAAACGCATTAAGATTAACACACGAAAAAAGAGCGGTTGTTGACTGCTCTTTTTTCTTATGAATGAAGTAAGATATTCAACTTTAAACCGATTCATTAAAAGGTTATGATCAGCAGTTTCCCCTAGCTCACTTGCTGCTTGTTTTTTTAATTAATTCTACACCATCATATGATAGGGTTTCTACATGTGTAGCCTTTTGCAGGATATAATGATCAAAAAAGGTCTTCGTATAGTCCGTCACAAGATTTCGCATCTCTAATGCCTCCCTCGTGCCTCTGAGCTCTTCATCTACACCGCTAAACACGATGTCACAGTAATCTAAATGTGCAGCACCATCAACAGAGAAATAATAGGTTTCCATGCTGTTGTTAGCTCCAATGATTGCATTCATATCATAATTCGGTTCAGAAAACAGCAGCAAAAAAGGTTTGTTGAGGTCGCTGTCGAGAAGGCCGAATGCACCACTATCTAAGCCAACCCCGCAGACAAACCGGTCGTCATCCCGGCAAACAATAGCCGCTGTAGGTCCGCCATAAGAATGTCCGGCGATGCCCATGCCGGTGCCGAGCAGCAGTCTGTTATGAAAGATGGACTTCGATTCTCCAGAGTCTAGTTTGTGAAGATAATCGGCTGCGTACTTTACATCTTCAGCCTGTTGTTCACTATATCTTGTTAACTCGTTAATGATTGGCAAGGAAAGGACGTTACGGCACATCTCAATAGCCGTTTCATCGTCAGAACGCATCTTCATCTTACCAGCTAGCGTCATCATCTCTGGATCTTCAGAAAACGCCATAATGACACCCGAAAAATCCTTTGATACATTCAACAGCTGCCCATCTTTGCGTTTGTACATGGTGCTGTTCTGATGACCGATACTGACGACAACATATCCCATGCTTGCTAGGTCTGAGCAGAGTACGGTCCCCCATTCTGGTGAACCGCCCCCGCCGCAAACATAAAATAGTACTGGATAGCGCTCTTTCTTCCGAGAAAGAGCCACATCGTCATAACAATGCGTTTTCATATCGATAGAGAAGAAGTTTATTTTCTTCAAATACTCAGTGACAAGCGGCTGGTCATGAAGCATTTCGTAGACTTCAGGAAACATGTACGTAGATGGAGTCTTTCCTTCGCTGCTATCAGATGGATAGTACATAAATGCGGTCAGTTCTCTTTTCGAGTGATCTGATGCCGTATACTCAAAATCCATTTGGATCCGGCCGGCTATATAGCTACCGATTGGTTTTGGGAATGTGTCATACCTTTTCATTCTTTTATGCCCCTTTCATCTTGAAAATGGATATCTGTTCTTTGCTGGGTGAGTATCGTTTTGTGATATAATCTTGAGTCAAAAACAAGTGCTAAGAGAAATGAAATGAACTTGCTGAATGGAATTTTTGATTGTGAAACATTCTGAAGAAATGATAGGGTGATAGCGATGAGAAGACTTGAGTCTGGTATATCAATAGACAACGAAATGTTTTCTGATGTTGCCAGGTATGAAAACGAAACAATCAGTAGAACGACAATCATCAACTCAAATGTTCGTTCTCCTATATTTTGGAGCTGTCACCTGCATCATCTTGTATTTGATACGTGTGATCTCACGAATGCGAGATTTTTTGCTGGTAGTACGATTGATGATTGTACTTTTAGTCGTTCAGACTTGCGCTCTGTGGGTATTGGTAAAAACGAAGCTGTCTTCACCAATTGTGTGTTTTCTTCTTGTGATATGAGAGGAATGACATTGGAGAATGCTATGTTTATCGATTGTACTTTCTCTAAATGTAGATTCAATGACCGCGTTTTACAGGCAGCGAATATCGTCAATTGTACCTTTGTTGGTAAGCTAATAGATATAACGTTTGAGGGAAATGGCAAACAAAAGCTGATCGCCAATTTTGAAAACTGCACCCTTGACGGTGTTCGTTTTATAGGCTGTAACCTAGCGGCATGTATTCCGCCAGCATCCAAAAACCATTTGTATGTTGAAAATGTATCTTCACGTGTGAAAAAGGCTTTGGAGAAGATAGATGATGATCCTACTCTTTCTGACGATGATCGTAAAATACTAGTGCGCAGTCTGCGCAAGCTTGAACCAATGGAACAGTATATGTTTAACACGAAACATATGGAGAAAATACATGGGGCTGCTTTTGTTGAGCGATTTTTCAGTCATCTTGGATGGAGCAAGGATTACATTTAACGTTTGCTGCATCCCTTTTCCTACTTTATCTTTATGTGGTACATCAGCTTCGAGTATATTTGAGCGGAATTAGTTCTTCAATTTTCACCGTGACCAGCTCCCCATCCATCTCAAGTATGACAAAACATGCTGGTCCGAAGTCTGAAATGAGCTCCCGGCAGATGCCGCAAGGGCTTACTACCCTAATTCTTCTATCGTCTTCATCTGAATAAGGGTGTCTCACTGCAACAATTGTATCAAAATCCTTATATCCATTCGATAAAGCGCTACCAATCACAATGGCTTCTGGATAGATCTAAAGTTTTCATGGAAACTAAAAATTATGTTTACATATCTCATCTTCTTATCTATTTTTATAGCGATGAATCATATAGCAGATCATTTTTGTGATGACAGAGGTACACATGCATAGAAAAGTCATAGCGATCACCCAATACATATTCGATATGTCAAACCCCGTATAGGCCAAGATAAAAACGGTTGAAGCTGCAAAGGTGATTATTAGAACGATGTAGACCCGCTTAAAGATGATATAGCCTACAATCCCCCATATTAAAAATAACAAAGGCAATGTAAATAAGATCAGAGCCATAGGTTGAAGAAAAGAAACACTCATCATTCACTCTCCTTTACTAACCAGCCATTTGTTTCATCCCAATGAAAAAGCGAACAATCATTATAATAATGGGGAATACACTCATTGTAAACAAAAATTGGAATTTAAGGAAGTGGAATCTGTAGTGAATGGACATTGTGATTGTATTTAAAAAGACTGCTTAAAAGGAAGCAGTCTTTTTGGTGTGAACGGAATCCCTAACGATTGATCACCTGAATGATTTTCTCCTGAGCATCTTGTGCCTCAGGGATTGGCATGACAACAAACACATGCAGCATTTCAGGATAAACAAAGGTTTTGATGTCAATTCCTTGTTCTGTTAGGTTTTCATCGAGCTTTATGGCATCTGGATATAACATATCATGTGTTCCAATGAAATGAGTAATCTTCGCAAGTCCTTTGAAGTCACCGTAAATGGGACTAATCAATGGGTCAGTTACATGTTGATCAGCTGTCCAAATCTTTGCAATGACTTCCATTCCTTCATGACCTAGAATCGGGTCCTTTTTTGCATATTCAAACATGAGAGGATTGCTTAAGCTCATGTCGACACATGCAGATAATAAAATAATATCCTTCGGCTGCGGCAGATTCTCCTTCATTAAAAGGTGCGCTAGACCAAGTGAGATGTTTCCACCAGCTGAATCTCCCATGATCGTCATTTGATTGGCACTTCCGGCAGTTTTCAGAAGGTCTTTATATAGGTTAAGTATTTTCGGATACGTATCCTGATGGCTATAATGAGGCACTTTTGGGTAAATAGGAGCGACCACTTTCGCACCTAGTGATTGCGCCATTTTATCCATGAACCACCAGTGGACATTCAAAGGCTGATTTGTCCATGCACCGCCATGTAGATAGAGAATGACTTTTTGGTTTTGTGATGCTTGTTCATTTAATGTGAAAACTTGCATGCCTTCGAATGTTTGCTCTTGTACCTCACTCATTAACTTCACATCATCTCCAATGGCATAAGGCTGCGTATTTTCAATTCCTTTTTGCTCAAGAAATTTTTTTGTGTGTTCGATACTAGAAAAACTCTCTTTATTACTTTGCGAAGCGAATAATGTTTCAAATTGAATACTTTCTTCAGAACGCTCACCATGATAAATTTCTACACTCATTTTTTTCTCTCCTTTCACTCAAATGATGATTGATCATCCTCATTTGGTACACGAAATGATTCCAGGTAGACTTGTACTTTTTTTTCAGGGGTCTTTAATAAGTTAGATAAAAGGTCTTGAATGAGACGAAGGCTTTTAATTTTCTTATCAATTTCTTCATGTTTAAGATGGACAATTTCTCTTAGTGTATCAAGTTCTATGTCTTGACTTAGCATGTCCATAATTTCAGCTATTTCCTTTAATGAATAACCCAGCGTTTTCGCATCTTTGATCAATTGAATCTTCACAACATAGTCTTCTGTGTAGAATCTGTAACCGTTTGAACGTCGTCTTGGAGTAGGTAATATGTTGTGCTCTTCATAGTAACGAATTGCGGCAGGACTTACTCCTGTTTTTTTGGCAAGTTCTCCTCTAGTCATCAACTCCATCGTTACTCCTTTTTTATTATTTTGTCTTACTATATGTACATTATAAAGGTTGAACTATACTTCAAGGTCAAGGTGAAACATTCATTTTATGTTAGGGAAAAAATGATGAAGCCACAGGATCAGAGAGATGAACAAAGTCAACGTTTTTTTCTAATAGATTAAATTGAAATACCTTGTTTGTATTTTATTTTTCATTGATCATTCTACTGTTTAACATTTTTAAGGTTGCTGTAAGGTTCGGATTAATACAAGTTAAGGTTGAGGTTGTACAATGGGCTTGTAAGGAAGTGAGGGATGAGTCAAATGGTCCTCTCTTCTAAATCAATCATAGAGGTGAAAAGTTTTGAGAGAAAATAAAATTTTGTCTTCATTATGTTACTTCAGTATCTTTTTTGCACCGTTTCTGTTTCCGATTATCGTCTACTTCTTAGGAAAGGATGAAGTAAAGTATCATGCGAAAAAGTCACTATGGACGCATGTTATTCCTTATTTGATTTTCGGTATTGGGATTGCCGGTTCAGGTTTACTTGGCATGAACGATATCAGTCATGCTGGTCCGTTCTTAATTGCAACGTATGCTGTGACATTCCTTGTGGCGATCTACTTCTTCATTTGGAACATTGTGAAAGGCATTAAAGTGTTTTCAGAATAATAGATGGAAAAACGGTTCTGTGATGAAGCAGAACCGTTTCTTTGTATGTCCGTTCAAGCGGGTAATTGGATATCAATCGTTGTTCCTTCCCCTATCATACTTTGTATCGTAATATCTCCGCCGTGTTTTTGGATGATATCTTTTGCAATCGCCATTCCAAGACCAGAGCCTGCATGTGTCCCTCCTGTATTCGTCCCTCGATAGTAGCGGTCAAACACTTTTTCTAGCTCTGCCTTTTCAATTCCTTTGCCGCTGTCTTGAATTGTGATGTGGGTATGTTCTTTTTGTTCAAGGTGTACAATGATTTTCACATCAGCATCATTGTGAAGAAGGGCATTTAAAATGAGATTGGTGACCGCTCTTCGTATGAGGATCGTATCAATATTCAGCATAAGGTTGTCTACATTCGTTTGCAGCTCAATGGTTTGATCTGCATATCTAGAATCGTTGAGGATATCAATTAACGTTTCACGCAGCAATGGCACAATGTTCACCAGCTCTTTATGCAGCATCACATCGTTATTTTTCAGCCTTGTGGTTAAATTTAGATCCTCCATGACATCTTTGATGTACAGTGATTTATTCTCTATGATGCTGGCATAATGTTTGATGTCTTGATCTGAAAGAGGATAATTCGGATCTTTCATGATTTCTGCATAGCCTTGAATAGAGGATAATGGTGTTTTAATATCATGAGAAATATGACTGATCCACTCTTCCCGCATTTGCTCTAATTTGTCTTTTTCTTTTTGACTTGAAGCGAGCTGCTCTGATAAGTGATTGACATTATAGAAAACATCTTTATATATACCCTTAGTTGGCAGCTTTGTCGTATAATCTCCGTTTGCGAGCCGCTGGATGCCATAAATGGCACGACCGAGCGGTTTGATGAGCTGACGGCTGAATAAGTATCCAATGAATAAGGCAATGATGGCATCAATCGATAATAAAATCATCGTCCCGATATTGAATTGCGCTATTAAGTCTTTCGTATCAAAAGAAAATAAATATTTTCCGATGGAAGGGTCCTTAAATCCGATAAAGTAGCTGTATTCCTTGCCCTTTCCATTTTTCCCCCCAGCATAGATCGTCGACATCAATTGCTTATCTTTATATTTATGTAAGTTTACGATTTCTATAGGTGTGTATTTGCTTTTTAAGCCTTTAGGTGCTTGTGCATGATAAACATCTTGTCCATTTTCGTCTAATATTTGAATCCATGCATTTTGTTGTTTTAAGGCTTGCTGTCCTTCTTTACTCACAGTGATATCTTGATCGGACAAGGTGATGTATTGTTCAAATGTTCTTGTGAAGGTTTCGGGCGTATTTTCTTCGTTTTGCTGGCTGCTTGCTTGTAGTATAAGCCAAATCATGAATCCAAATAAGTTAATAAAGACCGTGATAATGGTCACGATAATGACAGAGACCATATATCTGCCTGTTAATCGCCATTTCATCTTTATGCATCCTTTACAACAAATTTATAGCCAAGTCCTTTAACCGTCACGAGAAATTCTGGTGTAGATGGGGAATTTTCTATTTTCTCTCGAAGTCTTCGTATATGAACCATCACCGTATTATCAGAACCGAAGAAATCCTCTCCCCAAACCGTTTGATAAAGCGTTTCTTTACTGATCACGCGATTCGGGTGCTGCAAAAAATAGGTCATCAACATAAGTTCTTTCGGAGTGAGCTCAATCGCCGCTCCGTTTTTCGTCAGTTCCGCTTGCTGCTCGTTTAACTCAAATGGCCCTTTTTTGATGATGGGATCTGGTTGAGAAGGCTGTAAGTATGACGACCGTCTAAGCTGGGCTTTTACCCGATAGGCGACTTCTTTTGGACTGAACGGCTTTGTAATATAATCATCACCGCCAATGGCAAGTCCTACAATTTTGTCTGATTCCTCTCCCTTTGCTGATAAAAAGATAATCGGAACATGCGAGACGTCTCTGATTTGTTTGCAAATATCGTAGCCTTCACCGTCTGGCAGCATAATATCCAGTATGACGAGATCGGGTTGTTCTTGGTGGAATTGCGAGAGCCCATCACGGGCAGTTGAAGCTGTTATCACCCGATCAATGCCTTCTCTTGTTAATACGGTATGGATTAATTCTAAGATTTCTTTTTCGTCATCTATAATCAAGACTTTGCTTTGAAGTTTTGGCATTATGATCACTCTCCTGAAGTCATTGTTATTATTATACCCAAAGTGGAGACGTCGTGAAAAATCAACTTTCTATTTACACAGAAAAAAGCCAATTTTCTTTTTTAATGAGAAAATTGGCTTTTGTTGTTTTTTAGCGTTTGACCACAAATGTTGTCACACTTTGAGCTGGGAGATGTGCCCAAAATTGATTTCCTGATATGTTTAAGTCAGTTCCAGGCTGAAGGTTACTGTTGCTGCTCGTGATCCATCTTGACGCTTGTGAAGCAGTTCCGTTTTGAATAACAAAATGTTGATTGACTCCTGCATTGTTTTTGTTAATCGCGACAATGACGACCTGATTGTTTCCTTTATAGGCTGAGACGAAAACATTCGGTTCAGGGCTTTTCGTTGCATCAATTCTGACGAACCCTGGACGCACAAACTTGGAGAAATGCGCCATGTTGTATCCACGCTTGCTAATCATTCCATCTTCTTTCATAGGACCGTATGATCTGCGGATGTACCACCATACATACGCTTGAAAGTCCCCTTCCACCATTGAATGGTGAATATGCTCTGATACCCCTAATGCCTCTGGCCAGCGGTCTGCTGAATTGTTATCACTATTCGGGTAGTAGACCTCTGTCATCCACAGCTCTTTTCCCCCTCCTTTTTGTTTGAAAAGAGGATACGGAAGCTGGCTGATTTGGGTTCCGTACAAATGGGCACCGAGAATGTCCATATTACTAAGCGCCTGCGGATCGTTTAAGATAGGATCTGAGATATTTTTAAGGTATTGAAAAGATTCTGGTGCAATCACACGTGCATTAATGGAGCCAGCATTTTCTCTCATGAATCGCAGGATTTCCTGAGGTGTCCACCATGTCCATTCATGTGCATAATCAGGCTCGTTCTGTACAGAAATGGCATAGAGATTGACGCCGTTATTTTTCATGAATGTCACAAAATCATTCAAATGCTGAGCATATGCGGCGTATTGATTGTATCTCAGCCGCTTTGCAGACGCACCATTACGGTTGAAAGTCTCTACCATATGGCTTGGAGGATTCCAAGGCGAAGCGATCACCAAAGCGCCGTGCTCTATCGCTCTTTTGGCGGTGGCGACTTCTCTCTGCCAATTATTTCTGTTCTCGTCTACATAAATCCGTAAAATGGAGAATCCTAACTGATTCTGTCCATTGCCAAAGGCGGTATCCCTTTGAGGGCCGGTCAAATCACCAATCCAAGCCGGGTGGTTCATTCCGCCAAAGCCGCGGATCACTTGTCTTTCCGCATTGACATTAATATTCGCATCTGCCGCTGACACCTCAGTTACCCCAGGCCCTAAAAATATGACAGACAACATAGTGAAGCAGACCAATACAGTGCAAATTGGTTTTTTGATTATGGACATCAAATTTTCCCACTCTCCCATCAACCAGTTTTGTTTACCTTTGAGTAAACTGCCAGGAATCAAATTGGAATAGGCTGGAACCATTTCCTTTGAAGACAAAAAATACATTGTGTACTCCCGTTGCCCCGTTGACTGCTGTTTCTATTTCTCGCCAGTTTCCACCTGTGGAAGGGACATTGAGTGTTCCGGCAATTCTGCCGTCTGGACTGCCAAGACGTACTTCAATTTGTCCGCCTGAAGCGGCTGCTACATTGGCTTTAAAGGTTCTGGCACCCATCGATCCGAAATCGACATTACTGACAGCCACCCAATCGCCGTTTTGAATATTTGTGACATGCTGATTATTGACTGGCCCACCAGGTGCTGAGGAGGCCTCTGTTAAAATGCGTCCATTCCAAGCGAACGTTTCAGCTTCTACCCGCTGATAAGGATTTAGGTTGGAAAGCTGTTTAACGCCTTCAAAATTGGCTGCAACCTCTCGAAGGGAGCCGTCAGCATTATGCACAAGCTTATTAATGTGCGGAGATCTGTAGCCTTTCCCTGCTCCGTATAAGGCAGAGCTCACCGTTTGTGTGTGATACACGACATACCACTCGTTTTTAAAATTAAACACAGCATGATGGTTGTTACCGCCGCCACCGAAAAATGAACCCGGATTTTTCAAGAAGTGTCCTTTATACGTAAAGGGACCCATAGGACTTGAGCTCGTCATATAACCGATCTCGCCTGGTGGTTTATCTGCTGGGTGGGAGCCTCCAAAATTGATGCAATAGGAATAGTAATAGGTACCGTTATACTTATGCATTCCCGAATCTTCAAACATAAAAGGGGCATCAATGGTTGATGCACTGCCGACCACACTTGTCATGTCAGGCCCTAGCTTCAGAACTCTTGCTGTTTTAGGATTGGCCCATTGTCCCTGCGTTGGATTTGAACCGCCTGGAACGCCTCCTCCGGCATATAAATAACCGGTCCCGTCATCATCTACAAATACGGCTGGATCAAACAGCCATACAACACCAGCCATCCCTGGTGTATTTGGCGTGACGAGCGCTTTTCCGATAGGATCTCTCCAAGGACCAATCGGGCTGTCCGCTGTCAAGACGCCAATCCCTCCGCCGCTGTTAGCAAAATAGAGGAAAAATTTATCCTTCCCATTGATCTTCTTCACCGCAGCGGCTGGAGCCCAAGAAGCGCCTGCCCATTTGGCAATTCCTTTCCCGCCATTCGCCCCATTGGCACCTGCTACTGGAATCGCTCCGTGATCTGTCCAGTTCACCATATCCGCGGAAGAGATGACAAAAACCCTATTCAAATTTGCAAAAGAATTGTCCTTAATCGTTCCATTGCTGTGATACTCATAGTCATCGCTCGACATATAAATGTACACTCTTCCGTTATAGGTGAGCGCAAACGGATCCGCCCCCAGGTGATGGTCTATGAGCGGATTTGCATTTCCTACTCGTTTTGCAATGGGGGTACTTGCTGCACTCGCATCATATACAGGTATACAGCTTAGTACCAAAGCAAGAATCAATAAACCTAAACCGCACTTCATCCTCTTTCTCATCGTGTCATTTTCCTCCTGTTTTCATCTTCCTAATATTGGGGTTTACGCCCAATTTCAAATTATGTTGATAGACGCTGATGAAGAATGAATACAAAGGATGATTTCTTGGGCGAATCGCTGCTAAAACAACGATGAAAACCCTTACTTTTTGACTAGGAGACAACAAAAAAATGCAGTTCTCCTTTTAGAACTGCATTTTCTTAGCTTATTCATGATTGTTGATCATATATAACGCGCGGTCACCATTTTTTTTCTTGTATAAAACTCCACCCCGTCTGTTCCATTGGCGTGCAAGTCCCCGTAGAAAGAATCCTTCCAGCCGGAAAACGGGAAAAATGCCATTGGTGCGGGAACACCGATATTGACGCCGAGCATCCCTGCTTCGATGTTTTCGCGGAATTCTCTGATGCTTGATGCACTGTCTGTGTACAGGCAGGCACCGTTTGCAAATTTTGATTGATTGGACAGGTCGATCGCTTCTGTCAGTGAAGAGACACGAACAATTGATAAGACTGGGGCGAAAATCTCGTCCTGCCAAATTTTCATTTGATTTGTCACATGGTCAAAGATCGTTGGTCCAACGAAATACCCTTTTCCATTTGTTTCGTGATCTTTTCTGCCATCTCGAATGAGACTTGCGCCTTCTTCAATCCCTGACTGAATGTATTGAAGCGTTCGCTCCTTATGTTCCTCTCGAATGACTGGACCAAGAAAGACCTCTTCATTTATTCCGTTTCCAATGACGAGCTCGTTCGATTCATCAACTAATTTTTGAATGAGCTCATCTGCCACTTCTTCTTCCACAGCGACAACGGCCGCGGCCATGCAGCGCTCTCCGGCTGATCCAAAGGCAGCACCAATGATTTGTTTCGTTGCCGCGTCTAAATCTGCATCTTTGAGGACAATGGAGTGATTTTTTGCTCCTGCAAGTGCTTGGACACGTTTGCCATGCTCTGTGCCTTTTTTATAGACGTATTCTGCGACTGGTTGAGAGCCGACAAATGAAATGGCTTTGACCTTTTTATGTTCAAGCAGACCATTGACAACATCGTGAGCCCCATTGACAATGTTGAGAACACCTTTTGGAAGACCTGCTTCTTCAAATAGTTCGGCTAAACGTGCGGCAAGAATCGGCGTGCGCTCTGAAGGTTTTAAAACAAACGTATTTCCGCAGGCAATGGCAAGCGGAAACATCCAGCAAGGGACCATCATCGGAAAGTTAAATGGTGTAATCCCCCCGATGACGCCTATTGGATAGCGGTACATGCCAGATTCGAGTCCAGATGCGATATCTGGTAATTGTTTTCCCATCATTAAGGTTGGTGCACCAGCGGCAAATTCGACGCATTCAATTCCTCGCTGCACTTCTCCTTTTGCTTCTGTTATGCTTTTTCCGTTTTCAAGCGTTACGAGTTCAGCCAGCTCATCCCATTTTTCAACGAGTAACTGCTGATATTTAAATAAAATGCGCGCGCGGCGGGGAACGGGTGTTTTTGACCAAGTGGTAAATGCTTCTTGTGCTGCCTGTACCGCACGTTCGACATCTTTTTTTGTTGAAAGCGGCACTTCTGCGATGACCTCGCCAGTAGCTGGGTTATATACTGCCTCTGTTTGACTAGTTTCTGCCTCAATCCATTGTCCGCCAATATAATTTTTCAACATTTGTACATCTGTTTTGGTCATGTTCCCTCTCTCCTTTTTATGAAAAAATGTCATGCTTATAGGATGTGTTTGGTTGTCATTGTCTCATCTAATGGGCGCCCATCTGTATACACTCTTTGTCAAATATTATTGTCGTTTTGGTTTACGTTGTGATAAAAGCTTGCTCTAACGTGTGAAAGGTTGACGCCTATCCCTTTGTTTGTGAGATATGATTCCCGAATGCGATTCATTCATGGTGATTTTTTGGTTAACTTTTGATCAACTTTAGAAAAATCATAATATTAAAAACGCTTTCAGTCAATCCTCTTTTTGCAGCATAAAAAAACCTGATGCGCGTTGCATCAGGTAGAGGCTGGTTTATTTCTGTTAGTTGGTTGATGCGGTATATTGATTCGGTTCTGAAAAATGCGGGAGCATCTCACCATGTGCTTCAATGAGTTCATCGCATAATTTGATGATGTCATCAATCGATAGTTCAGCGCTTGTGTGTGGATCAAGTAATGCCGCTTGATAAATGTGCTCTTTTTTGCCGCTGATTGCTGCTTCAATTGTCATGAGCTGTGAGCTGATATTGGTTCGGTTGAGCCCAGCCAGTTGTTCAGGGATCTCTCCGACATAGCATGGCATGATGCCGCTCCGATCTGCAACACACGGCACTTCGACACACGCTTTTTCAGGCAGGTTGTGAATGAGACCGCCTGTGTTCAGCACATTCCCGGCAAATTTAAAGGGAACGTTCGTTTCAATCGCTTCAATGATACGAGAACCATATTCTTTTGAGCGAGTATGTGTGATCTGTGTATTGCCCACAAGGTCATGCTTCATGGTATTCCAGTTGTTGATTTGCTCCTCGCAGCGTCTCGGGTATTCATCAAGTGGAATATTAAATTGACCGATCAATTCTGGATAGCGCGATTTGATAAAATAAGGGTGGTATTCGGCGTTGTGTTCTGAGGATTCAGTGACATAGTAGCCGAATTTATCCATCAGCTCAAAACGTACCATATCATGATGCCGTGATTTCTGCTTTTCTTTCGCTCTTCTTTTGATGTCTGGGTACAAATCTTTTCCGTCCCGTTTCACTTCTAATAACCACGCCATATGATTGATGCCAGCAATTTTTTCTTCAATGCCTTCATGATCCATTTCAAGTGATTCAAATAGATCCTTTGTACACACTTGCACGCTATGACAAAGACCTACCGTTTGAACCGGTGTATAGCGCAGCATCGCACCTGTCAGTGTGGCCATTGGATTTGTGTAATTTAACAATAAAGCATTTGGGCAAACCTCTTCCATCTCCTTTGCAAAATCAAGCATCACAGGAATTGTTCGGAGGAAGCGGAAGATGCCGCCGATGCCAACCGTATCTGCAATCGTTTGTCTTAACCCATATTTTTTTGGAATCTCAAAATCAATCACGGTGCTTGGCCGGTAGCCTCCAACCTGGATGGCATTGATTACATATTTTGCATCCATTAAGGCTTCCTTTCGGTTGTGATAGGACTTAATGGTCACATGTGCACCGTAGTTCTCTTTTAAATGGCGGAGCATCGTTTCTGATTCTTTCAGCCGCTTATGGTCGATATCATATAAAGCGAATTCAAAACCGCTTAGTGCAGGGACGAACAAACAATCTCCTAATATATTTTTAGCAAATACGGTACTCCCTGCACCGATAAATGTAATTTTAGACATAGACGACTCTCCTTTTAACATCAAATATGTGGAACTACCCTTTGACAGAGCCTTGTGAAAGCCCTGCGATAAAATATTTTTGCAACAGTAAAAACATCGTCACCATTGGCAGCATCGCAATGAGCGCAGCGGCACCAACGAGCTGGAGCTGATGTTGATTTTGACCAAAAAAATGGGATAGGGCGACTGTGAGTGTATGCATCTCTTTATCTTGCAAAAAGAAGATGGCAAATTGATAGTCGTTCCAAATATACACACAGGCAATGATTAAAACAGAAGCGGTAATAGGTTTCAGAAGCGGAAAAACGACGGTGAAAAAAACTCTAAATGTCCCCGCTCCATCAATACGGGCTGCTTCTTCAAGCTCCTTTGGAATGGTCGACCGGATAAAGCCTGCGTATAAGAAAATGGTTAGCGGTAAAAAAGCAGCGACATTATTTAAAATAGCGATTTGATAGGTGTTCATCATCCCGATCTGAACGACCATTTTATAGAGCGGGACAAGGGCTGTGAGTGGTGGAATGACCATAATGGCGATGAATAAAACATAAACTGCTTTATTCAGTTTTGTGTTTCTTCTTGCGAGCGGATAGGCTGCAAGAGAGCCAAGAAAGATAAGGCATACAGCAGAGCTGAACGTAATGATCACGGTATTCAAAAAGGATTGGCCAAGCTGAGCCTCTGTCCATGCCGTGCGAAAGTTTTCAAGATGGAGCACTTTTGGAAACAGCCATTTTGAACTGAAATCTCCTATCCCCTTTAATGATGTCGTCACCAAGATATAAAATGGAATGAGATGAAGCAATGTCACCAAAAGGGCGAGGAAGGAGTACCATCTCTTCTTACGTTTAAAAGCATTTTCCATCACACCTCGGTCTCCTTTCGTTTGAAATACATCAGCGCTGCGACACTAATGACAAGGATGATGACCGCCATGAAAACCCCTTGCGTTGCTGCATAGCCTGCATCCTGACGTTTGAAATACAGATCATACATAAAGGTCGACATTGATTGTGAGGAATCTCCCGGTCCGCCGCCAGTAAGCGCCACAATGACATCAAAGAGCTTGAGCCCGCCAATGACATTCAGCACAACATTAATGGTAATAGACGGTATAAGGAGCGGCAATGTGATTCGCCTGAATTGCTGGAGGCTGGATGCGCCGTCTAATTGTGCGGCTTCATAATAATCCTTAGGAATGCTTTGCAGTCCTGCTAAATAAATGATCATCGCAATCCCGACGAATTGATAGGTGTTGACGAGCACAATGATCCATGTGTTTAATTGCGGATTGCCGAGCGCATTCATTTGATCAAATCCAAAAAGCGCCACCACATCGTTTAAGGCACCGCCTTGGTAAGCAAACACAAAATACCAAATATAGCCCATCGCAATCGGACTAATCATGACAGGTAAATAGACAACTGTTCTTGTGATCGCTCTCATCTTTAAGCTTTGATTTAATAAAAGAGCATATCCTAGTCCAATGATATTTTGTAAGATGGTGCTCCCGATTCCGTATAGAAGCGTATTTTTAACAACAAGCCATGTCGCTGGATCCTGAAGCAGACGTTTATATTGATCAAGCCCAATCCATTCATAAGTTTGTGAAAACCCATTCCAATTCGTAAAGGATAGCTGAATGCCGTTCAAAAAAGGATAAATGATAAAGGTACTGACAACGAGAACAGCAGGCAAGTACATCCACCAAAGGGATGAATTTTGGCTTTTTTTCATTTTCTGCTTCGGTAAAGAGGTGAATGCGGCTGGCTGCTGAGTTTTTGTGATGTCATTCATTGGCTTCACTCCTGTTTCAGCATGCGCCTGCTATTGTTTTTTCAGACGCTTATATTCCTCTTCCATCTTCTTCGATAATTGTTCTGGTGTGATGGAGCCTGCTAATAATTCTTGACCCGATGTTGCCATGACTGCCCACATGCCGCTTGGTAAGTATTTTCGATCGAAATACGGTTCAATCTTCACCTCTTCGTATTGATCGTAAAACGTAGAATAATAGTTTTTTGCTTTTACTTGCTTTAAGGCTGCTTCAGATGAGGTGCCTTCTGCGATTTTTTTCGCATTTTTAGGCTTTGCGAGAAAATCAATGAATTGTTTTGCTTCTTTTAGATGTTTGGAGTCTTTCCATGCAGCGACCGTAAACCGTTCTCCTCCAATCCAGCTTTGTTTATCTCCTTCATGAATAGATGGAACTGGCATCGTGCCGACTTTGATCGATGGATTGAGTTCAGATGCTTCAGGTCCTAAAGAGCCTCCGACAAAGGTGAAGGCTATTTTGTTTTGTGCCATCAGTTCAGGTGCTTGAGATAGTTTTGCTGTGAGGACATCTTTGTTTAAAAGATCTTGATCTTTCAAGTCCTTTATGAACTGTGCAAGCGGTGTATAGAGAGACCAATCAAATGATCCGTTCTCAAGTTCTTTTCCGTAGCGATGGTTTGGACCGGTGATCAATAAAGGTGTGGCGAGTTCATCAAAGACTTGGGCGATATTTGAGTTGTCTCCTCCTGGTATCCAGAGCGGCACAACCTCTCCTTTGCTCTTTTTCTTCACTGTCAGCAAAGCCGATTGGAATTCATCAAGTGTTCTAGGTACCTCAATGTCATAGTCCTTTAATAGATAGGCATTAAAGCTAATCCCGTCTTTTGCTTGATTCAGCGGATATGCGTATACTTTGCCATCTTGATCCTTTAAAATTTGATCGAGTGAAGGATCAAGTTGTTTCACCCAATTCATCTCTTTTAGATCAGCGACATACTCGCTATAGCGAAGTTTGGCCCAGCCGTGTGTGTCAAACAGATCCGGCATATCGTTTGCCCCCATTTTGACACGAATCGTATCTTCATAGCTGTTGCCTGGGAAGTTGGCATCGATTCGAAGATGTGGATGCTCCTTTTCAAACTCACGAATCACTTCTTCAAACGCTTTTCTCTCCCCGCTGTTGCTCATCGTCGAAAAGAGAGTTAAGGTGACCTTTCCGTTTGCTTCAGACGTACCGCTATTGCTGCAAGCAGACAAAAAAATGGTCAAGACAAAGGCCGCAGTGAGCAGCATGATTTTTTTATTCATGGTTTCCTCCTTTTGATCACTGAAAATTCAGACGATAATCGGTAGAATTCATGCAGTTGCGGAAACAAAAGAAGTCCATTATACTGGAATTCTATTCTTTTCAAAGAGATAAGAGAGCATCCAGGTAGGCTGCCTTGTTCTTCGCATGATCTGGCCATCATGCGAAGCAGCTTGCTTTCTGCTTTTTTGTCTCTTTTTTGTTTGCTGAAATCTCGGGTTCACCCCCTTTCATGGATGAGGCATGTGCTGCCTCTTTCGATGAGTTTGGTTGGCACGACGACTTTTAGAGGAAGCTTTCTGCCGTTTATTCTCTCAAGCAAAAGCTTCAAACCGACTTCCCCCATTTCTTCTGTATATACTTTGACGGTTGTAAGTGGCGGGCTTGAAAATGAAGCTGCTTCAATGTCATTAAACCCAACAATGGATACATCTAAAGGAACACGCAGACCGGCTTCATTGAGCGCGCGCATTGCGCCAATCGCCATTGAATCACTTCCGATAAAAAAGGCTTGTGGCAGGTTTCCATTTGTTATGGCTTGCTTCATGAGCGAATAGCCTTCTTGCATGGAGTATTCCCCAATATGGATGTCATCCAGATGAAGACCACCTGCTTCTTGCATTCTCTTCATAAACGTCGTTTGTCTTTCGTCCTCAATCACAGCATTCCCTTCGAAATAATGCTCACGCTCCTTTCCGCCAATATAGCCTAGATGTGTATAGCCAAGTGATTGCAAATGGCGAATTGCTCGATCTGCCGCTCTGACAAAATCAACATGTACACAATCATACAAATCCTCATCCGCATAATGATTGATAAAAACAATGTGTTCCATTCGATTAGTCATTTTTTCAACCGTATCAGGACTGATTCGTCCAATGACGATCAAACCGTCAATATCTTTTAGCATCGCACCTTTATCCATGCTTCTCAGGCGAAAGGTATGAAGGGTAGACAGCCCTTGTTTGGCATATTCTTTTTCAATTCCTTTTCGAATCGATGAAAAAAAGGGATCATTTAATTCTTCGTCAATGGATTGAGCGACTACGATACCGATGACTGGGGATTCAGATGGGCTTTTTTCCTCTGCTTGATCGGCTTTTCTTGCTCTCACGGGGGTATAGTTTAACTTCTTTGCAATGTCGAGGATGTTTTGTCTTGTTGCGTAAGAAACGGCAAGGGTTTGATCGCCATTTAACACACGGGATACAGTAGAAACGGACACTTTTGCATCATGAGCAATATCTTTGAGTGTGGTCATAGGCAAACTCCTCTTGGTTTTTGACTAAATATTTACTAAAGATATTTGAAGAATACCACGTTGATGAAGCGCTTTCAAGTGTGGATTTGTGATTTTTTATTTTATTTTTGAGCATGTTTTGGTTGGATGCAAAAGTTTAGTAAAATTGCGTAAAAAAAGAGGGTTGTTTCATCCTCTTTTACTCACGTGATTCAATTGAGGCTGTTTCTTTTGAAAACAATTGCTTCATTGTCTCCCAAGCCGTGTCGAGTTGCTGGTGAAGGCCGAATAAACCTGAGTTTCCGATAATATAGATCTCGTTTCCTGCCTCAGCAAGCTGCCGGAACGTGTGCTCATTACAAGAGCCGTCTACTTCAATTGAAAATGAGTATCCTCTCTTCTCTTTTACCGCTTTCACCTGTTTAATTTTCTGAAGCATTTCTTTAATAAAAGGCTGACCTGCAAAGCCTGGATCAATCGTCATGATCGTCACTCGGTCTATTAAATGTAGATAGGAATCTAATGCTTCAATTGGTGTGGCCGGATTTAAGACAAATCCGACCTCACAGTCTCTTTGATGAATATGCCGAATGATCCTAAAAACGTCTCTTTGCACAACCTCTGGGTGTAAGCAGATCATGCTTGCCCCTGCATCAATGCAGGCATCGATTAAAAATTCTTGGGGGGATTCTGCCATAAGATGCACATCAATGGGTCGATCTGTTAGTTTTCGAAGCTGTTCTATGAAAAAGGGTGATAAGGTGATATTTTTCACGTAATGACCATCCATGACATCGACATGATATCGATCTGCCCTTGTGTTGAGAATATGAATATGTTCGCGGAAGTGCGTTAAATCCATACACATCAGTGAAGGTGAAAAAATGGCTGTCATTCTCAGAAGCCTCCTTTTTACAGTTGAAATAAAAGCTTGATCAATCCAATTAAGATTCCGATGATACCAAAGTCTGTATCTCCAAAAGTTGTCCCTTCAAAACCAAGGGTTCCTAACACAGGTAATAAACAAGCGGGTAAAAAGGAAAGAAGTAATCCATTCACAAAGGCCCCAGCGACAGCCCCTCTCACGCCTCCAGTTGCATTACCATACACTCCTGCTGTAGCGCCGCAAAAAAAGTGCGGGACAAGACCAGGAACGATGACAGTTAAACCAAACAAAGGTAAAAGAAAAATAGATACAATGCCTCCTGCAAAACTGCATAAAAAACCGATAATGACTGCATTTGGAGCAAATGGAAAAACGGTTGGTGCATCAAGTGCCGGTTTTGCCCCTTTCACAAACCGATCGGCAATTCCTTTGAAAGCAGGCACAATTTCACCGATTGCCATCCGTACCCCGGCTAAAATAATGTACACACCAGCAGCAAAGGTTATCGCCTGAATGAGAATGAAGACAGCGAAGTTCGTGCCCCCACTCATTTGTTCTATAAAGGGAATCCCAGCAAACGGTGCAATCGCAAAGAACAGCAAAGCCATCGTGATTGAAATGGCCACAGATGTATCTCGTAGAAAGCCGAGTGATTTAGGCACTTGAATGGTTTCTGTTGATCTCTCTGAACGACCGATCCATTTTCCAATCATTCCCGCTGTAAAATAACCGAAGGTACTGAAGTGTCCAAGCGCAAGATCATCGCTTCCAGTGACTTTCCTTGTGAATGGCTGAAGAATAGCGGGTGCAATGACCATAGCGGTTCCTAATATAATCGAACCGGTGGTGACAAGAAACGCTCCTTTCATTCCACCTGTCGAGAGAACGACTGCGAGCATTGCAGCCATATACAAGGTATGGTGTCCTGTTAAAAAAACGTATTTAAAGGGCGTGAATTTTGCCAATAACAAATTGACCAGCATGCCAAAAATCATAATGAGAGCTGTCTGTGTTCCGAATTCCTTTTGAGCAATGGCTGCCATGGCATCTGTATTTGGCACAACTCCTTGAATGTGAAATGCTGCTTCAAACATTTTTCGGAAAACTCCAAGTGAATCAGACACGACCGTTGCGCCTGCTCCTAATATGACAAAACCCATGGTTGTTTTTAAGGTGCCTGACACGGTATCTGCGGCTGATTTTTTCTGCAAAAGTAAACCGGCCAGTGCAAACAAACCGATGAGAATTGCCGGTGTACCCAATATATCGTTCATGATCAGTTCCATCATGATATGAATCCCCCCTTTTTCGTGGCTTATATGTGTTTGCGAAGGACGTCTTTAATAGCTTCCTGGTCTAACAAGTTATTTAATCCAGCGACCGTTCTTGTGCCGTCATCCAGCTGATCAATAATGTCTGTTGCTCCGATATATAGATCAGCTTGTTCATTTTTACTTGTGCTGAGATCAGTATGGTCCACTTCAGCTGCAAGCCCTAACTCTTCTAATGCTTTTTTGACATTCATTTCCACGATGAAGCTGCTTCCTAATCCGTTTCCGCATACAACAAGAATTTTTTTCATTCTCTTTTTCCTCCTTTATCGTTGTGAAAATTGATCAATTAGTTTTTGCACCGATGTTAATTCCTTTGCTTCAACCAGTTGTTTCCTTCGCTTTTCATCACTTAACAGCATAGTCAGCTGTTTGAGTGCTTTTAGGTGGGTCATACTGTCAATGGCTGCTAGCACGATGATGAGACGAACCGGTTTTTTTTCATCCTTAGAGAAAAAAACGGGCCGTTCGAATGACATGAGTGACATACTTAATTCGTTCACGCCGTCCTCTGGTCTGGCATGTGGAATGGCTACTTGTGGTGCAATCACAATATAAGGTCCATTTTGGTCAACGGACTGAATCATGGCATCCACATAACCTTTCTGAATGGCATTTTGTTCGAGTAAAGGCTGCGCTGCTTTTGTGATGGCCTCTTGCCATGTTTCTGCTGTTTGTTGGAGATGAATGGTTTTTTCTGTTAATAAATCGTTTAACACTGGTTTCCACCCTTTCTGATGGGATACATATGCGGGATGAAGCAGCTCTTTAAGATCACGAAGCAGTGCTTTTTCATTTTGTACGATGGTATGCTCTTGAATGATGTTGAATAAAGCGTTCACATTGTTCTTATCAAACATGGTTTCGGCACTTTCTCCATATTGAAGCAAGGTTTTTTTCTCATAGGCAGTAAGGATGGG
Organism: Bacillus sp. SIMBA_005; assembly: GCF_046535585.1. Classification (NCBI taxonomy): domain Bacteria; kingdom Bacillati; phylum Bacillota; class Bacilli; order Caryophanales; family Bacillaceae; genus Bacillus; species Bacillus sp. SIMBA_005. The sequence continues at coordinate 47,729 of NZ_JAWRWI010000010.1, read as the reverse complement.
ATGAACGAGATGAACTGGCTTTCCTTTAAACGAAATAGGTGTTGTTGACACAACAAAGTCGACATCAATCGATGACAGTTGTTCATATGAGCGCTTTGATAATAGATCACGTACTTCGATATAACCGATTAATTCGATAAGCTGTGTTTTCAGCATGTGACTTGTGCCAATTCCTTCGCCGCAAACAATGTATACAGAACGCCGCACAATTGGCGAAATCCCTTCTCTTCTCATCCAACCACCAAAATGCATCGCCACGTAAGCAATTTCATGCTCACTTATCTTGGAGCAGGTCGCCTTTTCTAAATGACATACGACCTTTTGAGTGATATCAAACACCTCTGGCTGTGTTTTTTTAATAGATTCTGTTAATTCATTGTTGATATCAATGTGATAGATGAGTCTGTAATAGGCAGGGATGAGATGCATGGTTAAGTTTTGCTCCAAGGCTTCGTACTCTTGAAAGGAGATACATGCATACCGCTGAAAATCAAAAATCATTTGTCTGGCAATGGTGCGAATGAGATGCTCTTCTGGCTTTTGACTTGATGGAAGCTTTTGTTTCTTAGCGCTGAGCCATAGAGTGCTAAGAAAATAGATTTCATCATCATGCACTTGAAGACCCGTTTCTTTTTGAATTCGTGCCATGAAACGAATAGCCGCCAAGCATTCCTCAGTTTCCTGCAATGTACGCTTTTCTTCGTTTGAAAGGTGTATAGCACGTCCTAGCTTCATCCGCTTAAAGTAGAAAAAGAGATCCAAAGACAGCTGATCCAGCATGTCATCAGCAAACTCGAGCTGAAGCTCTTGTTCTGACTGCTCGAGGAGATATTTTAACCTGTTATATGAAATAGGCCCCTTTAACCAAAGAGATGGAAAAGCTTTTTCATTTTTTATCATGGTGCGAATGGAATGAATATAAGGTTTCAGAGCCAATCGAATCGCTCTTTCTTCTCCTGAAATCAAATAGCCGAAGGCTGGCTGATAGTGAAGCGTGAGCTGCTGCTTTGAAAGTGCTTCTTTTAGCTGTTTCATATCTTCAAGCAATGTATTCCGGCTCACTTTGGTGAGCTTCATAAAATCATCAATTTTTAGACATTTCTCACTGCATGCAATAGATAAGAGCAGAATAGCTCTTCTTTCCATTACACATGGTTCATAATCATCACCAACGAGAATGCTGTTCGCTTTTTGAATAATGACTTCTTTTTCATGTGGGTGTAAGTAGTAGCCAAGTTGATCTTTTCGCTGAACGCCACTAAGCTGATGTGTGTCCAGCCAGCTATTCATGCGTTTGATTTCAGAGTAGACGGTTCGAGTAGAGACATTCAATCGATTCTGTAAATCTTCAATTGATAAATAAGATGTCGTGTGAATCAGCATTGATAGTAAAGTCGTGCCTCTTTTGGTTAAGTGCAGTTGGAATTCCTCCCTTCTTCTCTTTGGTTATAAGTCTAATCAACTCACATGCGTCAAAGAAGCCCAAATGTTTTCAGCAAATGCTGTGCAGGTTTTTGGGTGCTCTTTTGTTATAAGAAAAAGCACACTCTTATGAGTGTGCTTTGAGACTTGTATACAAGGAGTCATTTGTCTTCTGAAACGTGATAGAAAACCTTTGTAATGAGGTCATAGATGTACTGGGGAATTTTGAATGACCTTATAAGATATAAGAATAAGAAATACCCAATATTGCCTTGCTATGTGATCAGCTTCCGAATTTTTGCATACCTATAGATCTCCGAAAGCCAGTTGCTGCTTCTCTAATACTATCTATATTCTCCCTAGTTGTTAGAAGGATATATACACTAGAATCTAGAATGTTATTTAAAGCATTATTCAAGTGATTACGATTATTTTGATTTTCTAAATAATCTTTATTTCTCAACCAGACTTTTATATTATTTATATGTGTTCTCATATTGTTCAGATGGGCCTCTCTTAACAACATACTGTCAGAAGAATTAATACTATTATCAATGTAATCTATGACTAGCTTAACCCTGTTAACTAATTCTGTTCCCTCCTCATCGAGTTCTGCAATAAATTCTTCATCATTTAACAAACTATCTACTTCTACCTTGAGTTCAGATAATTCATTAAATAAGCTATGATTATCAATTTGTTCCAATATAGTCATAAACATTTTCTCCCTCAATTATTTTAAGTAAAATTATACATCATCTACTACAAAATGGAGAGATTACTTTAGAATTCTCATTGATTCTTTTTCCTCAGCTGACAATCCTAGAATAACAGGATCAACCACAGGACCAACCGCACAATGACAGTTTACTCGCTCTTTCGGAGACAGTTTTGTATCTCTAGGAAACATGCACCGCTCTCCGCTTCCTAGTATCTCGAATTCCTCATCCAAAGGAATGATGGTTCCGTCCAGCTGCACATGACTTTCTCTGGACTGATTCTTTTTCCCGACTTCAGTTACAGCTGTCACAAGTGCTAGCGTCCGCAGGTTCTTCCTTCTGGACAAAATATTCACGTTGGTTTTGCCTGTCTCTATCATACGATGATCCACTTAGGAAAAAAGGTCCCCTTTTTGTCGGCCTTTTCTCGTTTTTTCTCGGCTTGAAGTCCATTAACACCAAAAACCTTGAAAGGTATTAAGCCATTCAAGGTTTTTTTGTATAATCTCATTAAAAATCAACTAATTTGAATTCATTTTTGAAAGGAAATCTTGAAGAACTAATTTTACTGGTGAATTCGCAGTAGTAGTCAACACATGATTTGCACGTTCTAAAATTTGAGGATGCTCCAATATCAATTTTTTGCCTTCCTCAATTGGAAAACTTCTCAATGTATCGATACAGATCTCAAATAGTTCTTTATCATTAATATTCAACAAATCCATTAAAATATTTAACTCATATTCATTGCACTCATTATCTAGACAGTACGCAATTTTCCGCTGCCACTCTATTGGCTTATTGCGTACCTGATTTGATAATTCTTCCCAATCGTTCAAGCTAAAATCCGAGAGAATCTCACTAGCAATCAAACACCCGTCGTCATACCACGAATCTACCGTTGTATCAGCAGATAAAAGATTATCTAATTCCTTAAACACATCAATACCTCCATTTAAATTAAAATCCTGATGGGCGTAAAGCATTTTCTGTACCTGTCGGATACCCGCTAGTTACATCTTTCCCCACTTTAATCACATCAATTTCTACACCATCAATACGTGCTCTATGCCAAGTTGCTCTATCTCTTAATCTTGATGAAATAGCTGCTGTATCTCCCACGTCGGTAATACTTTTGAGAATTTTCTCATCCTTCCAAGAATCAGGAAAGAGCGTGCTTTTTTTAATTTTAGAGATATTTCCATCAGAAAACTGTTTTGTAAATACAACATTTTTTGTACCATCCGCATTTGTTGATAATACTTCAACTGCAAATTTTTCATTATCATTATTAATTCTAGACGAATGGCCACCTATTAACTGATTTTTGGGAACCTTCCGTTGTCCTTCTAGAATCTTAGCTTCAATTTCTGGACTAATTACAGTTCTTCTAGCAGAATCTCTACCTGCACCCTGAATTCCCATCTTTCCATGAAACCCTTTCGCTCCAAACGGCAAAAGCATTCCAAGCGCCGCATTCATACTCGCCTCCTGCTGTTCTTTCGAGATCTTATTCCCGAACATATCTCTACCAGTAATTGCTTCGCTGAAGCCGTTGGTGGCGGTGAGGCCATATAAACCTTTTTGCGATGTTTTTAAGGCGTCAAAAGACTTTTGTGACGTCTTGTAAATGTCCACTGCCCTGACTGCAGCTGATGTAGCTTGGGTCGTTTTATAGACAGCTTTTCCGCCTTTGAAAATGCGTCCTGCCCAGCCGACGATTGGAATATATCCTGCGGCTGCCATGCCGCCTGCGGCGACGCGCTGTCCTGCCGTAAGTTCTTCGCCTGTGATCGGGTCAACGCCCGTTGCGGCGCGTTTTGCATCGTTCACGCCAGTTAGTTCATTCACAATATTCCCGCCATAATCAAGTGCTTTTTCGTACCAAGGACGGTTGGCGAGTGCTTCTTGTTCCTTTGCGATTTCGCGGGCTTCTTCTTGTTCTTTTTTGATTTTCAGATATTCAGAAGTTTGCTTTTCAATATCGCTTTTTGCTTTGTAGATTTCGCTATTTTGATACGCTTTCTTGTCAAAATTCATTGGAGAAATCGCTTTTCCATCATTTGTGGCATTCATCATTTCTGTGTACAATGCCATTGTAGCTTGCTGCTCCGTTTCTGACAAAGCATATTCATTTTTTATATTTTGATCAAGCTCTCTTAGGTCTTTCACTGTCTTTTTTCGCTCGTCTTCCGCATCTGCAATCTTTTCATCAAAGGTTTGGCTATCAAATACTTCTAGAGAAATGAGGTCGTCGATGTCTTGAAAAATCGTTTTAAGTGCCTTTTTTTGATCCTTTACAATGCTTTTGGCATTTTTGATGCCCATATGTACAGCGTTATCTAAAAAGTGTTCTTCTACAAAGGTGTCGCCGCCAAAGTTTGTATCATCTAGTGTCCCAGAAACACCTTCATGGAACGCTTTTTGCTTATCAATAAAGCTAATAAACATGTCCACATTTCCGGCGAGTTCTTTGTAGAAACTTTTAATGTTATCGGCACCTTTTCCCGTGAAATCATCACCGAGGTTTGCCACGCCCTGAAGTGTCTTTTTTAAATTGACCATTTGTTCACGGAGTTCCTGGTAGTGTTTTGCTCTTGCATCCATGGCACTTGTTAGTGCTTTTGCATCAAGTATCTTCCCCAGCGGAATTCACTCCTTCCTATTCATTGACAAGGTCAATTTTACCAACACAAAGTTTGTCATTAAATAGGAATATAGATACAAAAACAGTTCTTAATATGTAAATGATCCGTGTTTTATTAGAGCGCTTTAGCCTCGCCATCGTCAGTAATCATTAAGACACGATTTTTAAAACATCTTTTAATTAAAATCATTTGAGATGTTCCATTGTAAACAAGAGTTATAGAGCACTTCCATGGTAAGGATGAGGGCACTAATTGCGCCAATTATAATCCGCACTACCTTTTTTTAAACAACTAATAGAAAAACACACCCTTCACATTGTGCTCTCTTACGACTTAGACTTAAGCAATTGCAGCTCTTGGTCCATAATATCTGCTGCTTCGGTAATAAATTGAATAATTAAGTCTAATTCTTCTCGTTTGTATTCGTTTGTGAGCTGTTTGGTTGATGCTGATAAGGATTGGAAAAGTTCTTTTACCTGTGATTTCCCTGCCGTTAATGGAACGATGATAACTCTTCGTTTGTCTTTTGGGTCCTTTTCTCTTTTTGCGTAGCCCGCTTTTTCAAGGCGGTCAATCAGAGCTGTGACTGCACCTGAGCTAAGACCTGTTTTTTCACTTAATTCTCCTGCTGTGAGAGGACCGAGTTCGTTTAACAAATCGGCTGATTTCAGGTCTGTTGGGAAAAGGCCAAGCGATTGTGCGGCCGCTTGGTGGAATAAAACCGTTCGTGTGGCGAGACGCCTCATTGTATGGATGATCAGGTCTGCTCTGTCTTCTGCGTCGTTCTTTATTGACAACTTGTTCTCCTCCCTTTAAAATAAACTATCTTGATCATCAAGATAAATGTTCTCTTACTTTATATTTAAGTTGATCATAGCAAAAATAAGGAGAGAACGTAAGCAGGAGGTAAATGAAATGAATCATGTGGATAAAGGCAAGGCATCCACTCGCTTTGTTGTCATCGGTTTGCTGTTAGGAATTTTTATGGCGGCGATGGACAATACCATTGTTGCAACAGCAATGGGAAGCATCGTAGCAGATTTGGGCAGTTTTGATAAATTTGCTTGGGTGACGGCTTCTTACATGGTGGCAGTAATGGCTGGAATGCCGATTTACGGAAAGCTTTCTGATATGTATGGTCGAAAGCGTTTTTTTCTGTTTGGACTTATTTTCTTTTTAATTGGATCAGCGCTGTGCGGTATCGCACAAACGATGGATCAGCTCATTATTTACCGAGCCATTCAAGGGCTTGGAGGCGGCGCCCTTCTTCCAATCGCGTTTACAATCATCTTTGATATCTTCCCGCCTGAAAAGCGTGGAAAAATGTCGGGTATGTTTGGTGCAGTGTTTGGTTTATCGAGTGTACTAGGACCGCTCTTAGGGGCTATTATCACAGATTCAATCGGCTGGCACTGGGTTTTCTATATTAACGTGCCAATTGGTATTGTTAGTGTGTTCTTGATTGCGAGATACTACCAGGAATCACTAGAACATCGCAAGCAAAAAATTGACTGGTCAGGTGCTATCACACTTGTCGTGGCGGTTGTGAGCTTGATGTTCGCACTTGAGCTTGGCGGTAAATCTTATGCGTGGGATTCAGTGCAAATCCTCACCCTTTTTGCCGTGTTTCTTGTGTTCGGTACCATCTTCTTTATTGTTGAGCGAAAAGCAGAGGAACCGATTATTTCATTTTGGATGTTTAAAAATCGTTTATTTGCGACATCTCAAATTTTGGCGTTTTTATATGGCGGAACATTTATTATTCTTGCTGTCTTCATTCCTATTTTCGTTCAGGCAGTGTACGGTGAATCAGCGACAAGTGCAGGGTTCATTTTAACACCGATGATGATAGGGTCTGTCATTGGCAGTATGATTGGCGGAACGATGCAGACGAAAGTGCCTTTCAGACGTCTTATGACGATCTCTGTTATTTCATTTTTCGCGGGGATGCTGCTTCTTGCCAATATGTCACCAGATACAGCTAGAATTTGGCTCACAATCTTTATGATGATATCAGGCTTTGGTGTCGGCTTCAGCTTCTCCCTTCTGCCGTCAGCTTCAATGAATGATCTAGCCCCTCGTTATCGAGGCAGTGCAAACTCGACCAATTCATTTATGAGATCACTTGGGATGACACTTGGTGTCACGATTTTTGGGACGATTCAAACCAATGTCCTATCGAATCGCTTAGCAGAAGCCTTTAGCGGAATGAAAGGAGCCTCTTCTCAAATAGGCGATCCGCAAGCCATTTTCCAAGAAGGTGCCCGTTCACAAATTCCGCCTGATATTTTAAATAAAGTCATTGATGCGATGTCACAAAGTATTACGTACGTATTTTTGATTGCGTTGTTTCCTATTGCCCTTGCAGCGATTACGGTCCTGTTCATGGGAAATGCACGTGTACGCACATCAAATGAAATGAAAGAAAACGAATAATGTGAAAAAGCAGAGCTTAAGCGGCTCTGCTTTTTTGTTTCACTGATATAGAGGATGGGCTTTGCCCTCACTGCCAACGATACGTATTTTCGATGTGACCATATCTTTTGCTGCTTGTTTCGCTTTTTGTAAATACATCCGTGGATCTAAGCTTTCCGGTTCGTTTGAGAAATGATCACGAATGGCTTCAGAGTACGCATTTTTTAATTCAGTTGAGACATTGACCTTTGCCATACCAAGTGCCACACATCGTCTGACGTCTTCATCCGGAACAGCGGAACCTCCGTGTAGCACAAGGGGAACATCGACCAGCGATGCAATTTGTTCAATGCGGTCAAAGTCAATATCCGGTACCCCTTTATAAATGCCGTGTGCGGTACCAATTGCAGGTGCTAAAGTTGGTACTCCAGTTTCTTCTACAAATTGACGGCATTCTGATGGAATGGCTTTTTCAGCATCCTTTTCATCAACAACGATATCATCCTCTACGCCGCCCACCTTGCCTAGTTCAGCTTCAACGTTCACCCCTACTTTTAATGCGAGGTCCACCACTTCTTTTGTACGGCGAACATTTTCTTCATATGAATGCATCGATGCATCGATCATGACGGATGTATATCCCGCACGAATACAGGTGAGAATCACATCAAAGTCCGTACAGTGATCGAGGTGCAGGCCGATCGGGATTTGATATTGATCAGCCGCCGCTTTGACTGTATCTGCAATCGCTTTTGCTCCTAGAGATTGAACGGTTCCAACCGTTGTTTGCAAAATGACAGGTGATTTTAATTCTGCTGCCGTTTCGAGCACCCAATAAATACTGTCAAAGGAATGTACATTGAATGCAACGATTCCGTATTTTTCTTTTTTCGCAGTCTCAAGCATTGGTGTTGTGGATAGTAAAGGCATGATCAAACATCCTCTCTCGTTAAAATATCTGTTTCTAATACAGTCAGCATGTCTTCATTTGTTCTTGTTTCCAGCAGCTTTTGTCGTTTCGCTTCATCCATTAATCCTCGTGAAAGGGCAGAAAGTGCCTTTAGATGAGTCGTCCCTGCTTCACTTTTGGGGATCAGTAAGGATAAGAAGAAAAAGCAAGGTTTCCCATCAAAAGCGTCCCATTCAATGCCTGTTTCTGTACGGACGATCACGAGTGCTGGTTTTGTGATGGCGTCTGTTTGTGTATGCGGAATGGCAAATCCATCTTGAAATCCAGTTGTGCTCAGCGCTTCTCTTTCAGCTAAGCCTTTTTTAACATCCTCTGGTGATGTACAAATACCTGCTTTGTAGGCAATATCAGCAATGGCTGCGAAAACGCCAGCCTGTGACGACGCGGTTTCATGAAGATTCATATAAATATGTTCCATTATTTCTCTTCCTCCCTATTAAACTGCGGGTTTGTCTATTTTTTTACGATACAGTCCGTATAGAATGGCACCTACAAGTGATCCGATCAGTATGGATAGTACCCACTGGAATGCGCCTGTGACGACTGGAAGGACAAGGAATCCGCCATGCGGAGCTGGAACCTGTACGCCAAAGAGATACGTCAATATAGCAGAGATGGCGGAGCCAAACATGATAATTGGCAGGACAACGACCGGGTTTTTAGCCGCAAATGGGATGGCCCCTTCTGTTATATGTGTCGCTCCTAGAATATAGTTGATGGCCCCTGCATTTCGTTCCTGCGGTGTGAAATGTTTTCGGAAAATCGTTGTGGCAATCGCAATGATAAGCGGTGGTGTGATACATGCTGCTGACACACCTGCCATGAAGTAAAGGTTACCTTCTGCAAGTAAAGCCGTTCCTGTGACATAGGCTGCTTTGTTAAAAGGTCCTCCCATATCAAATCCACACATCGCTCCAACAATTAAACCTAAGAGCAGCGGATTCGTGGATTGAACAGCTGAGAGAAAATCCATTAATGAATTATTTAGACCTGTGATTGGAACTAATAGTGGTGTCATCACAGCCCCAATTAAGAATATACCGATGACAGGATAGATGAAGATTGATTTTAATCCGTCAAGTGATGCAGGTAATTTTTGAAGCAGGAATTGAAGGAGTACGATGATATACCCTGCTGCAAAACCTGCGATAATACCACCTAAGAATCCAGCGCCTCCATCGTTTGCAAGCAGGCCGCCGATAAATCCGACAACCATCCCTGGGCGTTTCGCGATTGAGTCAGCGATAAATGCTGCTAAAATAGGCACCATTAAGCTAAAGCCGAGTCCGCCAATGTTTTTCAAGTAGGCAGCAAACGGATGATATGTTTCATGCTGAGGATCAGCTGAGTAAATACCGAATAGAAAAGATAAAGCAATTAAGACCCCGCCTCCAACAACAAATGGAAGCATGTGTGATACACCGTTCATTAAATGTTTGTAGATGGTGTGTATCCACTTATTCGCCGACTTTTGTTGAACTGGTGAAGGAGCAGATGTTTTTTCTGTTCCAGAAGTTCTTCCTTTCACTTGATGAACGGGTGCTTCTCCATTCAGAATGCCTTGAATCAGTTCATTTGGCGTGCGGATACCCTTCGCTACAGGCACTTCAATCAGTGGTTTGCCATGAAAACGATCTGTATTCACATCTTTGTCAGCTGCGACAATGACTCCGTCTGCCTCCAAAATGTCTTGATCGGTTAAAGCGTTTTCAATTCCTACTTGACCGTGCGTTTCAACTTTGATGTCGACCCCTAGTTGCTCAGCAGCTATTTTTAATGCCTCAGCTGCCATAAATGTATGTGCAATGCCTGTTGGACAGCCAGTTGCAGCGACAATTTTTTTACGGCTCATGTCTATTCCCCCTTATATCTTGTCAATGTGTACTTGATCAATTAATGAATGAATGTCATGTAAATCACTTAAGCCTTTAGAAAATGCAGTAGATGCGCCTGTTGCAATGCCGTAACGTAAGCATTCTTCAGGTGAATGACCTTCAAGCTGTTTACTAAGAAAGGCTGCGAGCATTGCATCTCCAGAGCAAGCTGTGTTTACCACAGTGCCAGTCGGTGCGTTTCCTTTTAAGACGGCGTCTTTTGTAATGAACAAAGCCCCTTCTCCCCCGCGGGAAATAAGCACTTGCTCTGCACCCATCTCAATGAGTTTTTCTCCTGATTGAATGAGTTCTTTTTCTGACATAGGATGTGTTTTGCCGAAAAAAGCAGCGATTTCTTCTTCATTCGGTTTTAATAAATACGGCTTATATTGAAGTGTCTCAAGAACTGCTGCGGAACTTGTGTCTAAAATAAACTTGACGTTGTTCTGATGACAAATAGCTGCTACTTCTGAAAAAATGCTGGCTGGTACGCCCTTTGGCAGGCTGCCTGACATGATCAGGATGTCCCCCTGCGGGATGGCCGCTATTTTTTCACGAAAGGCGTGAAGCGCTTTTTCTTCAATCGCAGGTCCCTGGTTCACGAGCTTGTATTCTTCAGTCGTATTAATAAAAACATTAATGCGTGTAATTCCTTCAACTGAGATAAAATCGGTTTGAATGGAAAGGTCCTTTAAGGATTGTTCAATATAAGAACCTGAAAACCCAGCAATAAATCCTAATGCAGTGCTGGTGAATCCATATTTCTTTAACATAATGGAGACATTGACTCCCTTGCCATTCGGCTGATAATCTTCATCTTCCGTGCGGTTGACTGCATTTGCCTTCATTTCTTTTAATGCAATATATAGGTCAATAGCAGGATTTAAGGTGCAGGTATAAATCAATTGGTTTCACCTTCTTTCTTTTCTCTAAAGAAAGTATCTCATACGCAGGAGTGAAAATGTTTTCAGATTGTGTAAAGGTTTTCATGATAAAAAGCCTTCTAGATCAAAGTCTCGAAGGCTTCTTTATTAATTATTTCATTCGAATCACATAGGCATCTAGTAAAATGCGGGCGATGACATGAAGAGACAAGCGCGATCTGACCTCATAATCTGGGAAGAAGGATTGTTCGCCTTTATATCCGACCAGAGTCATATCTGATATTTTACTTAATGTAGAATCTATTCTCGTTGTGACGGTAATCGTCGTGACTTGCTTCATGCTAAGATTTTGACACGCTTCAACGAGCTCTGCTGTTTCGCCATTCAATGAAACAAAGATTGCAAGTTCGTTTTTACCGATATCCCGCGACTTCAGCCGAATGATATTCGGGTCGTCATGTACTTCACATGTTTTTCCGATGAGCTGTAATTTGATGGTCATTTCTTTGGCAATCATCTCTGAGAAGCCTCTGCCGAAAATATAAATTTTGTCCGCATTATGTATTTTTTGAACGGCATCTTCAATTTGCCCAATACTTTGCAGCTGGATCGTCTTTAAAACCTCTTCTTCGTTTTTCCGAATCGCTAGTTTGATGTCTTCATCAATGTTTTTGAGCTGATCACTTGCATCGGTCATTTTCTTTTCTTGTTTCAATCGATATTTAAAGGATGTATAGCCGTTGTAGCCGATTTTTTTCATCAGCCTGACAATTGTGGCTGTCGACACATTGGCTCTTTCACTTAATGTGACGATGGATAAGGTGGAGATATCCTCTAAATGCTGGTGAATATAGTTGAGTAAATAACGTTCTGTTTCACTTAACGTTTGATACACTTCGGTTGGAATGTTAAATAGTGGTTCATTCAATTTGATTCCCCCTTACTCATTTCATACTATAATTAAATGCCCAATAAAAACAAGCTGATTCTTTTGTCATATATTTTGTTGAAAGCCAACATGAGTGAAATTTCATTTTTGACATACACTAAGGAAAAGTTGTGTCTGTGTGAAAGGAGCTGATCATAATGCTTCATCTATTGTTTTATTTCATCCTTGTTTATGTCGTCTATGTATTTTTGACCGCATTTGTTTTGTTTTATTTACCTGTTCGAAAAACATGCAAAGAACATTGCATTTATAAAGCCTCTTCTATCTCAGGAGACGATCAGGGGACAAATCAAGTCATGCTTCTTGACGACGGCTTTGAATCTGGTCAGGTGAGGATCCAAATGATTCGTGAGGCAAAGAAGATGATCCGTCTCAGTTACTATTCCATTCAAAAGGGAAAAACAGCCGAATGGATACTAGGTGCTTTAATTGAAGCAGCTGATCGGGGTGTGAAAGTGCAGCTGTTGTTAGATGGCATCTGTCACAGTTTGCGCGGGCCGCTAAAGCATTTGCGCTATGCGGTAGCAAATCATCCGAACATGTCGATTCGTTTTTATGAGCCCTTTCGTTTGTTCAAGCCTTGGACGTGGCATAATCGGCTACACGATAAGCTGCTACTAGCAGATGGCCGAGTGGCTGTGATGGGCGGAAGAAATATCGGTGATAAATACTTTGCAGATCAGCCGCCGAAAGACTTTGCTTTTGACCGTGATGTGCTGCTCTATAACCCCAAAAAGGGAAAAGTATTAGATGAAATGGAGCAATATTTCGTTTATCTGTGGAATCATGATTTCACAAAAAGAACAAAAGCTGTGTTCTCTAAGCCAAAAGCGAAAAAAGGGTTAAAGCTAAGAAAACAGCTGCTCAGATCCTATCATGATGCAGTGCGCACGAAAGAACCTTTTGTGATGTCCTCATTTGATTGGGCAGCAGATTCCACTTCTGTGAAACAGGTTGCCTTTTTCACAAATCCTGTGGAACGCTTTAATAAGCGGCCACTTGTGCTGAAAAAACTGAACGATCTTGCGCACCGGGCAAAGCGTTCTGTGCTTATACAGACGCCTTATGTCATTCCAACACGCCCAATGAAATCCGGACTCACCCCCTTACCTAGTGAGATTCAGACGACAGTGGTGACGAATTCTCTTACGGCGACGCCAAATCCATTAGCCTTTGCTGGATATTTAAGTACAAAAAAGGAATTGATGAAAACAGGCGTTCATTTGTATGAATACGAAGGTCCATATTCGATTCATGCGAAATCAATGGTGATTGATGATTACCTGAGTATTATTGGGACATATAACTTAGATGCGAGGTCTAGTTTTTTAAACACAGAGTCCATTTTGGTCATTGACAGTGCCCCGTTTGCGTTATCACTTACGCAAGCAATTGAACGAAAAATCGCCTACAGTTATCTCGTTGCTAAAGATCGAACTGTCTACCAGACGAGCGCTTATGGACAGAAAAAAAAGCCTTTGATGAAAAGGCTCCTTTTAAATGGATTATCCGCGATAACAGTTTTATGGCGTCGATTGATATAAAGTAGGGCAGCTACTCTTGTGGCAGCCCTTTTTCTTGCGATTGATCTTTTTCTGCAGACTCCAATTTGGTCAATTTAAACACCAAGATCCCTGCAACAATCACAATAACACCTAAAAGTTTTGTCAAAGAGAATTCTACTTTTTCTAAGCCAAGCCAGCCAAGCGAATCAAACAAAAGAGCGCAGCCAAGCTGTGACGTGAGGACAATCGAAATGCCATAAGTCGGTCCAAGCCGTTTGATACTTTGAACGAGACAAATGACCACTCCTACACCAATAACCCCGCTGATCCAGTACCACGCTTCCATATGTCTTAATCGAAACATGCCAGTTCCCTCTAGTAAGAGCCCCATCAGGAGTGAAGCAATAAAGCCCATTCCAAGAACGAGGGTGGTAGTTGACCAAGAGCCTGTCTGCTCATTGACCTTACTGTTAAAAATGGTTTGTAAGCTGACGAGTGCGCCAGCCGTGATGGCTAATACTATTCCTATGATCATATATAAATCCCTTCATTTCCTCTATTCATAAATGTTGTGCTCTGCTATTTCTAGGAGCCCTTTGCGGTCACAAATCGTAATCTTTCCTCTCTGCCTTTCTATCAGTCCTTTTTCACAGAATTGCTGAATGACTCGGTTAATATGACGGTAGCTTGTACCGATTAAGCTTGCCGCATCAGTGAGACGAAGGGCGCTTGCGCTGTCATCATCTGTGACAACAGACAATAAGTAGCTTGCAAGCCTGACCTCTACAGGATATAACAGGTGGAAACTCAAATCGTTTGATTTTGTATAAAATTTGTTTGTGATCCCTTTTAGCAGAAAGGATAACATGCGTGGGTCATCCTTCGCATGGCGCATGAGTGCTTGATGAGAAACCCTTAACATATGTACTTCTGTGACTGCTTCGACTGTATTGACCATATCCGTCTGCTGAACGTATTCGATATCTCCAATCGCTTCAAGGGGATGTTTAAAGCTAAGAATAAAGGTTTTCCCTTCCTTTGTGGTCGTGAAAATCTTTAATTTTCCTTTCACTAACAAGTACAGGTACTCCCTCTTATCCCCTTTTGAACAAACGAGCTCCCCTTGCTCATAGCGCCACAAACTCACGTGTGATATGAGCTTTTGATGAAAGACACTTTCTAATTGATGTGCCTTCATATATGAGGTAAAAAGAGATTCATCATGAAGCTCCTCCATCTGACGCCCTCCTTTATAGTTTTAAAATGATCACCCCTGTGACCATCAATAAAATTCCTGCGTAATGAGGCCATTTCATTTTCTTTTTCTGAACACCAAACCATCCTTTTGCATCGATTGCAAAGGTAAAAGCAAGCTGTGCAATCAGTAACGCTGCGATAGTGAGTGTCACACCGATGATTTGGATCGCGGTGACTTCATTAAAAATAATAATCGCTGCAAATGCGCCGCCAATTAAATAAAGCGGCTGCACCTTTTGATATTCCCTGAAGTGTCCGTCTCGTACGACGAGTAAAATGACGAGCGAGATGATAAAGCCGGTCAGCTGCGTGATGGTGGCTGCCTGCCATGTACCAATATCCTGGCTGATTCTTGCATTGGCTACGCCTTGTAGTGTAATACAAGCGCCTCCTAATAAAGCGAAAATAACACCTTTCATTCGTTCAAAAGCTCCTTCTTTTTTCAGTCTAGTTCCATTAAATGATACATGCCCGCAGGTTGAAAAGGACATATGTCCCACTTTGCGTATTATATCAGAAACTTTTTCTTTTGCAGTTTGTTCGTTTTAGATTTTTCACAGTGGGTACAGTTTTATATCAGCTGAAAACAGAATATTGAATGAATCACATATAAAAAGGAGACATGTCAGAATGAGAAATCAAGAGAAACATTTTATTAACGGAGAATGGGTTGCATCAACAGGAAGCGAAACGACAGAGGTCATCAACCCTGCGACAGAGGAAGTCATTGGCACCATTAGCTTAGGAACAAAAGAAGATTTAGATAAGGCAGTGAAAGCAGCTCGTGCTGCCTTCCCTTCTTTCTCTAAAACATCTCGAAATGAACGAGTAAAGATGCTGGAAAACATTGTGCGCGGCTACGAAAAACGCAAAGATGAACTTGTAGAAGTGATGACACAAGAGCTCGGTGCACCGCTGAAAGTATCCGAAGAAGTTCATTACAAAATGGGCTATGAACATTTTTCTAAAGCAGCGGAAGCCCTTAAATCTTATACATTTACAGAGGACCGCGGCGGACATACCATTATAAAAGAAGCAATTGGCGTCAGCGGATTGATAACACCGTGGAACTTCCCAACGAATCAAACATCTCTTAAAATCGCAGGTGCCATTGCGGCAGGCTCACCAGTTGTCTTAAAGCCAGCGGAAATTACACCATTTGCTGCGATGATTCTTGCAGAAATTATTGATGAAGCAGGCGTACCGAAAGGAGTTTTCAACTTAGTAAACGGAACGGGTGACGTGATTGGTGACGGCATTAGCTCACATCCTGATATTGACTTTGTTTCATTTACTGGATCAGGTGCTGTTGGCTCTAAAATTATGGAAAACGCAGCGGACAATGTGAAGAAAGTCGCTCTTGAGCTTGGCGGGAAATCCCCTCTTATCGTCTTGGATGATGCAGATGTGGATGTGGCTGCTGAAACTGCCATTCAGCATATTGCGATGAATACAGGGCAAGTGTGTTCTGCAGCTACGCGTGTGCTTGTACCAGAATCAATGAAAGACAAGTTTGAAAAAGCGCTGCTGAATGCCCTGCCGAAGTTTACAGTTGGTGATCCAAGAGAAGATCATGCTACAGGGCCGCTTGTATCTAAAAAGCAGTGGGATACCGTGCAATCTTATATTGAAAAAGGAATCGAAGAAGGTGCTACCCTTCTTGCTGGGGGAGCTGGAAAGCCGGACGGAATCGATAAAGGATATTTCGCCAAACATACCATTTTCACTAATGTGAAAAATGACATGACCATTGCACAAGAAGAAATCTTTGGACCGGTCATGAGTGTCATTACGTATCAGAATCTTGATCATGCCCTTGAGATCGCCAATGATACAGTGTATGGCCTTGCCGGGTATGTTGTTGGAAAAGATGAAAAAACATTAAAATATGTCGCTGAGCATATTCGCGCTGGTCAAATCACCATTAACAATGCCGAAACAGATTATTTTGCCCCATTTGGCGGCTTTAAGCAATCAGGTATCGGAAGAGAATGGGGAGACTTCGGCATCGAGGAATATTTAGAAGTGAAAGCTGTGATGGGACTTCCAACGGCGTAAATTAGATAGATAAGAGGAAAACGGATGACCGTTTTCCTTTTTTTATGTCTTTTCCCCTATTCGCATATGCTTTGTCATTAGAAATCTTAATCATGACAATCAATATTATATATTTTACTTAATGGCAAACTTTCGGTAAAGTTCAAATTGAACCTATATATATAATTCCTATCGAATTAATCTATGTTTATATTCCTTGTGAGGTGGATATCGTTGCAACTTCATGTATTGAACAGTCCTTTTAGTCAGCAGCAGGCAGAGCTACTCAATCAGCTGCTTCCGACTTTAACAGATCAACAAAAAATTTGGCTTACCGGTTATTTATCAGCACAAGCTGCTCTAGCCGGATCAGAAACAGCTACTCAAGCCCTATCTCCTTCTGCCGCAGCACCTGCGCAGCCTGTCAGTAAAGATGTGACCGTGCTTTACGGGTCGCAAACAGGCAATTCCGAAGGGTTAGCGAAAAAGACAGCACAGCATCTTGAAGAGAAAGGCTTTCAAGTGACGCTCTCTTCTATGTCAGATTTTAAACCAAATAATCTGAAAAAAATACACAATTTACTGTTGATCGTCAGCACACATGGCGAGGGAGATCCGCCTGACAATGCCCTTTCTTTCCATGAATATGTCCATGGTAGACGTGCGCCAAAGCTCGATCATTTAAGCTTTTCTGTTCTATCGCTTGGTGACAGCTCCTATGAATTCTTCTGTCAGACTGGAAAAGAATTTGATGAGCGCTTCAAAGAACTTGGCGGAACGCGCCTGACAGATCGAGTGGATTGTGACCTTGATTATGATGAGCCGTTTTCTGAATGGCTTCAAGGGGTGACATCGTCACTTAGCGAAGGTGAAGCCGCAGCATTCACGCAAGAATCAGCAGGAGCAAACAGCCAAACAGCAGCTACTGAATATTCAAGAACGAATCCTTTTTATGCGGAAGTTCTTGAAAATATCAATCTAAACGGCCGTGGCTCTAACAAAGAAACCCGCCATTTGGAGCTTTCACTTGAAGGGTCAGGACTTGTTTATGAACCGGGTGACAGCCTTGGAATTTATCCAACAAATGATCCTGCGCTTGTTGATGAACTGATTACGACATGCGGATGGAATGCAGAAGAAGCCGTAACTGTTCATAAAAACGGTGAGACTCTTCCTTTAAAAGAAGCACTTACCTCACATTTTGAAATTACAGTTTTAACAAAACCCCTTCTTCAAAAGTTGGCGGACTTGACGAAAAATGAAGCCCTCCATGCCCTTTTAAAAGAAGGAAATGAAGAAAAATTAAAAGCGTATATAGCAGGAAGAGATTTAGTCGATGCTGTGCGCGATTTCGGTCCTTTTGAAGGAACAGCCGCAGACTTCACTGCGATTTTAAGAAAAATTCCGGCTCGCCTTTATTCGATTGCAAGCAGCCTGAAAGCGAATGAAGAAGAAGTTCACTTGACGATCGGTGCTGTGAGATATGATGCGCACGGGAGAGAACGTCAAGGTGTCTGCTCCATACTATGTGCAGAGCGCTTACAACCAGGTGATACGCTGCCTGTTTATATTCAGCACAATCAAAATTTTAAGCTTCCTGAAAACCCTGATGCACCGATCATTATGGTGGGACCAGGCACAGGTATCGCCCCTTTCCGTTCGTTTATGCAGGAACGAGAAGAAATCGGTGCAAGCGGAAAATCGTGGTTATTCTTCGGTGACCAGCACTTTGTGACGGATTTCTTATATCAAACCGAATGGCAAAAGTGGCTAAAAGATAGCGTCTTAACGAAAATGGATGTAGCTTTTTCAAGAGATTCAGAGGAAAAAGTATATGTTCAGCATCAAATGAAGAAGCAAAGTAAAGAATTATTCGAATGGCTGGAGCAAGGTGCCTATGTATATGTTTGCGGAGATGAAAAGCATATGGCGCATGATGTTCATCATACCCTTCTATCGATTATCCAAGAAGAAGGTGCGATGAGCAAAGAGAAAGCAGAAAGCTATCTAGCTAACTTGCAGCAGCAAAAACGCTATCAGCGCGACGTATATTAATGGACTTGATGCTTGAAAGAAAGGAGCTTTTACTTACATGGTGAAGACAGCATTAACAGCGCCGGATGGACCTCCGAGCGACGTAGAAGAAATCAAAGAAAAAAGTGATTATTTACGGGGTACGTTAAAAGAAGTAATGCTTGATCCGATTTCAGCGGGAATTCCTGATGATGACAACCGTCTGATGAAACATCACGGCAGTTATTTACAAGATGATCGAGACCTCAGAAATGAACGGCAGAAACAAAAACTTGAGCCAGCCTATCAATTTATGCTGCGCGTACGCCTGCCTGGCGGAATCGCCACATCTAAGCAGTGGCTTGTGATGGATGAGCTTGCTCACAAATACGGAAACGGTACGTTAAAGCTGACTACTCGTGAAACCTTTCAGCTTCACGGTATTTTAAAATGGAATATGAAAAAAACCATTCAAGACATTCATTCTACTATGCTTGATACAATTGCTGCTTGCGGCGACGTGAACCGGAATGTCATGTGTACATCAAACCCCTATCAATCAGAAGTGCACCATGATGTATACGAGCTGGCGAAAAAATTAAGTGATGACCTGCTCCCACAAACTAGAGCTTATCACGAAATTTGGCTTGATGAGGAAAAGGTTGCGGCAACGCCAGATACGGAAGTTGAACCGATGTATGGTCCGCTTTATTTGCCAAGGAAATTCAAAATTGGTGTGGCAGTCCCTCCTGCTAACGATATTGATGTCTTTTCGCAGGATTTAGGCTTTATTGCCATCATCGAAAATGAGCAATTGATCGGCTTTAATGTCGCAATTGGCGGCGGAATGGGTATGACTCATGGTGATACAGCGACCTATCCTCAGCTTGCAAAAGTGATTGGCTTTTGTACACCGGAACAGGTTGTAGAGATTGCGAAACAAGTGATTACCATTCAGCGTGACTACGGAAACCGTTCCGTGCGAAAAAATGCCCGCTTTAAATATACGGTGGACCGCCTTGGTCTTGAAAATGTAAAAGAAGAGCTTGAGCGCCGCCTTGGGTTTACTCTGTTAGAGGCAAAGAATTATCACTTTGATCATAACGGTGACCGTTATGGCTGGGTAAAAGGCATTAATGGCAGATGGCATTATACGATGTTTGTGGAAGGCGGACGCATCACAGATTATGATGATTATCCACTGATGACAGGCATCCGTGAAATTGCCAAGGTGCATACGGGTGACTTCCGTTTAACCGCCAATCAGAATTTAATCATTGGGAATGTCACAACTCATAAAAAGAAACAAATCGAACAGCTGATTCAGAAGTTTGGTTTATCAGACGGCCAGCAACACTCCGCGCTGCGCCGCAGCTCAATGGCTTGTGTTTCTTTGCCAACATGCGGCTTAGCGATGGCAGAAGCAGAGCGCTACCTTCCACGCTTGATTGACAAAATTGAAGAGATTGTCGAAGAAAACGGCTTAAGTGATAAAGAAATCACGATTCGTATGACTGGTTGTCCAAATGGATGTGCCCGTCATGCGCTAGGTGAAATTGGCTTTATCGGGAAATCACCTGGCAAATACAACATGTATCTTGGCGCTGCGTTTGATGGCAGCAGATTAAGTAAGCTATACCGTGAAAATGTTGGTGAGGAAGACATTTTAAACGAACTTGGCTCTCTTCTCCCCCGCTATGCAAAAGAACGAGAAAACGAAGAACATTTCGGTGATTTTGTCGTTCGAGCAGGTATTGTCAAAGAAACAACAGATGGCACGAATTTTCATGTGCAATAAAAAAGACAGGAGCCTTCCTGTCTTTTTTACTTTTTCCGTTTCTTATTTAAGTATTCGGTCAGGCTTTTATACACATCTGGGTTGTCTAATGAAGAAAGGTCTGGTGAAGTCTGCTCTTCATACGCCGCTTTTAGTAAACGGCGAACAATTTTTCCATTCCTTGTTTTTGGTAAAGCTGAAATGAGATGAACTTCTTTTGGCTTGAGCGCTTTTCCGGCATGTGAACCAACATGTGCTGAAAGCTCTTGAATGAGGGCTGCTTCTTCAAAAGCATGCGGACTGGTCACGATGAAACATACGAGCGCCTCCCCTTTCACCTCATCCTTTACCCCAATGACAGCAGCCTCATGCACGGCAGGATGTCTAACAAGGATGGATTCAATTTCAGCTGGCCCGATGCGTTTCCCTGCTGTATTAATGACATCATCCGATCTGCCTGTGATGTGGAATTCACCGTCCTCTGTTTGCATAACCCAATCTCCGTGTGTCCATACGCCTTTAAATCGTTTGAAATACGTGTCTTCATAACGCTCCGGTTCGTTCCAAAAACCACATGTCATGCCGACCCATGGCTTTTTCACCACAAGCTCCCCTACTTCATTCATCACGCTTTGCCCGGCTTCATTGTATACATCTGCTGCCATTCCTAAGATCGCCGCATTAAAGAGAATCGGTTTGATTGGTCGAAGCAGCGTACTGCCTACAATGCCCCCAGAAACCTCAGTTCCTCCTGAATAATTTAAGATCGGAATGTTTCTTTGACCAATGGTGTTAAATAACCATTGCCACGGCGTTTCATTCCACGGCTCTCCAGTAGAAATAATGGCTTTGACATGCGGCAGTTCGACCCCATCAATCGTTTGCTGCATCGCAGAACGAATAAATGTGGGTGAAAGTCCAAAATGAGTGACTTTCTGCTGATGAATAAACGACCAGAGCTGCTGTTCATCTGGATAATCGGGAGCGCCGTCATATAAAACGATGGCAGCTCCATTGATTAAGCCGCCAAAGACGAGGAATGGCCCCATCATCCAGCCCATATCAGTCAGCCAAAAAAGCCGGTCTCCTTTTGCAACATCCATACATAGACCCGCATCAAAAGCCGCTTTTATCGGAAAGCCCGCGTGTGTATGAACGGCTCCCTTTGGCGTACCAGTTGTGCCTGATGTATACAAGATCATAAGCGGGTCTTCATTATTCACATAGGTCGTGCCGGCTATCGGCTGTTCTTTTAACAACTCATTCAACCGGACATCGTCTTGATATCCGGTATTAGCGGAAGTGTGCACAATCACTTTTTGTACTGTTGTTGTTTTGTTGATGGCATCAGCGACACATTCTCGCATGTTGATCGTCTTCCCTCGGCGCATCATTTCGTTCCCTGTGACGACAATGGATGCGCCTGACGCGCGAATGCGTACAGCAAGAGGCTCACTTCCATAGCCTGAGAAGACTGGGCTAAAAATGACACCAATCTTTGCAAAGGCAAGCATGACAGCGACCGTTTCTGGAAGCATCGGCATATATACGATCGCTACATCCCCTTTTCGAAGCCCTTCTTTCAAAAAGCCAGCTGCAAGACGGCACACTTTCTCTTGAAGTTCAAGAAATGACCATTTCTTTTCTTCACCGGCTTCATTGCTCCAAATGATGGCGGGTCGATGCTTCGTCTCTTCTTTTTCTGCCCATTTGTCCACGGCCGTTTCGGTGATGTTTAATGTGCCGCCCTGATACCATTTCGGCCACATGAATGAGTGCTGACCTAATGCTGCTTCATATGGCTTTTTCCATTGAATGCCGACCGCCTTTTCGGCTTCTCTCCAAAACCAGTCAGTGCGATCAATACTGGCTTGATAGAATGAGTGGTACGTAGAAAAACCAAGAGATTTCATCCACTGATGCAAACGTGTTTTTTGAATCTGCTTTTCTTCCGGTATCCATTCTGGTTTCAGGTTGATCATAAAGACGCCCCCTTTAGACCGGATAGACCGGATGTTTTCGTTTAGTAAATATCATTTCTTTCGATGTATAAGCTAGTAATCGATGACAAAGTTCCGTTCTTAGACGGTCAAACGGGATGACGCCATCGACAATCATTTCAGAGGCAAGCTCATAGATATTCATATCTTCTTGGTATTCCTTCCGTTTCTCTTGTATAAATGCCGCTCTCTCTTCGGGTGGGAGTTCTGCAATTTTATTTGCGTAGACGGCATTTACAGCGGCTTCTGGACCCATCACAGCTATTTGCGCCGATGGAAGAGCAAGGCAGCAGTCCGGCTCAAATGCTGGGCCTGCCATTGCATATAGTCCTGCCCCGTATGCTTTACGGACGATGACGGATATTTTCGGAACGGTCGCTTCTGACATAGCTGAGATCATTTTCGCTCCATGACGAATAATGCCGGCTTGTTCTACTTTTGTCCCAATCATAAACCCCGGTATGTCCGCAAGAAAGAGCAGCGGGATATGAAAGGCATCACATAACTGAATAAACTTGGCGGCTTTATCAGCTGAGTCGTGGAATAAGACGCCGCCTTTTACCCTTGGTTGATTGGCAATCAGACCGACAGGCTGCCCGTTCATTCTGCCAAAGCCGGTAATTAACTCTGCGGCAAACAGCTTTTTGATTTCAAAAAATGACCCTTCATCAATGAGTAAATCAATGAGTTGATACATATCAAATGGGGTATTCTGGCCTTTTGGGATTAAGTCTTGGATGGTGGTTTCAGATGGTTTAGGTGCTTTTGCTGCTGTCGTTTTTGGTTTTTCTGTATAGTTGGCAGGCATATAGGTTAAATAATCACGTGCAATTTGAATAGCCTCTTCCTCCGTTTTGGCTAAAATATCTCCGCATCCAGACGTGCTGCAATGCATTTTCGCACCGCCCATTTCCTCAAGTGATACTTTTTCACCGATCACCATTTCAGCCATTCGTGGTGAACCTAGATACATGGAAGCATTTCCTTCGACCATGACGACAATGTCACAAAAAGCAGGAATATATGCACCGCCGGCTGCAGATGGACCGAAGAGTAAACAAATTTGCGGGATACGTCCAGACAGCTTGACTTGGTTATAAAAAATGCGCCCTGCTCCTCTTCTGCCTGGGAACATTGCGATCTGATCGGTGATTCTTGCACCCGCAGAATCGACTAGATACAGCATCGGACAATTGAGCTTCTCGGCCGTTTCTTGAATTCGAATGATTTTTTCTACTGTTTTGACGCCCCACGATCCTGCTTTAACCGTAGAGTCATTTGCCATGACGCAAACAGTCATGCCATTCATACGCCCGGTTCCTGTGACGACACCATCTGCTGGTAAGTGTTCATCTTTGCACTCTGCAAACATGGCATCTTCAATGAAAGAATCCTCATCTAAGAGCAAATGAAGCCGATCACGGACAAATAATTTTCCTTTTTCTTTGTTTTTTTGATGATAGCGTTCTGCCCCGCCCTTTTCAATTCGATGTTTCTTTAATTCATATTCCTCGATCATAACCATTCCCCTTTCTTGCTACTTCCCTCTGTAATGAGGCATTCGTTTGTCTTGAAAAGCCTTGAGACCTTCCAGTCGATCTTCTGTATGAATAAGCCTCATATAGGCTTCATATTCTTTCATCAGACCAGTTTGCAAATTGTGATCAAGGCTGGATTGAATGGCTTGTTTTGCTTCTTTTAAAGCAATCGGCCCATTCTTGGTGATTTGTTTTGCGAGTGAGATGGCATCATTCATCAGTGAATCGGCTGTAGAGATGCGTTCAATCAGCCCAATTTGAACGGCTTCTTCTGCTCGTAAAGAGCTGCCTGTAAAGATCATTTCTTTTGCTTTCCCGGGTCCGATCAGGCGCGGGAGTCTTTGTGTGCCCCCTGCTCCTGGCAGGATAGCTAGTCCTGTTTCCGGCAGGCCGAGCGCTGCACCCGCTCTTGCGATGCGGAGATCACAGGCGAGCGCGAGCTCAAGACCTCCGCCAAGTGCGTGTCCGTTTATCACGGCAATGACAGGGACAGGCAAGGATTCAATGTCTGTAAAGGTTTGCTGAATGATGAAGAAGGCTGCTTTGGCTTCTTGTTCTGTCATCAATCGCCGTTCTTTTAAGTCTGCTCCTGCGCAAAAAACTTTAGCGCCAGCTCCTGTAATGAGCAAACAGCGGATATTTTCATCATGTTTAATTTCTTGAATCGTTTGATTGATTTCCTCTAGCATAGCAGCTGATAGAGCATTGGCTTGTGCTGGTCTGTTTAAGGTCATGATGCCAATGTGATCATCTTGTATTGAAAAATTGACCAATGATGTCATGTGATTCACCCTTTATCAAGTAGTGTGAGACTGAAAAGCGCGTAAACAGTGACTTGGCAGGGTTCGATCCACTTTTGCTTCAATCCATTCAGCCGCTTTAATCAAGCGAGGGAGGTCGACATTTGTTTCGATCCCAAGTTTGTGAAGCATGTGCACCACGTCTTCTGTCGCCACGTTTCCGCTGGAGCCAGGTGCATAAGGACAGCCCCCAAGCCCCCCGCTAGAGGCATCAAAAATGGTGATGCCTGCTTTTAATGCCGTATAAATATTGGCAAGGCCCATTCCTTTTGTATCATGAAAATGAAGAGCGATTTTATCAGCAGGAAAGCGTTCAAGTAAAAGGTCTAACCGCCTTTCTACTTGCAGCGGATGGGCTTCTCCAATGGTATCTCCGAGTGATATTTCATCAATGCCGTAGGACAGCAGGTGCTCTGTTAATCGCAGCACTTGATCCATCGGCACTTGTTTTTCATAAGGACAGCCAAACACGGTAGAAATATATGCCCGAGTTTGCCGTCCTTCTGCTTTTAAATCGGCTGTCATTTGTTTCATCACAGGCAGTGTTTCTTGTATAGTTCGATTCATATTCTTTTTGTTGTGTGTCTCACTCGCTGAGATAAACATAGCCCCTACCTCAAGGTTTGCTTCGAAAAAATGAGCTAATCCTTTTTCATTTGGGATGAGTGCGGCATAGGTGATATCATCTTTTTTGTTTAATGATTGAGCTAATTCTTTGGCGTCTTTTAAGGATGGTACCCATTTCGGATGGACAAATGAGGTGACCTCAATATAGGGAAGACGGGCTTCTTCGAGTAAATGGATCCATGTTCGCTTCTCCATTGTGTCCAGCCAAACAGATTCGTTTTGCAGGCCATCGCGCGGGCCGACCTCTCTAATGAGCACGTTTTTTGGTAAAGCCATGCTGCTTCCCCCCTATTCTGTCAGCTCCAAGAGCACCTCACCCTCGTCAACAAATTCACCTTCCGCTTTATACACTTTACTGATTACACCTCTTTCTTCTGCGACAATGGGAATCTCCATTTTCATTGATTCTAAGATGGCGACTTCCTGTCCTTTTTGCACTTCATCGCCCTGTTTCACAAGAAGCTTCCATAAGTTTCCGGCCATTTGTATCGTGACGGTTCTCATGAACGGTTTTCCTCCCTTTTTTTCATCAGATAATCGGTCGTAATGCTCCCCTGTAAAAAGGCAGTAGATCCGGCCATTTCTTTTAAAAGCGGCAGATTGGTTTTGATCCCTTCTATTTCATATGCGTGTAATGCCGTTTTTAATCGTTCTATTGCAAGGTTCCGTGTATCACCGTACACAATCATTTTCGCAATCATCGGATCGTAAAATGGGGTAATGACACTGCCGCTCGTTACGCTTGACTCATGCCGGATATATGGGGCGTCAGGTGTAGAAAGTTGAGTGATCGTACCTGGTGACGGATAAAATGTCACAGGGTCTTCAGCGTATATTCGGACTTCAATGGCATGCCCGATTTGATGAATGTCCTCCTGACTGAAGGACAGGGGCTCTAATGCTGCAACTTTCAGCTGCTCCTCGACAAGATCAATACCTGTAATTTCTTCTGTGACAGGGTGTTCTACTTGCAATCTCGTGTTCATTTCTAAGAAATAAAATTGCTGGTTTTGATCGACTAAACATTCAATTGTGCCCGCATTTTCATACCCAATCGCTTTGGCAGCTTTGATGGCCATTTGCCCCATTTGCTGTCTCACGGTGTCATCAAGACAGACGGCAGGTGCTTCTTCAATAATTTTCTGATGTCTTCTTTGGAGTGAACAATCTCTTTCAAATAAGTGAACGCCGTGACCGAACGAATCAAAAAGAACTTGAATTTCTATGTGCCGTGCGTGTTCAATCACCTTTTCCATGTATAAAGTACCGTCATGAAAGAAGCTTTGTGCCCTTTTTTGATTTCCTTCAAATGCTCTATACAGCTCTTCATCGTTGCGGACGAGCTGCATACCAATCCCGCCGCCGCCGCTCGATGCCTTTAGCATAACGGGATAGCCGAGTGACTGTGCTTTACTAACCCCTTCGTCTGCATCATGAAGCGGAGCTGAAACACCTGGAACGATTGGAATGCCCGCTTGTTCCATCGTTTTTCTCGCTTCAATTTTATTCCCCATCTGCTGAATGACTTGTGCAGATGGTCCAATAAAGACAATGCCCTCGCTTTGGCAGCGCTTAGCAAATGCTGCATTCTCTGATAAAAGACCATAACCTGGGTGGATGGCATCTGTATTTGTTTGTTTGGCAATGGTGATGATTGCTTCCATGTTTAAATAGCTTTCAGATACTCTAGCGCCACCGATATAATAGGCACTGTCTGCTTCTTGCACATGAAGTGCATGCTGATCAGCCTCTGAATAAACAGCAACAGTTTTTATTCCGAGTCGTTTACATGTCCGAATAATTCTACGGGCAATTTCGCCTCGATTGGCGACCAATACTTGTTCAAACATCGCTGCCTTCACTCCTTTATTAGATCAAGCGCCTGCTCTTTCAAGCGAAATTTCTGAATTTTGCCTGAGGCGGTCATTGGGTACTCATCTGTAATGAAAAAATATTTCGGGATTTTGTAGCGTGCCATTTGCGACTGACAATAGTTCGTTAAGGTCTCAATTGAGATCGACTTCCCTTGTTTCAGCCGAATGAATGCGGCTGCTTCCTCGCCATATGTCTCGTCAGGAATACCAACGACCTGTGCGTCAAGAATGGCAGGGTGAGTGTATAGGACATCCTCAATCTCTTTTGGGTATACATTCTCTCCGCCTCTGATGATCATATCTTTGAGCCGGCCTGTGATTTTTACATAGCCGTCGTGATCCATCTCAGCTAAATCCCCTGTATGAAGCCATCCGTCCTCATCAATGACTTCATTTGTTGCTTCTTCGTTTTTATAATAGCCTTTCATGACATGGTAACCTCTTGTGCAAAGCTCCCCTTGCTGTCCTCTTGGCACTTCTTTTGACGTTCCTGGCAAGGTGATTTTTACTTCAATGTGAGGAAGCGCACGTCCGACCGTTTGAACTCGTCGTTCAAACGAATCATCGGTTCTTGTTTGGGTAATGACAGGTGAGCTTTCGGTCTGACCATAGGCAATTGTAAGTTCTCTAAGCCCCATTTTTTCAATCACTGCTTTCATGACATGGGACGGGCAGAGTGAACCGGCCATAATTCCCGTTCGTAATGTAGACAGATCATAAGAGTGGAAATTTGGATGATCGAGCTCTGCGATGAACATGGTCGGCACACCGTGAAGGACAGTGCATTTTTCTGTTTCAACTGTTTGCAGGACTCGTTCTGGATGAAAAGATTCAAGTGGAATGATCGTTCCCCCTTTTGTGAGACAAGCAAGTACACCAAGAACGGAGCCGAAGCAATGAAAGAATGGCACAGGGATACACATACGGTCTTGCTCTGTTAATTTCATACAATCTGCGATTTGACCGGCATTACAGACAATATTCGTATGACTGAGCATCACTCCTTTTGGATAGCCTGTTGTGCCTGAGGTATATTGCATATTAATGACGTCATCAGGCGTGAGCTCATCCATTCGCTTCTCCCACTCTTGATCCTCGGTTCTTTTCGCAGCCATTTGTATACTATCCCAGCTGCGCATACCGGTTGGAACATGCTGACCAATATAGACGCAGCTTTTCAAATAAGGGAATGATGAGGAGGTGATCACATCTTGATTAGCGGTTTGAAGCTCTGGAATCAGCTCTTCAAGCATGTTGACATAGGACGTTTCTTTAAATCCGTCTACAATAAACAACATTTTACTGTCAGAATGCTTGAGTAAATACGCGAGTTCCTGTGATTGAAAATTGGTATTCACGGTGACAAGAACAGCACCAATGGAGGCGCAGGCGAATTGCAGAATGAGCCATTCAGGTACATTTGGTGCCATGATGGCGATATGATCTCCCTTTTGAATCCCTAATGCCATGAGACCTTTACCTGTTTCCTTGACCTCGTGATAAAACGCTTCATATGAATAACGTAAAGAACGTTCTGGGTAAACAATGGCTTCATGTGCTGGATGCTGTTCTTTTTTCTCTTTTAACAGGGAGCCGATCGTTTGCGGGTAAATCGACATCATTGCTTTCCTCCCTCATGAATAGTAAGCGTTTTCATTAAGGTATTACGCTAACAGCTGTCTTGCGATCACGAGACGCTGAATTTCAGAGGTTCCTTCTCCGATTTCCATCAGCTTGGCATCTCTCACCAGCCGTTCAACTCCGCATTCTTTCATATAGCCTGTTCCGCCATGAATTTGGACCGCATCAAGACTTGCTTTAGTCGCCATTTCTGAAGCAAAAAGTTTGGCATAGGCCGCTTCTTTTGTAAATGGTTTGCCTTGATCTTTCAGCCAAGCAGCTTTCCAGACCATTTGTCTTGCAAGCTCTATTTGCATCGCCATATCCGCCAGCTTAAACTGAATGGCCTGGAAGGATGAGAGCGTCTGCCCAAATTGCTTTCTTTCTTTTGCATAGGAAAGTGAAGCATCAAGTGCAGCTTGCGCAATTCCGACAGATAAGGCAGCAATGGAAATTCGTCCGCCGTCCAATGTATATAAAAATTGCTTGAATCCTTTCGACTTATCTCCTAATATGTGATGAGCCGGTACACGCACTTCGTCTAAAATGATCTCAGCCGTATCTGAACCGCGAACCCCCATTTTGTCATATGGGTTTGTAATTGAAAGTCCCTTTTGCCCTTTCTCTACAATAAAAGCGGAGATGATCGGACGTCCGTTTTCATCATGATCCGTCACAGCGGTGACAATAATTGTTCTGGCAAAATTGGCATTTGTGATCCAGCACTTCTCTCCGCTGATCACATATTCTTGTCCGTCTTTGATGGCTTTTGTTTTTGTTCCTTTTGCATCTGATCCGGCGTTTGGCTCTGTTAATCCGAAGGAACCGAGTGCTGTTCCAGAGGCTAACGGAACAAGATGGTCCATCTTTTGCTCTTCCGTACCGAAGTAATAAAGGGGACTTGCGCCTAAGGAAACTGCTGCGGCATAACTAAGCCCTGTACTCGCACACTGCTTTCCAATTTCCTCGACTGCTAGTGCATACGAGATCGTATCTCCTCCCGACCCTCCATATTTCTCTGGAAAGGGTATACCCATAAAACCGAGCTCCCCCATTTTCTGAAATGTTTTCTCTGGAAAAATCGCCTGTTCATCAATCGTTTGAGCGTGTGGTGCAATTTCTGTTTTTGCAAATTCTTTGACCATCTGACGGATCATTTGCTGCTCTTTCGTTAATTCAAAATCCATTGTGCTTCCCCCTTTGGCGCTTTTCTATCATATTTATTAATCAAGTAGCTGCTTCATGCCAAGCTTGATTGAATTCAGAAAATTAAAATAAGAATAGTAGAAAAATAGAGAAAGCAAAAAAGCATAAATGGAGGAAACCCCTCATTTATGCTGTCTTTGTTATTTTACTGTTTTTGTAGAAGGTTTACTTTCATGATGAAGGCGATTGAGTGCCGTCACTTTATAGGTATAGCTCTTCTTTTGATTTGCTAAAATGTCTTTCGTTTGTGTGAAGGAACCTGTTTCTTTTCTGACCGTTCGCACAAATTCGTATGTCCCTTTATTCGACAATCGATAGACTGCATAATAGGATGCACTAGAGCGTGGATCATTTTGTATCTGTAAAACTGCGCCATCCTCTGTCTTTTTCACAGATTGGATGATTGGTTTTTTAGGAGCCTTTTGATGAAGCCATGGCATCTCTGGAATGAGGGCTGGTTTGATATAGGTTTCTTCTATTAATCGTTTCTTTACATTCAAGGGGTTTCGATTGATATCCTTCAGACTAAAATGCATGCTTCCCTGGATGAGCTGTGACTGCCTGTTCAGCTTGATCTGGCGGAAATACTCTTCAGGATCAGACCAAGTAGGATCACTGTTTTGATTGATTTTATAAGTCGCTTGACCAATGTATAAGTGAACAGGCTGCCCCTTCACCTCATTTGACCACCATTTCGTCAGTACATCATAGGCAGCGGGCTGAAAGCCGATGCTCCAATAAATTTGCGGGGTGATATAATCAATATGGTGCTGCTGTATCCACTCTCTTGTATCAGCATATAAATCATCATAATTGGTCATCCCTGCTGTTGTACTCGAGCCAGTCGGGTCGTCTTTGATATTACGCCATACCCCGAATGGACTAATACCAAATTTCACATATGGCTTTTCTTTCTTAATGGTGTCATTAATCTGCTTCACTAATTGATTCACATTATCTCTTCGCCAATCTTCTATATGTGTAAATGCTTTTTTCCCATATGTTTCATACGTTTCTTGATCTGGAAATGGCACACCCGCTATTTTATTTGGGTAAAAATAATCATCCATATGCACCGCATCAATATCGTAGTTTTTCACCACTTCCTCAATGCCGTCAACAATGAAATCCTGAGCATCAGGAATGCCTGGATTAAAGTACAGCTGATTTCCGTAGGCGATCGTCCAATCTGGGTGCGCTCTTGCAGGATGATCGGCTGATAATCGGTTGAGATCGGTATGATTCATTGTGATTCGATAAGGGTTAAACCAAGCATGAAATTCAAGGCCTCGTTTATGTGCTTCTTCTACCATAAATTCAAGCGGGTCATACCCAGGGTCTTTCCCTTGCGTACCAGTCAAATATTCAGACCAAGGCCCGAATTTCGACGGATAAAAGGCATCTGCTGTTGGTTTAATTTGCATGATGATGGCATTCATATTCATCGCCTTGATCTCGTCTAACAGTTGAATGAACTCTTGCTTCTGCTCTTCGGCGGACAGCCCTTTCTTTGAAGGCCAATCTAGGTTATACACTGATGCGACCCACACGGCACGCATCTCTCTTGTGCTCTCAAGCTTCCCTTTTGGCATTGAACGAGCTAGACTGCTAGAAGGAATCAATAAGAATACACACATAAAAACCAATGTCAGAATCGTCATACTCATCTTTTTCAGCATGTTTTGCACCACCTCATATCAAGTTTATTCTGCGTTTTGTGATGGAATGCCAGCAGATGGTGTAAGCAAGATGTTTTTCATTTCTATCAGCTGAGCTTTGGGAACCCCGCAGGCTTCTAGTAAATACTGCTCTGCACTTCCGTATGTATCTATCATCTCTTTTAGTACATCCTCAAGATAATCTTGCTGCACACCAAGCAGCGGTTGAACTTGTTCTTTTGACACCCGGTATAAACTCATCATGCGAACAAATCGTTCTTGCCTTTTCACTAGTATTCGCACGCCTTCGTTGGAACGCATGTATTCATTTAAAACGGTATACACTGGCACACCTGCTGCTAATTGTATAAGAGCAGATAAAAAGCCTGTGCGGTCCTTTCCGCTTGTACAGTGAAGCATAAGCGGATAATTTTTTTCATCAGACAGTAATGTAAACAATTGCTGAATTTCTTCTTTTCGCTCATTGAGCATGCTTTGATATAAATCTTTCATGATCGGCGTAAAGGATAGAGACTTTCCTTCTGCTACCAGCATTCGAAACATGGCCCATTTGCTAGGCATCATGCTGTCAGGCTGCATAGGGATATGAACAATTTTATCGTGTTCCATGATCTTTGGTGGGTGTGATTTTCTTTCTGAGCTAGTACGCAGGTCACAAATCGTTTGAATTCCAAGTGTCGAGAAGGTCAATATGTCTTGTTTAGTGAGACGGGATAAATCGGCAGATCGATACAACATTCCTTGTTTAATCACCATCTGATCGGTTGTTTGAAGGCCCCCTATCTCTCTAAAATTTGCAAGCTTTGAAAACTGTATGTTGTGCTGATTCATAGAAGTGAAAATCCTTTCTGTCCTCTTTTCTCTATCATACGCTCTTATGAAAAATGAGAAAAGATAAGAGAAAAAGATCATTCGATTCTCCCATGTTGATCCGTGACATCTTTTACGTGGAATTATTGTTATAATAAAATCAGCATATTCGTATTGATTGGAGATTATAGCATGATAAAAACAAAACGTATTCAGCAAATAAAAGAGTATGTATTTGACCGGGAATCTGCCTCTCTTGATGAGCTTGTGGCGCATTTTGGCGTCTCAAAAAACACAATACGCCGAGATGTACAATCATTGGTAGAATCCGGCGTGCTAAAGAAAGTCTATGGCGGTGTGGCTGTGAATCACTCCACATTAGTC
Organism: Bacillus sp. SIMBA_005; assembly: GCF_046535585.1. NCBI lineage: Bacteria > Bacillati > Bacillota > Bacilli > Caryophanales > Bacillaceae > Bacillus > Bacillus sp. SIMBA_005. The sequence goes on along the minus strand of NZ_JAWRWI010000010.1, from coordinate 14,721 downwards.
GTGTATCAGGAGCGAAAGACTCGTCAGCTGAGTAAAAAACAACTCATCGGACAGACTGCCGCCGCATTTGTTGAACATGGTGATATGATTTTTGTTGATTCTGGTACAACGACGCTGGAGATGCTTCCTTATTTGACGGAGAAACAGATCACCGTTGTGACAAATAACGTGGATTTCATTACACAGGCTATGCCGTATGAACACCTCACCATCTTTTCGACCGGCGGTATGCTAGAGCGAAAAACAAATTCTTTCGTTGGTTATCAAAGTGTTGAGCGTCTAAAAGCATACAATGTCAATAAAGCATTTATTGCGTCAACGGGTTTATCCATTGATCACGGCGTGACGAATTCCTCCCCGCTTGAGACTGATATTAAAAAGACACTCGTTGAAAAAAACGCCAAAACCTTCTTATTAGTTGATGATAGTAAGTTTGATCATTATGCCTTGACCACGTTTTGTGACTTAAAAGATATCGACATCGTGGTGACCAACGAGCAGCCAAATGAAGATTACCTTCAATATGGAAAAGAGCATGATGTAAAGTTTGTCACGCCTTAGTCCAAAGCGAAAAAGCCAAACGTCAGTGTTTTGGCTTTTTTCTTATGCACAAATCGCAGAACGTGTAGAAAAAGAATGCGGGGTTGCCAAAACGGATGTGATGATCTCCATTGTGGAAAATGGAGACGCCGATTGGAGCTTCGGGATGGGTGAGGCTCAATTCATAAAAGGATTGCTCTAAAAAACGGCTCAGGAATTTGAGCCGTTTTTTGATTCATTCTTTTCAAGCTGCATCAGCAATCGGAATAAAAAGCGGTACATTGACGTGATGACACCAATAAGAGGCGTATCTTCCTCGATGTCATCAAGCTCAAGAAGGGGCAGATTCACATCAAATAAGCCGTCTTGACCATTAAATTGGAGCTGAGCACCATGTAAGGCAGAGAATATGTCTTTTAGCTGTCCTGTCTCTTTTTTCTGACGTTTGAATCCGAATAATACTGTATACGTTTGGAATACTTCATCCCATTCAATGGCCAGTCCATCGACTTCCACCACTTCAAACCACTTCGACTCAATATAAATGAATTCTTTTTGTTGTTTTTTTACATATGTAAGAGGGGTATTCAAAAAGGACGCTTTTTCAGTTTGAATCATTTCCTCCGATTCCTTGTCCACTCGTTCTATATAAACATCAGCAAAGCGTGCTTCTTCTGTCATTTTTGCCCCTTCTAGCTGCCAATTTTGACGTGCGGCTTCGTTATATTCAAAGTCTGTGAGCGCCTGCCCTTCTTTCAATAAATCTTGTAAGCGATTTTGCAGTGACATGACTGTGTCTCCTTTCATCTACTTCCTATGCGTTGTTTATTTTAGCATAACATATGAAAAGAAAGATATGCCTGAGCATATGATGGTATGATAGTGTAAAAAGAAACATCTCGGAGGGGACCGTTTTGCTCACAATGACACTGGCAGAAAAAATCGTAGATGAGGTCAAAAAGGTACTGACGGAAGAAATCATCATCACACAAACTAACGGTACCATTATTGCTGCAACAGATCCAGCACGCATTGGTCAATTTCATGAAGGCGCATATGTCACGTCCTTAGAAGGGCAGAAACGAATTCTTACAAAGGATGATGTGCTGCATATGAAAGGCGTTAAAGCCGGTATCAATCTGCCTATTTATTTTAAGCAAGAAGTCATTGGTGTGATTGGAATGACAGGCGATCCAAGGCATGTGTCCCCTTTTGGCGACATTTTACGAAAAATGACGGAGCTGCTCATTCAAGAGCATGAATTTTTTCAAGAAACGGAAACAGATGAACGGCAGCTTGAAGCCTTTGTATTCGACTGGCTCCATCTGCCAGAGACATCTGTTGATATGACCGAGAAGGCAAAGCGGCTTGGTCTTGATGTCAACAAGCAGCGTGTGGTTGTACTCATTGATTGCCAAGATGAATCGTTTATGAAGCAGGATCAATACAAACTGATGAAGGACAAATTGCACCTGACCAATCAGGAAATTATTGTGCGCTGGGGGCATGCCCGTTTTTTGCTCATGCTGCAAACCACACCAGATGGTCGTGCTACATGGCACAAGCGCCTGTTCCATATCCATGCTGCGCTCGCAGCGCTTTCACCATCGAGGGTTTTCATTGGCGCGGGAAAACCAGCAGCTTCTCATGTCATGAAGCAGTCTTTTCATCAAGCTTTTCGCGCTTTAAAATTGGCGCATGCTGAAACACCGATTGTGTTTGATGAAGATTTGACACTTGAACTTTTTATGGAGGAAATCAGTCAGGAAACAAAAGATGCGTTTCTTGATCGAACGATTACATCCCTTTTCCCCTATCCTGAACTAGTGAAAACATTGCGGGTACTCATAGCTTCAGATTACTCTTTGAAACATACAGCGGAAGCCATGCATGTCCATATTAATACACTTCATTACAGATTAAAACGGATTCAGGATTTAACGACACTTGATCCAAAGCGCATGCAAGATGCGATGCTTTTTTATTTGGCCTTGCTCCTTTTAGATCATGATACAAAAAAAACTATAAAACAGCCTGATATTTTGTAGAATCGTCCATAGGCATGTGACGGTTCTTTTTTTATACTGGTAGAAACGAGACGTTAAATGAGCGGGAGTGATTGTATATGCTGGATTCAGAATTTTCAAATCAATTAAAAGAGATTGTTGGGGCGTCGTATGTCCAAGACAGCAAGGCAGATCGTCTTGCCTACTCTTATGATGCGACACCAAATTTTCAGCAGATGCCAGATGCCATCGTGTCACCTCGCACGGCGGAGGAAGTGCAGCAAATTGTTAAACTCTGCGCCACTCACAAGGTGCCGATCGTCCCAAGAGGTTCAGGGACGAATCTTTGTGCAGGAACATGTCCTACCCAAGGCGGGTTGGTGATTCTCTTTACTAGAATGAACCAACTTTTAGAAATAGACGAAGAAAATCTAACCGCAACGGTGCAGCCGGGCTTGATTACGCAGGAGTTCATTCATCAAGTAGAGGAAAAAGGTCTCTTCTACCCGCCTGACCCAAGCTCTATGAAAATTTCCACATTAGGCGGCAATATTAACGAAAACTCAGGGGGCCTGCGGGGGTTAAAGTATGGAGTGACAAGAGATTATGTCCTTGGGCTTGAAGTGGTTCTGCCAAATGGTGACATTATCAAAACAGGCGGAAAGCTTGCAAAGGATGTCGCTGGATATGATATGACTCGATTGTTCGTTGGTTCAGAAGGAACGCTCGGGATTGTCACAGAAGCGGTGCTGAAGCTCCTGCCGCTTCCAGAAACGAAACAAACGATGCTTTGTTTATACGAAAGCCTGGAAGAAGCTGCGACTTCTGTCTCGGCCATCATTGCTGAGCGTATCATTCCTGCCACATTAGAATTTATGGATCAGCCGACCCTTGAAGTCGTTGAAGATTTTGCAAACATTGGCCTGCCTACTGACGTTCAAGCCGTGTTATTAATTGAACAGGACGGCAACCCCGAAGCTGTTTCTCGTGATATCCAAAAAATCGCAGAAGTCTGTGAGCAGCACGGGGCTAAAAGCGTGAAAATCGCACATTCAGAAGATGAGGCAAGTGCGCTTTTAACATCGAGACGCTCTGCTTTATCTGCTCTCGCTCGATTAAGCCCTACAACGATTTTAGAAGATGCGACCGTTCCCCGGTCTGAAATTGCCCATATGGTTCGTGCAATTGAAGACATTGCCCGAGAATACGAGGTGAACATTTGTACCTTTGGTCATGCAGGTGATGGGAATTTACACCCCACTTGTGCTACAGATGCAAGAAATGAAGAAGAAATGACACGTGTAGAAGCTGCCTTTCAGGCCATTTTTGAAAAAGCCGTTGCACTTGGCGGCACCATCACAGGCGAACATGGCGTTGGTCTCATGAAAGCCCCCTATTTGGAGCTGAAGGTCAAAAAAGAAGGAATCGCTGCAATGAAAGCGATCAAACAGGCGCTTGACCCGGCAAATATCATGAACCCAGATAAAGTGTTTGGAAAATCCTCAAGAAAGCGGGTGGTGGTCTCATGAGTTCTTCTTCTAAGCAAAAAGAGATCCAGCAGCAGTTTCAGGAGCAAATGGATGAAAAGGAGCTGCTTAATTGCATGCGCTGCGGCTTCTGCCTCCCTTCCTGCCCTACCTATATTGAATCTGGACAACAAGAAACGCACTCTCCCCGGGGCCGAATTGCATTAATGAAAGCTGTAAGAGATGGCGTCATTGAACCAGATGAAGATGTTGAACATTCACTTAATCTTTGTCTCGGCTGCCGTGCATGTGAACCTGTTTGTCCTTCTGGCGTCAAGTATGGACAGCTGCTAGAAGATGCAAGAGACATTATTCAACAGCACAAAAAACAATCGCTTCCTGTCAAATTGATGAGACGAGTTGTGTTTAAAGGTCTCTTCCCTTCACAAAGTCGTATGCGGCAAGCTGCTAGCTTTCTTCGATTTTATCAAACATCTGGTCTTCAAACGGCTGCCCGCAAGACGCGCATACTGAAGGTGCTTCCCTCCCATTTACAGCTGATGGAACAGGCGCTTCCAAAGGTGCCGCCTCAAAATAAAAAACGTTTGAATGAATATAAAGCCATTGGTAAGACAAAAAAACGGGTGGCGTTTTTTACTGGCTGTTTAATGGATACGGTATTCTCAAGCACAAACGAAGCGACCATTCATCTTTTGCAGCTGGCAGGCTGTGATGTCGTCGTTCCTGCTATACAAACATGCTGCGGAGCGCTTCACGGTCATAGCGGAGAAAAAGACCAAGCAAAACAGTTAGCCAAGCGGAATATTGAAGCATTCGAGGAAACAGATGCCGCTGCCATTATCATGAATGCGGGCGGCTGCGGTGCCTTTTTAACTGATTACGGTCATTTGCTTCAGGATGATCTAGATTTCCAAAAAAGAAGTAAAGCCTTCTCACAGAAAATAACCGATATATCAAGCATTCTTGTGGAGCTAGAGTTTCACCGCAGCATGCCACTTGCGCTGCCAGCGCAAGTGATCACCTATCAAGATTCCTGTCATTTACGAAATGGTATGAATGTACAACAAGCGCCGAGGGTGCTCATGAAAGCCATTCAAGGAGTAACGTTTAAGGAAATGAAAGATGCCGGCCGCTGCTGTGGATCAGCAGGAATCTACAATATCTTGCAGCCCGATATGTCGATGCAGATTTTAGATCATAAAATGGCAGAAGCCAACCACACAGCAGCGGCTGCCATTGTTACGTCGAATCCAGGTTGTCAATTACAAATGGCAGCAGGCGTCAAAAAGGCAGGACATACGCCCAGCATGAGAGCGATTCATCTGGCTGATTTTTTATTAGAAGCCGTTCAATATGGAAAAAAAGCGTCTAGCTCATGAAGCTGAACGCTTTTTTTATGCATATCTTCAGACGATTGGTTGGATAATAGAGGCAAATCGCGAAAGGAGATGTTCAAGTGCTGAAGAAAAATAAACCTCATCAGAAAGACCCGAATTCAGTATTTGAAGCATTATCTCGTTCCTCTGATTTTATTAATGAATTATCAAGCTCCGGAGGTTTTCTTTATCGAATTTCTTTTTTTCGACCTTTAATTAATGGCAATTTACTTCATGAACAAATCTTGCCTTTTATTCAACAATTGCATTTGACACCCACTCTTGAAGAGCTGAAAGAACACATCCCAATTGAACAAGCTGTGATTACAAGTGACCTTCAAAAAGTGGAAGAAGCTCTTCATCGTGGCAGTATTGCTGTTCGAATTGAGACAGACTGGGGCAAAACGCTCCTTTTACCGATTGAAGAAAAGAAAGGCAGACAAGTGAGTCAACCTGAGATTGAATTCGGGATTATCAGTGCGCAGGAAGCCTTTGTGGAAGGGCTGGATACAAACTTAAACTTGCTCAGACGCAGACTGCCAACCCCTGCTCTTAAAGTAGTTGAACACACAGTGGGAACCCTTTCTCAAACGAAAGTAGCCGTTGTATACATAGAGGATATCGCCAACCCGCAGAACATTGAAACCGTTCTTCAGCGGATTAAAGATGTTGATTATGACCAAATTCTAGATTCAAATTATCTTGCGCAAATGCTTTATGATGTGTCCAATACAATCTTTCCATTATTTTTAAATACAGAAAGGCCAGACAGGGTTTCTTCAGGTTTAACAGAAGGAAAAATAGCCATTATGGTTGACGGTTCGCCTCATACCCTGCTTGCACCTACAATATTACTCGAGTATTTTTCTACAATGGAAGACTATAACATGTCTTGGATCGCAGCATCCTCCTTTCGGCTGTTACGCATTTTTGCTGTGATATTTTCTATTTTCGCAACTCCCTTTTATGTTGCCATTTTAACGTTTCATTATGAACTGATTCCAAAGGACTTATTAGAAACGATTGTAGCATCACGCTATCTCGTACCCTTTCCGCCAATTATAGAAGCATTATTTTTAGAGGTATCCATCGAGCTGCTTAGGGAAGCCGGGTCTCGCCTTCCAGCAAAAGTCGGACAGACACTCGGGATTGTTGGAGGTATTGTGATCGGGCAGGCAGCAGTTGCAGCAGGATTAACAAGTAATATTCTGCTTATTATTGTCGCATTATCAGCTCTTGCCTCTTTTGTCACACCGATTTATAAAATGGGGACGACCATTCGGCTCTTACGCTTCCCATTTCTTTTTGCCGCACAAGCGTGGGGAGCGCTCGGAATTGCGCTCATGGGAGCTTTCCTTCTTACCCACTTAATGAAATTAACGTCTATTGGCCGTCCTTACTTAGAACCTATCTTTCCACTTCGATTGGCCGATTTAAAGGGCAGTTTGATTCGACCTCAGCTCCGATTTTTGAATAAACGCCCAGAGAACTTACGCCCGCCAAATGAAACGATACACCACCAAAAGCCGAAGCAAGGCCGCAAGGGGAAAAATGATTTTTATGAATAAGGAAGTGAAGGCATGAGCTCTTCTTCTGTAAAAGAAAAATTTCAAGTATCCCCTTTTTTTGTATTTTTTCTTGTCAATGCCAATCAAGTAGGAGTTGGTATTTTAAATTTCCAGACGAATCTTGTCCGGACGATTAATAATGATGGATGGATCGCCATTTTAATTGCTGGTGCAAGTGTCAATTTAATGATTTTCCTTATTTACTTTTTGTTTAAAAAAGCACCTGCTGACGAATTTAGTGACATTACGCAATCTGTGTTTGGTAAATGGCTCGGACAATTCATCAACATTCTCTACATTTTGTATTTTACTTCATTGTCTTTGATTGTGCTTGTTCATTATATTGATGTGATCCATGTTTGGCTGTTTAAAGAAATTCCCGGCCTCTTATTTGCATCAGTGCTTCTCATCCTTGTCTATTACATTCATACAGGCGGATTTAGAACAATCGCTGGTTGGGCATTCTTTAGCATTATCCTAACGTACTGGATGACCTTTATCTGCTTTTATGTCATGAAATATAGTCACATCCGGTTTATGTTCCCAATGTTTGATCATTCATTTTCACAACTCATGGTGGGGGTTAAAGATGCTTCTTTATCCATGTTTGGTTTTGGAACACTGCTTGTCTATTATCCCTTTATTAAAAAAGCACAAACGTCGCAAAAATTTGCACATATGGGGGCATTGCTGACCACATGCCTCAATTTGCTTGTATTTCTCGTCTCTATAGCGTACTACTCAAGTACTCAGCTCAAACTCACGAAATGGCCGACATTGACATTTACCAGCATTGTCAAACTTCCGTTTATCCAGCGCTTTGAATTTATTGAAGTGTCGCTATGGCTTTTGCTCATCGTTCCAAATATCGCCATTCCATTATGGGCCGCCAGCAGAATGGCAAAACAAGTGTTTCACACGAGCCAGCGCATCACGTTAATTGTTCTCAGCCTTCTCATTCTCGGCATGTTTTCATTTTTTATCGGAGCTACCTCTTTTGAGACATTTAATAAATGGGTGGAATATAGCGGATACATCCTCATCTATGGATTGATTGGATGTATGATCATTGGGCTGCTGCTGAAAAAAAGGTGGGTGAAAAAACGAGCATGAAACATTCTATTCTGATGTGTCTCATGTTATTTAGTCTGTTCTTAACGAGCTGCGCACAGCCTCGTCTCTTAGATGAATTAAGTATCTCGCAGGCGGCGGGATTTGACTTATTGGAAGATGGAGAAATGAAGGGCTTCTTTGTTTTCCCTGTTTTTAAAAGCGAAGAACAAGGAAGCTATCAAATTGTAAGTGCTAAGTCAAATACCATTAGTAATATTCAGTTTCTTGTTTCAGAAAAATCGCCTTTCCCCGTTGTCATGGGACAAGTACTCGTGATTTTAATAAGTGAAAAGCTGGCGAAAGAAGTGGGTATGATTGATTTGATGAATTACATCTATCGTGATCCGATCATTGGGTCAAGGCAAGTATTTGCCATAGTAGACGGAGAAGTTGAAGATTTATTGCATACAAAAATGAATCAAACCAACTTAAATATAGGTGTATATCTTTCAGATTTGCTCGCCCAAAACATGCGAAACGGCAATCAACCTGTCACCAATCAGCATATTTTTATGAATCAGATGATGGCAAAAGGCGTTGATGCTTACCTCCCTTACATTAAAAATACAAGCAACTCTATTAAAGTGTCAGGTGTCGCCCTTTTTGATCAAGAAAAAATGGTTGGGCATATTCCAGGGGAAGATACGTTTACGTTTAAAGCGATGATTGAAAATCACAAAAACGGGATTTATGAGTTTCGATTTAATGACAAAAAGAAAACACATGTCGTCATTGAAAATATTAAATCACATGTGTCTTATCATATAAAACCAACAGAAAACCTTACAAAAAAGCCTCATATCACCATTGATATCAAACTGAAAGGTGAATTAAAAGAATTCATGAAATCGAAAAAAATCGATACGCCTTCTATTTTAAAGCATGTCGAAAAAGAAGTTGAGGAGCGTGTAGCTCAGCAAGGAAGAGAACTTGTTCAATCCTTTAAAAATCAAAAAATTGATCCGCTTGGACTTGGTTTGAGATATCGCTCTAAAGATAAAGCCATGACACCAGAAAAATGGCAAAAACTCTACCCTGATGCAGATGTTCAAGTGAATTGTCATATGAACATTGTCCAAACTGGTGTCAGCCAATAAAAAAGACTGTACGAAAAGGCTCTCCCTTCTCATACAGTCTTTTTTTAATCTTCATCTTTTACGTCCGGGTCCTCAGGAATCGGTTCATTTAAGATGTCTTGAATGAGCTCTTTATATTGTTCTAGCTGTTTCATATGGGTTTGAAACTGCCCTTGATAAATGAGATATGATTCCCCGTCAAATACGTAGCGAATCTTTTTTTGCTGAATTAATTTTTCAACATATGCTTCAGATACTTCTAGGTATTCAGCTGTTTCTCCAATTGTTAAATACATGAATGTGCACCACCGTTCGTTTCATCTTACAAATTATATCACGAGGTGATGATCCTTCACATGACAAAGAGAAACTTTCGGTCCTATACTGCATTTTTCGTTGTAGGCTCAAGCAATATGCTGATTGACTTTCTGTTCTTCTTTTTTTAACTGCCTGCTTTGTCCCCTCTTTTCTCGCACAGTGCGAAATTGGACGTTCCAAGTAAAAAAGGAATGGGCCGCAGTCAACGGAGCAGCGTCTCTTCTCACCTATATTGTCTTATATGTCATGCAGCTAGCAGGTTTCTCATTATTCTTAAGTAAAGCGATTGGCACCTTTCTTGGCATGATGATCACTTTGAAGACAAACAAAGAGAGGTCATTGGCGTCCAGCAAGTGATCGTCTAGATGTCAGCAAGTATGGTATGATAAGACCAGCTAGAATAGACGGTCTAGTGTTTGAAGTCACAGACTTAGTGGAAAAGCCAGCTATTCATGATGCTCCTTCCGATTTAGCCATAATGGGCAGGGACCTTTTAACACCTATGTTACTAGGAATCGAGAGAGGTGCCGGAAACGAAATCCAGCTGACAAATGCGCTGAAAATCATTGCACAGGAATCACCCATTTATGCAAAACAATTAGATGGGATGAGATTTGACGTTGGTGATAAGCTCGGTTCATTTAAGGCAGCGGCTGAAATCGGATTGATACGTCATGATATGCGGCCAGCCATGCTAGCATATATGCAAAGCATACTCATGAGAGAAGCAAAACAAGCATAGGCTCTTATAAGGATGCTTGAAGAAAATTCGTATTTAAAGGCAGAGTGAAATGAATGGGAACCTTGTTTAATGAAATTTTAACCTGGCTGACAAGCCTTGGTTACGCAGGTGTTGCACTTGGACTGATGATTGAAATTATTCCGAGTGAAATTGTACTTGCCTACGGCGGATATATGGTGTCAACAGGAAGCATTGGTTTTGTTGGAGCCGTCATCGCTGGGGTCATTGGAGGAACGCTGGCCCAGTGCTTTATTTACTGGATCGGCCTTTACGGCGGCAGACCTTTTTTAACAAAGTATGGGAAGTATTTATTCATCCATGAGCATCATATTGCCACGGCAGAACGCTGGTTTGACCGATATGGAACAGGCGTCGTATTTACAGCCCGGTTTATCCCAGTCGTGCGCCATGCGATCTCGATTCCATCTGGTATTGCAAAGATGCCATTTCTCAAATTTGTTCTCCTGACCGGATTAGCCGCCATCCCTTGGTCTATCCTTTTTATTTACCTCGGTATGCAGCTTGGAACAAAATGGGACCACATTCAAAGTGTCGCTCACACGTATACAACACCAATTATGGCGATTGCCATTGTCCTGATTGTGCTATATTTCGTTTTGAAAAAAATTCGCACGAATCGAAAACGGACAATCTAACGAAAACGCCTTTCACTCATCATGTGAAAGGCGTTTTTTCTATGAGTGTGTCGATTGTTTTTTCATATACTGAGATAATTCTATAATCATTGCACCCATTCTCTCAAGTGCAGGGGCAAGAATTCGACTGACTCCCTCTTCTTTTAAAGCATCAGCTGTGACTTTTCCGACAGCAACAGCTAATACATGCTGCTCGAATAGATGTTGCAGCTCTTCTTTTTTGCCCCATTCTTCTGCTAATTTGAAAAAGGCATGGACCTGAACAGCGGTTGTAAAACAGACGGCATGCACCTTCCCTTCTTTCATTTCATGAAACAAAGTGTCAGCTGCCTCTGGTTCAGGAGGCGTGTGCTGATACGGCATGAGCTGCAAAACGTCTGCCCCCTTCTTATGTAAAAAGTCGATGAGAGCTGGTGCATTTTCGCCGTGAAGCTGCACCATAACACGTTTACCTTGAAGCTCTTTATCTTCTAACTTAGAAATGAGGTCACGAACGGTTCCGTCTTCATCAGACACATCGGGCTGAATTCCGTGTTTTTTTAGAGCCGCGAACGTTTTGTATCCTCTTGAAGCAATATGAGCATTTGATAAAATGTTCATAAATGCTTCTCCAAGTTGCAATTCTTCTGCACTTTCAATTAATGTATCTGTACCAATACCCGTTGTTAAAATCACCCAGTCAGCTCCCTTCTTTACAAAGGTTTCTATGCCTGGCTTTAACTCCTCTTTGGCTAAAAATACAGTGCCCTGAAGAGAACGAATAACAGCTTGTCCTCCTTGCTTTTCAACAAGTGTACTCATTTCTTCTGTTTTTCTTGTGCCGCATATGGCAATGGTTTTTCCAGCTAAGCCTTTACTCATTCTAATCCCTCTTTTTCTATCACATGTATTATGTATTAAATATAGATTTATTTGGAAGACGTTGCAAGTGTCTACTAAAAAAGAGCTTGACGTTTCTATCGAATTCGAGTATCTTTTGTAAGTGCAAATTGTAGGAGGTCATTATGGAAAAACAAAATGTTCAAGCAATTCGATTATCAATTGCAGACCCAACACCACTTGGTTTGTTTGGTTTAGCAATGGTGACGCTTGTTGCGTCTTCACAAAAACTAGGAATCACAGATGGCACATCCCTTATTTTACCTTGGGCTATCTTCCTTGGAGGAATCGCGCAACTCATCGCGTCCATACAAGATTCAAAGCATCATAATATTTTTGGAGCCACTGCCTTCGGCGCATTCGGTCTTTTTTGGATGGGCGTTGGAACGACTTGGCTCATTCAAGCTGGCGTTTTTGGGAAAACGCTTGCGGAAGCTGCGGACCCAAAACAACTAGGTTTTGCTTTTATTGGTTATTTGATTTTCAGCTTATTTATGACGATCGGTGCAATGGAAACACATAAAGTATTGTTTTTGATTTTCGTCTTTATTGATTTCTTATTCATCGGCCTTTCCCTTAGCTCGTTTGGTGTGATGTATGATGTAACTCATACGATTGCTGGTATTGCAGAATTAATTATTTCTCTTCTTTCATTTTATGGTTCTGCAGCTGTTGTACTCAATACACATTTCGGTCGTACAGTACTGCCAGTAGGACAACCATTTCGCGTGTTTACTAAAGCATAAATAAAAAAGAACTGCTCTTTGCAGTTCTTTTTTAAATTCTTATTTTTCTTGTTCCTCCTGAAATATCTCTGCAATGATTTCATAAGAACGCATTCTTTCTTGATGGTCAAACATATCAGAATTAATCATGACTTCATCTGCTTGAGTCGCCTCAATAAAGGCTTCTAACTCTTTTTTCACCTTTTGTTTATCCCCGATCATCGTCGAACTTAATTGTTCGTCCACCATTGCCTTCTCATATGGACTCCACAGCCCATCCATATTTTCAACAGGGGCTTTGAGTTTTCCTGGTGTATTACGAATGAGGCTCAAAAATCGCTGATAATGAGACGTCGCCAAATACTCAGCTCTCTCTGTTTGATCAGCAGCAAAAACCGTCACACCAACCATCGCATAAGGCTCTTTTAACACATCAGAAGGTCGAAATGACTGTCTGTATAATTCTAAAGCAGGAATGGTATTTTTAGGTGAAAAATGTGCTGCAAAGGCAAATGGCAGCCCTAGTTCTCCTGCAAGTCTTGCGCTAAAACCACTTGAACCAAGAAGCCAAATCGGAATATCCAGCCCTTCTCCCGGAACGGCTCTTACATGTTTTTTGACCTGGCCGGTCGGTTTGAAATATTGCCGAAGTTCTTCAAGCTGCTCAGGGAAGTCCTCTCCATTATGAAGATTACGTCTAAGTGCCCTTGCTGTTAACTGATCTGTTCCTGGTGCCCTGCCTAGACCTAAATCAATTCTCCCTGGATACAAAGTCTCCAGTGTTCCAAATTGTTCTGCAATGACGAGTGAAGAATGGTTTGGAAGCATAATCCCCCCAGAACCAACCCGGATCTTTTCAGTCCCTCCAGCAATATGTCCAATTAAGACAGACGTTGCTGAGCTCGCAACCCCTTCCATATTATGGTGCTCCGCAAGCCAATATCTATGGTAGCCCCACTTCTCAGCTTTTTTTGCTAAATCCATACTATGTTCAAATGACTCTTTGATTGTGCCACCTTCTGTTACAGAGGATAAATTTAACACGGAATATGCTGCGTGTTGTAAAACTGATTGACTCATAAATGATGTCCCCATTTCTGTCAAAAATCATACTAGTTTCATACTTTCAACACCATAACATAAAACGATTTAATTTTTAAATCATTTGATTCGATGAACTTCGAACTAAAAAATATCATTTAGCTCAATTCCGCTTTTTAAATTTCTACATAGAATAAAATATTAACTTTTAGGAGATGGGGAATTTGTATAATCAGTACGATAACAAATGTCCCTTTTGCGGAAAAAAGCATGATTGGCAACCTCACTACAGAAAATCTCGTCACGATAGACCTCTATTTGATGATTGCCCTCTTCTTAAACGAGAATGTAAAAAGAAAAAAGTTGTTAAACATCACAGCACTTGTGCTAAAGCAAAAGGACGGAAAAAAACAAATAATAAGATTGTAAAAAGAGGTCCTACCGGAGCTACTGGCGCAACTGGTGTAACTGGTGATACAGGTCCTACTGGAGATACCGGTTCTACTGGGGCAACTGGTGTAACCGGAGATACTGGTCCAACGGGACCTACTGGTGCCACTGGTGCAGGATTAACAGGAATTGAAACGTTTGATCCGGTAGTCAGTCCTACTTACCAAGTAGGGCAAGTAGTGACCTTTAATGGAAGTACGTATGTAGTAAATACTGCACCACCGTCAGGTACACCAGATACTTCCCCAGACTACACATTACTGGCTGCAGAAGGATCAACTGGCGCAACTGGTGATACTGGTCCTACTGGAACCACTGGTGTAACTGGAGATACTGGTCCAACAGGAGCCACTGGTGCAACTGGAGATACCGGACCAACAGGAGCCACCGGCGTAGGCTTAACGGGTGTCATCGCATTTGATCCAGCAGTGGCTCCAACGTATCCAGTAGGGCAAGTAGTGACGTATCCAGTAGGCCAAGTGGTGATGGATGAAAGAGGAACGATACTCGTCGATACGGGACTGCCAACAGCAACGTATCTCGTTAACACGGCACCACCAACCGGCACGCCAGATACGTCTCCAGATTATACGTTGTTGGCAGCAGCAGGTGAAACAGGAGCTACTGGTGTAACTGGTGATACAGGTCCAATGGGACCTACTGGTGTAACTGGAGATACCGGTCCTACTGGAGCCACTGGTGTAACCGGAGATACCGGTCCTACTGGAACCACTGGTGTAACTG
>NZ_JAWRWI010000009.1:0-165528 GCF_046535585.1 Bacillus sp. SIMBA_005 | reverse complement strand
TTATTTCGGATCACAACGATCCGTTTTCAAACTTGAAGGTGTTTTTTATTTGTCTCATCTTATGGGGTCAGTCCCATCTCCCTGTGCTTTTTTTATTTTTGGAGAAAACGACGTTCGAGCCATTCCACAAGCTGGTACATGATGGTCGCAAACACCGCAATAATGAAAAGACTTAAGAACACGAGTGTAAAGTTGAAGACTTGAAAGCCGTAAATAATCATGTAGCCGAGCCCTTCTGAGGATACAAGAAATTCCCCTACAATGACTCCAACCCAAGAAAGACCGACATTCACTTTGATGGCAGAAATCATCGTTGGAATACTAGCTGGCAAAATGACCTCACGAAAGACGACGCTTTTGTTCGCGCCAAAGGTTTTCATCACCTTTAAATAATTCTCATCGACCTCTTGAAAGGCAGTGTAAATGACGATCGTCGTAATGATCACACTAATGATCGCACCCATGGCGACGATGCTGATCATACCAGGTCCAAGGGCAACAATTAAAATGGGGGCGAGGGCAACTTTCGGCATGGCATTTAAAATGACTAAATAAGGGTCAAGAACGTTTGCTAATCGAGTAGACCACCATAAGGCGGCAGCGAGCAAAATGCCGCAAAAGGTACCAAGTAGAAAACCGAGCACCGTTTCAAATAATGTAATACTCATATGATTCATTAAAGAACCATCTTGAATTTTTTGCACAAACAATTGGCAGACCGCAGATGGTGAACTGAAAATGAGCGGATCAATGAATCTGAAATGACTGGCAAGCTCCCAAAGCGAAAAGAAGCTGGCGAATATGATGAGCTGATAGATACGTGTGATCCGTTTTTCCATTCGGTATTTTTTGCGATAGGCTTCATGTAAAAGGTCACTGTGTTTCAACTGTTTTCAGCTCCTTCCAAATCGTTTGAAAGAGCTCTTGGAAATGCGGGGTCTGTCTCGCTTCAAAAGGAGAGAGAGCCCTTATGTCGTCTGGAACGGTAAAGATTCGCTGGATAGAGCCTGGATGCTTTGAGAATAAGAAAATGCGGTCACTCATTGCAATGGCTTCACCGATGTCATGTGTCACAAGGACTGCTGTTTTTTGATAGTCTTTTAATGTGTGAAAGACGAGATCTTCTAATGTGAGTTTGGTTTGGTAGTCTAGGGCTGAAAATGGCTCATCTAGTAAAAGCAGACCGGGATCAACTGCAAGTGTTCGGGCGAGAGCCGCACGCTGCCTCATTCCGCCAGACAGCTCCTTCGGATATTTTTCCTCGACTTCATGCAGTCCAAGCTTTGGCAGTAAATCAAGGGCAGCTGAGACGGACTCATGTGAATCTTGTTTCGCAATTTTTAACCCGAGAATCACATTTTCCTTGATGGTCTTCCAAGGAAATAAATAATCTTGCTGGAGCATGTAGCCGATTTGATGCTCCTGTTGATTTGGTTCTTTTCCTTCGATTAAAATTCGACCTTCAGAGGGCGGTGTAATTCCTGCGATGATAGACAGCAAGGTGGTTTTCCCGCAGCCGCTGGGACCAATAAATGAGATGAATTCACCTTGGTCTATCTCCATATTGATGTGCTGTATAGCCGTTGTTTTTTCTTTTAAAGAGAAGTACGTATGGGTCACATGGTCAATTTGAAGGAAAGACATGTGCTACCTCCTATTCTATTTGTGATCTGTGACCTTCTTTGCAATGGATGAATCGACAAGTTGTTTGTACGGGATAAATTCCGGCAATTCTCCGCTCTCCTTCATGATTTCCTGCAATTTGTTCCATTCCTCTTCATTTAGAAAAGGATCTGTTGCATAGGAATCTTGTTGTTTGTAGCGTTTGATGGCAGTTGATAAGACATCAAGATCTGTATCAGGAAAATGAGATTGAATGGCCTTTGCGATCTCCTCAGGCTGCTTGGTTTCTACCCATTTCTGCGCTTTGTAAATGGCTCGGGTGAAGGCTTCGGCGGTCTCTTTGTTTTCCTCTAAGTAACTCTTCTTTGCCATGAAGGTGGTATATGGCACCTTGCCAGAAGCTTCTCCAAAGGAGGCGGTAATGTACCCTTTGCCTTCTTTTTCAAGTAAGGAAGCGGTCGGTTCGAATAACTGCACAAAATCGCCAGTTCCAGAGGAGAACGCACCTGAAATGTTGGCAAAATCAATATTTTGAATCATACGAAGATCCTTTTTTACATCAATGCCTTCTTTTTTCAAGACATATTCACCGACCATTTGCGGCATGCCGCCTTTCCGCTGTCCTAAGAAGTCTTTTCCTTTCAATTGATCCCAAGAGAACTGGTTTACTTTCTCCCTTGAAACAAGAAATGTGCCGTCTGTTTGTGTCAGCTGTGCAAAGTTCATGACAGAATCCTTTGTGTCTTGAGCCTCTACATAGATAGAGGATTCAGACCCGGTCAAGGCGATATCAGCACCGCCTGATAAGAGAGCTGTCATCGTTTTATCGCCGCCCCAAGTAGTTTTCAGTTCAACCTCCAGGCCTTCTTCTTTGAAGAAATCCTTTGATAAGGCGACATATAACGGAGCATAAAAGACCGAATGGGTCACCTCGGCTACTTGTACGGTCTGCTCTTGTTCTTTTTTACAGGCGACAAATGGAATAAAGAGCAGGACGACGACGATGAATGCCAGTCTGACTTTGATGGAACGATTCAAGAGTAATTCGCCTCCTTTGTTCTAGATCACTATTAAAGTATGTGAAAAGGGAATTTTGGTGAGTGCCTAGACGAAAATAAGAAGCGCATTGTTTATTTATAGAACGCGTCTTTTTTTCTATACTAGAGGCATGAAGGCTTTCTTGAATTTGGCAGAAATAAAGGAGCGGTTTCGTGTATAGATTGAGTTGGGTATTTGTTGGATGGTATGTAGTAGGTCTGATCTTAATGGTCTTTTTTGAAGTGCCAGCATGGCTTCAGTTTGCAAACGGAATCTTTCTTGTACTGTATGCTTGCTGCGTCATCGAGATTGGGCGACAGATTTATGGCTCATGGGGGTTTGTCATCAAAAGGGCAGCCATTGTCGGAGTGCTTACATTTACGGTGGAGTGGATAGGGATCACAACGGGATTTCCGTTTGGGGCCTATGACTATTATCCGACGCTAGGCTTTCTAGTGGCGGGGGTGCCGTTAACTATTGCGTTTGCTTGGGTTGGCGTGTTTTTAAACAGCCTTTTTTTATCCAGTCAGCAGTCAAAGTGGAGACGAGCCGTCGAAACGGGGATATGGATTGTGTTGCTTGACCTCATATTAGATCCAGTAGCAGCTGAGCGGAGGTTTTGGGTATGGTATGACGGCGGTGGGTTTTATGGTATTCCTTTTGAGAATTTTGTAAGCTGGGGTATGATTGGAGCAGGTCTTTCATTTCTTTTCCCGCTTGTCTCAATTGATCAAAAGGCACTCAGCTGGACGAGCCGCATTTATCAGGCGATGGTGTTCTTTTTTGGTCTTTTGGCATTAAAGGGCGGACTCGATGTCATTTTTTATTTAGCACTGATCATTGTCATTTTGTGTGAAGGAAGGGTTCGATTTGAAAGAAAGCGACAAAAGCCGATCGTTTAGACGTCTATTTTCACTTTATCTTGAGCGATATTTACTCCATAAGCATTTCCGCTGTGTCATGATGAAAGGCTCGGTGGACCCGAAGGGAAACCTGCCTGTTCTTTATCTCGCCAATCATAGCTCATGGTGGGATGGATTAATCATTTTTCTTTTAACAGAAAAAGCGTCTGAGCTTAATCACTACATGATGATGGAAGAGAAGCAGCTGAAGCAATATGCTTTTTTCCGTAAGCTTGGGGCGTTTCCGGTTCATAAAGAGAATCTCAGAAGCGTGAAGCAAGCTTTAATGACAGCAAAAGAGAACATGCAGAACGGCGGAGCGGTATGGCTTTTTCCACAGGGGAAAATTATGCATCAGGACGTGAGACCGCTTGAACTGGAAGGCGGGGCTTCTTTTTTAGTGAGACAATTTGAACAAGTCGTGGTGAAGCCTGTAACCTTGCAGTATACATTTAATCAATATCAAAAGCCGATAGTTTCTGTTGTGTTCGGTGATGATGCCATCGTATCTGGAAGCTCCCTGCGAAGCAAGGATATGACGCGTATGCTTGGCGATCTGCTTGAAACGCAGTTAAACAGACATCAATCACAGATCATTGCAGATCCTGATTTTTCAATAAACGAAGAATTTAAACAGATCACAAGGACAAGTCAGTCAACAAGTGATGCGTTTGATTCTTTTAAAAAGTGGGTGAGAACATGGCGTTCTTCTTAACTGTGATCAGTGTGCTGCTGCTTTGTCAGTTTCTATTTACCATATGGAATATGAAGCAGTTTCCCGTGTTAAAGCCCGCTTCCTTTTCGCCAGATGAACGTATTTCGTTATCGATACTGATTCCGGCTAGAAATGAGGAGAAACGGATAGAAGCCTGTCTTCAGTCGATCGTTGATCAACGTCTTTATCCGAAAGAGGTTGTTGTACTTGATGATCATTCGACAGATCAGACAAGAGCGATTGTGGAGCGCTTCTCACAAACATATCCATGGATTCGTGTGCAGTCAGGCCGGGTATTAAAGCAAGGCTGGCTAGGGAAATCATACGCTTGTTCTCAGCTTGCTGAGGCAGCGGCTTCTGATTGGCTGTTATTTTTAGATGCGGATGTCCGGTTGAAACTGGGAGCAATTGAAGCTGTGCATGAGCAGTTATGCACGCAAAAAACGGGCATGCTGTCAGGCTTCCCCGAACAAAAAACAGGTACATTTTTTGAGCATCTTGTCGTTCCCATGATGATGTTTACCATTGGCTGTCATCTGCCTGTGAAGTGGGTCAGAAAATCAAAGAATCCTGCTTTTGCCGCCGCACATGGAGGCTTTATTGCCATTGAAAAGAATTGCTATCACGACATCGGCGGGCATGAAGCGATTAAGGATTCGCTAGTGGATGATATGGCATTGGCTAAACGGGTGAAGGAACAAGGCTTTCCGTTCACACTAGCAAGCATTCATCCATTTGTGTATATGAGAATGTACGAGAGCGGACAAGAGGTTTGGGAAGGCTACCGGAAAAATTTATTCCCAGGTGTCAATCGAAGCATTGCTTTGTTAAGCAGTGTCTTTTGTTTATACACCCTGCTTTATTTGGCTCCTGTCATTTGTTTGATGATGGCTTTGATGCAGCTGGATGTGCTGAGTATATGCTTAGCGATTCTTTGCTACGGACTGGGTGTGTCGATCAAAGCGGCAATTGATATTGAGAACGGAAGAACATCTGCAATGGCCTTTTTATTACCGGTCAGCATTTTGAGTCTGATCGCCATTGGCTTTGCTTCTATGAAAATCGGGCTGAAAAAAGAAGGGTATGAATGGAAAGGGAGAAGGTACGAATGAAAAAAGTGATCATCATCGGCGGCGGGCTTGGCGGATTATCAGCAGCGATCCGCTTACAGTCACGCGGGGTTCAGGTCACCATATTAGAAAAAGAAGCGGCTTTAGGCGGGAAATTGCAGCGCCATCAGGAGGCTGGCTATTCTTTTGATCTAGGACCGAGTACCATTACAATGAAGTCATACTTTGAGGAAGTATTTGCTTCCTGTCATAGACGGATGGAGGATTACGTCACATTTTATCCGATCTCTCCCCTGACCAAAAATGTTTTTTCAGATGGACATACGGTTGAATTTACACCGAATATTGAGCAGATGGAATCACAAATTGCAGCATTCAGTCCTGAAGATGCGAAGCAATACCGTGCATTTTTACAGGAATCAAAGATGCTTTTTGAACAGGCTGAGGATCAGTTTTTAAATCGTTTGTTATTGACGTGGAAGGATAAAGCGGATGTAAAGCTCGTGAAAGCACTTCTCTCTGTCAAACCGTTTACAACCGTTCAACGCTTGCTGCGACAATATTTCCGTCATCCGCATACATTGGCGATGTTTGGACGGTATGCGACATACATCGGCTCTTCTCCCTATGAGGCACCGGCTATTTTTAATATGATGGCGTATTTAGAAGGGGAGAAGGGGATTTATGGCATAAAGGGCGGTACATATCGTTTAGTTGAAGCATTTGAGACTTTGGCAAAGGAATTAGGTGTACAGATTCACCTGAATGAACAAGTCAACAAGATTCATGTGAAGGACCGGCGAATCAAAGGAGTAGAAACGGCTCTCCAGAAATATGAAGCTGATCAAGTCATTGCAGGAGCGGATGCGCTGACTGTCTACCGCCATCTGATTGATGAAAAAGACCGCCCAAGCTTTTTAAATCAAAAGCTTTCTGCCATTGAACCGTCATTATCTGGCTTTGTTCTCTTATTAGGTGTACCTAAGGTCTATGAACAGCTGTCCCATCATAATGTGTTTTTCCCAGAGAATTATGAGCAAGAATTCAAGGATATTTTTCAGAAAAAACAACTGCCTCAGGACCCGACACTTTACATATGTTATTCAGGTCATTCAGAACCAGCTTTAAGCGGAGGACCGGGAAGAAGCAACTTGTTTGTACTGGCGAATGCACCTTATGTGACAAAAGAGCAAGATTGGGACATGCTAAGAGAGACATACTCGCAGCATGTGAAAACAAAATTAAAGGAAAAGGGCCTCTTTGATTTGGATAAGGTGGCCGAATATGAAGCGGTTCAAACTCCGCTTGATCTGCAGCAGAAAACGGGCGCATATCATGGAGCCATTTATGGTATGTCTTCCAACTCGTTCAAGCAGGCGTTCTTCCGTATCAATAATCAGTCAAAGGACATTGAAGGACTTTGGTTTGTTGGAGGAACAAGTCATCCAGGCGGAGGCACGCCAATGGTGACTAAATCGGGTCAGCTTGTCGCAGAAGCAATCATCAAGCAATTGACGTAAGAACAGATGAAAAGGAGAGAAATCAAGTGATTGTGGAAAAAAGAAGGTTTCCGTCCCCCCATCCGCATATTCACTTATTTACAGTGACCTATGAGGCAGATGGACTTCGGATCAAAGGATTGCTCGCTGAACCGGCCGAAGAAGGTCGTTATGACGGCTTTTTGTATTTAAGAGGCGGCATAAAAAATGTGGGAATGGTGAGACCAGGCCGGATTGTGCAATTTGCCGCACAGGGATTTGTCGTATTTGCGCCCTTTTACAGAGGAAATCAAGGAGGCGAAGGGAACGAAGACTTTGCTGGAGAGGACCGGAAAGATGCTTTTGCTGCCTTTCAATTGTTAAAGCATCACAAAAAGGTGAAGCAGGATCGTATTCATATCTTTGGTTTTTCGCGCGGAGGCATTATGGGCATTTGGACTGCTGTCGAAATGAAGCAAGAGGCGGCTTCATTTGTGACATGGGGAGGTGTCAGTGATATGAAGCTCACCTATGAAGAGCGTGTGGATATGAGAAGGATGATGAAACGTGTGATTGGCGGTCCCCCGCACAAGGTGCCAGAGGCTTATGAGGACAGAACGCCTTTAAATGATGTGGACAAAATTGAAGCGCCTGTTCTCATCATCCACGGAGAAGAGGATCAGAATGTATCCATTGAGCATGCGTATTTATTAGAAGATGCGCTGCGCCAGCACGGAAAGTCAGTGGAGACTTGGTATTTTCATGGATACAACCATTATTTTCCCCCGCAGCATAATCGGGAAATTGTCAGGAGGCTGACGACGTGGATGCACAGCCGGAAAAGCGGAAATGTGGTAAAATAAGCAGTATAACGAAATTTAGAAAGTAGGGGGATTTTCAATATGGGAATGCCTGTTGAATTTAATACAATGATTGTCACGAAGGGAAAAGAGACAAGAATTGAAGAGAATGTATTTGAACTCATGAAGGAAGGATACCGCATTTATCCATTAAATATTCCGCTTGAGGTGCGTAAAACGAAAGACGGAGAAAAAACAGGGACAGCACACGTTGAAAAGCTGGAGCTTACAGACAATGTGACAAAGGTCACTTATCGTCTCGTCTCATTACATTCAACAAACTAACCAAAAAAGCTGAGGGAATGATTCCCCTCAGCTTTTGTCATTTGATTATACGAGTGGCCCGCCTTTGGCTTCAATGTCACTTGCTGCGTGGCTGAATTTTTGGAAGTTCTTTTTAAATTCATTGGCAAGGAAGTGTGCTTTTTCTTGATAAGCCTCTTGGTCATCCCATGTTTTAGATGGTTGAAGCACTTCATCTGGTACGCCAGGAATATGAAGCGGGATGTGTAATCCAAAGATGTCATCAGTGATCATTTCGGCGTTGTCGAGGTCGCCTTCGATCGCTGCTTGCACCATTGCTCTTGTATGCGCTAGGTTCATACGTTTGCCTGTACCATAGCCTCCGCCAGTCCAGCCTGTATTCACAAGGAATACTTTTGCGCCGTGCTCATCAATTTTCTTGCCAAGCATTTCAGCATAGACGTGAGCTGGAAGCGGCAAGAATGGTGAACCGAAGCAAGTAGAGAATGTCGTTTCTGGTGATGTGACACCGCGTTCAGTTCCTGCTAATTTACTTGTGTAACCGCTCAAGAAATGGTACATCGCCTGTTCTTTTGTTAAACGGCTGATTGGAGGTAAAACCCCAAATGCATCAGCTGTTAAGAAGACAATGGCAGATGGGTGTCCTGCGATACTTGGCTTCACGATGTTATCAATCATTTCGATTGGGTAAGCAGCTCGTGTGTTTTCAGTAAAGAATGTGTCATCATAATCCGCTTCACGTGTTTCTTCATCAAGTACAACATTTTCAAGAACTGATCCGAAGCTGATGGCTTTGTAGATTTGCGGTTCTTTTTCTTCGCTTAAGTTCACACATTTCGCATAGCATCCGCCCTCAATATTGAAGACTCCTGAGCCAGACCAGCCATGTTCATCGTCACCGATCAGCTTGCGGCTTGCGCTTGCGGAAAGCGTCGTTTTCCCAGTACCTGAAAGGCCGAAGAATAGTGCGACATCGCCTTCTTGACCAACGTTTGCTGAGCAGTGCATAGATAAAATATCTTGCTCAGGAAGCAGGTAGTTCATGACAGAGAAAATGGACTTTTTCATCTCTCCAGCATATTCTGTTCCACCGATCAGAATGGTGCGTTTTTCAAAAGAAACGATAATAAACGTTTCAGAGTTTGTGCCATCTGTTTCAGGATCTGCTTTAAAATGCGGTGCAGATAAGATGGTGAAAGGTTTTTCGTTTGAAGAAGGTGTTGATCCGTCAGGTCTGATGAATAGCTGTTTTGCAAAGAGATTGTGCCATGCAAATTCGTTTACCACTGTAATTGGCATACGGTATCTTTCATCTGCGCCGGCAAATCCTTCAAAGACGAATAGTTCATCACGTTCTTTTAAGTATGACACAACCTTTGTATATAAACGGTCAAATGCTTCTTTAGAAATCGGCTGGTTGACTTGACCCCAATCAATTTTATGTTCAGAGCTTTCTTCTTTCACGATAAATTTATCTTTAGGCGAACGTCCTGTGTAGGCACCCGTTGTAGCACGGACAGCTCCTGTTGATGTTAAAACGCCTTCATCACGTGCCAAAATCTTTTCAACAAGTTTCGGAACAGATAAATTTTGGTGCGTATTTTCTAATGAGAGCAATGACTGCAAATCTTCTTTTAAATCCACTGAGTTCATAAAAAAACCCTTCCTTTACCGTTGAATTTGTTTTGTTTCGATTAGTATAACACATTCATAAGAATAGTCTATACTATTTAAATATTTTTGTGTGTGTTTTTTCATTTCTGCTATGAAAATATGCTTTTTGGTGATGCTAATATTGAGGTGAAAAAAAGGGAAGATAATTCTGATGAAGCATTGACATGACGCAAGTGTTTAAGATAAGATATCTTATTGAACGGATACTCTTATCCCGAGTTGGTGGAGGGACAGGCCCGATGAAGCCCAGCAACCGGTTTCTTATAAAAAGGCATGAATATGCTGAGAAACCAAGGTGCTAACCTGATGCAAGGTACAAGAACACCTTGAGCGATAAGAGTGAAAGGCATGCGATCTCAGACCCTTTCCTCGCAATGAAGGAAATGGTTTTTTTATTTTTGGGATATCATATGAACAAATTGCCAATAACATCTCTAATAGAAACGTTTTCAAATATAAGAGGGAACGAGTTCCGTATCATATTGGAGACCTCATCTTGGGATGATGTGGTCTTGTACAGGAGGAAATAGCCATTATGAGTCAAAATCGTCGTTTATTTACTTCAGAATCAGTGACGGAAGGACATCCGGATAAAATCTGTGATCAAATTTCAGACAGCATTTTGGATGAAATTTTAAAGAAAGATCCAAATGCACGTGTTGCCTGTGAAACTTCTGTTACAACGGGTCTCGTATTAGTAAGCGGAGAAATTACAACGTCTACTTATGTCGATATTCCAAAGACGGTGCGTGACACGATTAAGGAAATTGGCTACACACGTGCGAAATATGGTTTTGATGCGGAAACATGTGCAGTGCTCACATCCATTGATGAACAGTCTGCTGATATTGCGCAAGGTGTAGACAAAGCGCTTGAAGCACGTGAAGGCACAATGACTGAAGAAGAACTTGATGCGATCGGTGCAGGTGACCAAGGATTGATGTTTGGTTTTGCCAACAACGAAACCGAAGAACTTATGCCGCTGCCGATTTCACTAGCGCATAAATTATCTCTTCGTTTAACTGAAGTTCGCAAGGATCAAACACTTGCTTATCTACGTCCAGATGGAAAAACACAAGTAACAGTAGAATATGATGATCAAAATAAACCTGTTCGTATTGATACAGTGGTTATTTCTACGCAGCATGCACCAGAAGTGACGCTTGAACAAATTCAAAGCGACTTAAAAGAGCATGTCATCAACCCTGTCGTTCCAAGTGAACTAATTGATGAACAGACAAAATACTTTATTAACCCAACTGGTCGTTTCGTGATCGGTGGACCTCAAGGGGATGCTGGTTTAACTGGACGTAAAATCATCGTTGATACGTATGGCGGATACGCTCGTCATGGCGGCGGTGCTTTCTCTGGGAAGGACGCAACAAAGGTTGACCGTTCAGCGGCATACGCTGCTCGTTACGTAGCGAAAAACATTGTAGCGGCAGGCCTTGCTGATTCTTGTGAAGTACAACTTGCTTATGCAATTGGTGTTGCACAGCCTGTCTCGATTTCAATTGATACTTTCGGAACAGGAAAAGCTTCTGAAGAAAAATTAATTGAAGTGGTTCGTGCGAACTTTGATCTTCGTCCAGCTGGCATTATTAAAATGCTTGACCTGCGTCGTCCGATCTACAAACAAACAGCTGCATACGGACATTTCGGCCGTCATGATTTAGATCTTCCGTGGGAAAAAACGGATAAGGCCGATACACTTCGTAAAGAAGCATTAGGACAATAACAACATATAAAACCGCTTATTTTAAGCGGTTTTCCTTTTGATTAAAAAAAATTCTACAAAAAGCGAAAAAATGTGAAACAAAATCGGACAAATAACTGTCTAATTATAGGTCTACTTTTAAGAAATAACATAACGTGGAGGCAATAATATGTGTGGGTTTGTTGGTGTGTTTAATCACCGTCCATTGTCCGAAACTACTGAGCAGGAAGAGTTAATTAAACAAATGAATCGTCTCATCGTTCACCGTGGTCCGGATGATGAGGGTTACTTTCATGATGAGCATGTAGGATTTGGATTTAGACGTTTAAGTATTATAGATGTTGAGCACGGAAAGCAGCCGCTTTCTTATGAAGATGAAAAGTATTGGATTATTTTTAACGGAGAAATTTATAACTATGTGGAGCTGAAGGAAGAGCTTGTGAAAAAGGGCTATACGTTCAGCACAGATTCTGATACGGAAGTACTGCTTGCCACATACCGTCATTATAAAGAAGAGGCGGCTTCTAAGCTTCGCGGCATGTTTGCCTTTTTAATTTGGGACAAAGAAGCGCAGCAATTATATGGCGCAAGAGATC
This sequence comes from Bacillus sp. SIMBA_005, assembly GCF_046535585.1. NCBI lineage: Bacteria > Bacillati > Bacillota > Bacilli > Caryophanales > Bacillaceae > Bacillus > Bacillus sp. SIMBA_005. The sequence goes on along the minus strand of NZ_JAWRWI010000009.1, from coordinate 153,591 downwards.
CTTTTGGCATCAAACCGCTTTATTTTACACAAATGGATGAGCAAGTGTACTTTGCGTCTGAGCGCAAAAGCTTGATGGCTGTGAACGAGAACATTTTATTTGATGAGACTTCATTGCAGCAGTACATGTCGTTCCAATTCGTTCCTGAGCCAAATACGCTCGATCAAAAGGTGCATAAAGTTGAGCCTGGTCATCAGTTTATTTTACGCCCAGGACAGGAGATCGAATTTAAGACATACTGGAAAGTTCAATTCAAGCCTGAGCAAACACAAGAACAGAAGTTAATTGAAGAAGTACGCGATGCCATCTATGATTCTGTGAAAGTTCACATGAGAAGTGATGTACCTGTTGGTTCATTCCTCTCAGGTGGTATTGATTCTTCCTTCATCGTGTCTGTCGCAAAGGAATTGCACCCTGAGCTAAAGACATTCTCTGTTGGTTTCCAGCAGGATGGTTTTAGTGAAGTTGATGTTGCGAAGGAAACAGCTGATAAGCTAGGCTTACAAAACTTCAGCGCCGTTATTACTCCAGAGGAATATATGAATGAGCTTCCGAAGATTGTCTGGCATTTAGACGATCCATTAGCAGATCCGGCGGCGATTCCATTGTATTTCGTGGCAAAAGAAGCGAAGAAACAAGTGACGGTAGTTCTTTCAGGTGAAGGAGCGGACGAGCTGTTCGGTGGATATAATATTTACCGTGAGCCTCTTTCTCTTAAACCATTTGAATCTGTTCCATCTATGCTGAAAAAGCTTCTTCTTCGTCTGGCTCGTTTAATGCCAGAAGGAATGAAAGGGAAGAGCTTTATCGTTCGCGGCTGTACGCCATTAGAGGAACGTTATATCGGTAATGCGAAAATCTTTGAAGAGCCAGTGAAGAAAAACCTCTTAAAGCATTATGATCCAAGCATCACGTATCGTGACGTAACGAAGACATACTTTGAGGAAAGCGCAGGCTACAGTGATATTAACAAAATGCAATATGTTGATATCCATACGTGGATGCGCGGAGACATCTTATTGAAAGCAGACAAGATGACGATGGCGAATTCTCTTGAGCTTCGTGTTCCATTCCTTGATAAGGTCGTTTTTGAAGCGGCTTCTAAAATTCCAGAAGAGCTGAAAACAAAAGATGGCACAACGAAATATTTATTGCGTAAAGCAGCAGAAGGCATTGTGCCTGACCACGTGTTAAACCGTAAAAAGCTTGGTTTCCCTGTGCCAATTCGTCATTGGCTGAAAAATGAGATGAATGCTTGGGCGAAAGACATCATCAAAAACAGTCAAACAGATGAATACATTAACAAAGAGTATGTGCTTGATTTATTAAATGAGCATTGTGCTGGTAAAGCAGATCATAGCCGTAAGATTTGGACCGTCCTTATCTTTATGATTTGGCACAGCATTTATGTAGAGCGCAGCATTGATCCAGAGCAGTTGAATCACCAACCGAAAGAAGTCATCTTTAGTTAATAAAAAAGGTTTTCAGCTTTGTGCTGAAAACCTTTTTTGTCATGATAGAAAGCGGTGGAAAAGGGTAAAATAACAAGCGGTTCATAGTTATTGCTTAATATCCTGAAAAAAACATGATAAAGTGAAGATACGCGTATGATGTTAACGGGATATAAGGGAACGATAGTATTGTCCTTTTTCTACATATTCTCTACGGATTCTGTCCATGTCTTGGATATCTTCATCTGTTAATTGACGGACGACCTTGGCTGGACGGCCGAAAGCGAGTGATCCTTTTGGAATAACCTTTCCTTGAGGGACAAGACTACCTGCACCGATAAAGGCACCTTCGCCAATTTCTGCACCATCGAGAATGATAGACCCCATACCTATGAGGGCATTTTTTCGAATGATTGAGCTATGTAATGTGACTTGGTGTCCAATGGTAGCACCATCTTCTATAAGAAGTGTTTTTCCAGGACTTTGATGCAGACAGGATAAATCTTGAATATTGACGTTTTTTCCAATTCTCACAGGAGCGACATCGCCTCTAATGACTGTTTGGAACCAAACGCTTGAATATTCTCCAATCGTGACATCTCCAGTAATGGTGGCGTTTTCTGCGACAAAGACCGATTCGTGAATCTCAGGTGTAAACTGATGATATGGATAAATCACTTTTTCGACTTCCCTTCTTAATACAACATTTGTGAGGTGTTTACTTTGTGGACTTGGCATGCTGAAAGACCAGTTGGTACAATTGTGATTGTACATGGTGCGAGCGAATATCACGGCCGCTATAAATGGCTGATCGAAATGTGGCGAAATGCCGGCTATCACGTCGTCATGGGTGACCTGCCTGGGCAAGGGACATCGACACGTGCGCGCGGCCACATTCGTTCGTTTCAAGAATACATTGATACAGTAGATGAATGGATCGAACATGCGAAATCATTCAGGCTTCCTACTTTTTTACTTGGTCACAGTATGGGCGGACTCGTTTCAATTGAGTGGGTCAAGCAGTATACCCATACGAAGATTGATGGCCTTATTTTATCATCACCTTGTTTAGGTCTGCAATTTAAACCGAAGAAGCTAATGGATTTTGCATCAAAAGGTCTAAATGTGCTCACGCCGTCCTTTAAAGTCGAGTCAGGACTGTCGATTGAACTAGCCACACGAAATCAGGCTGTGATTGAGGCAGACTCAAATGATTCCCTTTACGTAACAAAAGTGTCGGTTCGCTGGTACCGAGAGCTGATCAAAAATATTGATGCGGCCATGCAGCCAACGAATGTCTTTAAATCGATTCCGCTCCTTTTAATGCAGGCGGGTGATGATAAGATTGTCGATAAAACGAGGGTGATCAAATGGTTCAATGGCATTGAATCAACCAATAAGTCATATCGTGAATGGGAAGACCTGTATCACGAAATTTTTAATGAACCGGAAAGAGAAGATGTGTTTAAGGCAGCAAGAGCCTTTACAGATCAATATATTTGATGGTGAGCTTTAAGTTAGGGGTGGATTAATTTGTCAGTACCAGAGCGTCCTTTTGCACTGATGACCAAGGTGTATAAAGATATTTTTCCGCTTGTGCATCAGGAGCTGAAAAAGTGGCGGGCTCATGCAGAAATGATTGAAAATGAAGAACTGCGTACGCAGGCATTAGCGAGCATATCAAGTAAAACCTTTCACTGCGAAGGCGGAGGCATTTTATCTCTTCTAGCAGGTGAGGCGAAAGAAACGTGTATTGAATTCATTGTGGCGTATCAAACCATCAGTGATTACTTAGATAACCTATGTGACCGCAGTACGTCGCTTGATCCAAAAGATTTTCATATGCTGCATCAAGCAATGAGAGATGCGCTTGATATTCATGCTGAGCTCAAACCCTACTACCAATTCCGTGATGATCAAGAGGATCATGGGTATTTACACGCGCTTGTCCGCACATGCCAAGACGTGCTGTCGCGCCTTAAGCATTATCCGATCATTCAGCCATATTTACACACGCTGTGCGATTACTACAGTGATTTGCAAGTACATAAACACGTCGTTCCTCATGAGCGTGTGCCGCGGCTAGAATCGTGGTTCCGCCAATATGAAAAGGATTTACCTAAGATGGAATGGTATGAATTTTCAGCTTGTGCAGGATCAACGTTAGGGATTTTCTGTCTTGTGGCGTACGCGCTGCAGCCGAACTTTACAGAAAAGCAGGCGAAGCAAATTTACGAAAGCTATTTCCCTTATATTCAAGGTCTGCACATTTTACTTGATTATTTAATTGACCAAGAAGAAGATAGGCTTGGGGGAGATCTGAACTTTTGCTCCTACTATGCTTCTCATCATGAGATGATGGATAGACTTCAGCATTTTATTGAAAAAGCGGATGAGCAGCTGAAAGGCATTCCGCACGAAAACTTTCACAAATTGATTAACAGAGGATTATTGGCAGTCTATTTGTCCGATGAAAAAGTAACAGCCCAAAAAGAGATGAATAAGCTGGCAAAACGGCTGATCAGATCAAGCGGGAAAACATCGTTCTTTTTCTATATCAACGGAAGAGCTTACCGGACCTATCAGAAAATGCCTTGGATGAAATCCTCATAAAAAAGCTCAAATCCATTAGGATTTGAGCTTTTTTTCAATGGCGACCACAAAAGGCGGGTCGTTTTGAATATTCATGTATTGATATGATAAAACTTGTACCTCTTCATGAGAAAGTGATCTGCAATAGTCGAGAAGCACTTCTTTTTCTCTTTTCCCTTCAGGGTGTCCATGATAGATCACAAGGACGATCAGACCTCCGGGTTTAAGCCAGTCGAGGAGCTGCTCAATGGCTTCAATGGTTGTATGAGCCTGAGTAGTGACAGCTTTATCGCCTCCGGGCAAGTACCCAAGGTTAAACACCGCACCTGAGATATGTTCATAAACATCTCTTGGTAGGTGTTGAGCCAGTTTTTCATGACCATCGTGAATCAGATGAACATAAGGATATCCCTCGCCAAGCCTTTTGCGTGTTTGCTCTATGGCTTCTTCTTGTACGTCGAATGCGAAAACTTGTCCATCATGACCGACAAGATCAGCTAAATAGAGTGTGTCGTGGCCATTTCCCATCGTTGCATCAATGACGACATCGCCTTTTTGACAAGCCCGTTCTAATAGCTCTTTACTAAAAGGGAGCATTCGTTTCAAGATCATTTTGCTGCTTCTTCCAATCTGACGAAACGCTTGCCTTGGTAGCTGTTACGTCTTTCAAGCTCAGCATTAATGGCATTTAATACTTCCCACTTGTTTACACTCCACATTGGACCAACCATTAATTCAATCGGGCCATCCCCTGTAATACGATGAATAATCATTTCTGGCGGCAGGATCTCCAGCTGATCACAAACAAGCTGGACATATTCCTCCTGGCTGAGAAACTCCAATTTGCCTTTTTCGTATTGCTTGACCATTGGGGTTCCTTTTAAAAGGTGAAGCAAATGAATTTTAATTCCTTGCACATCTAAATCAGCAACAGCTTTTGCTGTCTCCATCATCATGTCCCGGTTTTCAAGAGGCAAGCCGTTGATGATATGCGAGCAGACACGAATGCCGTGTTTTCGCAGTTTTTTTACACCTTCTACGTAGCATTCATAATCATGGGCACGGTTTATAAGCATCGCTGTCCGTTCATGAACCGTCTGAAGACCAAGCTCTACCCAAAGATAAGTGCGCTCATTTAATTCAGCTAAATACTCCACCACGTCATCTGGCAGGCAGTCAGGTCTTGTCGCAATAGATAAACCAACCACACCATCCAAATTCATCACGGTTTCAAATTTTTCCTTTAAAACAGGAAGCGGGGCGTGTGTGTTTGTATACGCCTGAAAATACGCCATATATTTTCCGTCTTTCCATTTTGTATGCATCCGGTCTTTGATTTCGTTAAATTGAGTGACGAGATCATCCGCCCGGTTTCCTGCAAAGTCACCAGATCCTGCGGCACTGCAAAATGTACAGCCTCCATGGGCTACAGTACCATCACGATTTGGGCAGTCAAAGCCGCCATCTAAGGCCACTTTAAATACTTTATGACCAAAGTGTTCTCGCAAATGATAGTTCCATGTGTGATAGCGTTTTTCGCTGTTTGAATATAAAAAAGGGTTATGCTGATCCAAGTCAGTAACCTCCTTGCGTAATAATAGGCATCCTTAAAGTTTAACAAAAATCATGAAAGAGGACAATTGAATCTGTCCAACATTTTCTTTAGTGAAAAAACTTTACGTGGGCAAAATAGGCGGGAGCAATGATGAAATGGAGGGAATGCAGGATGGCAACAAGGCAGTCAATCGATGAATTTATCCAAAAAAGTACTGAAACCCTTGAGTTTGCAAATGAGCAATTTGATTTGAACTTACGTCAAGAGCATTATAATGAGGATGAATTTTCTAAGGCGCAGCTTATGCTGGAAGATGCGGTGAACGAATTAGAAAAATTAAAGGATGTCGCCAATGACCAGCAAAGAGAGCGGTTAGACAGAGCACGTGTTCAAATTCAAAGCTTACAAAATCAAATGATTTTAGGTATTTCTTACGACAACGAATGATGAACAGATCCTTTTTTAAGGGTCTGTTTTTTATTTTTTTGAAAGGCTATTGACTTTTTATTTGAGTGTCTATATTGTATTAAGTGTACTACATCAACTAATACACTAAAGACACTTAAAAAGTGAAGAAAGGTGTTCAACCATGAAAAAAGAAAAAAAACCAATCAATTTAAAGTGGATGGTGCTGGCTGTTTTGTTAGCATGTACATTTTTTTTCGTTCTCGTTTTCATTGGTTTTGAAGTTCAAAAAGATTTGATACTTAATTCAATCCCTTTAATGCAAGGGCATGAACAAGCAATAGGACTGCAAAAGCATGAATGAGGAAAGAGGGAGCCATCATGATTCAAATAGATCCACGAAGCGCTGCGCCAATATATGAACAAATCATTGAGCAACTCAAAATTTTATGTCTAAAAGGTGTAATGAAACCTGGTGACAAACTGCCCTCTGTCAGAGAGCTCGCCACTATTATCATCGCCAATCCAAACACCGTCAGTAAAGCATATAAGGAGCTTGAGCGGGAAGGGATTATTGAAACACTAAGAGGCCGCGGTACGTATGTAACAGAAGAGGCTCAGTTAAAGCTGAATGAAGGGAAGGTATTGGAGATGAAGGAGCAATTAAGACAACTCATTATAGAAGCTCATTATGCCGGTATTGATATTCAACAACTGAAGGAATGGATAGAAGAGATCGGCTCAAGTCTTGAGGGAGGAAAAAAAGTTGATTGAGGTTAGAAATGTATCGAAGACATTAAACGGACGTGAAGTACTCAGTAACGTTTCCTTCAAATTAGGCGAAGGTGAAATCTTTGGTTTGCTTGGCAGGAATGGCTCTGGTAAAACAACACTTCTCCGCTTAATTCAGCAAATTCTTCTTCCGGATGAAGGAGAGATTTATTTTAAAGACGTGCTTGTGAAAGACCATCCATTAGTGAAGCAAAATATTGTGTATATGCCTGTCGTCAATCCCTACTTTGACAGATACAATTACGGACAGCTTGTCCAGCTGTTAAAGCATATTTACCCGAAGTTTGACGTGACATATGCCAATGAGCTTGTGAATCGCTATGAAATTCCGGAAAAAGTGAAATACCGCGAACTATCGACAGGGTTAAAAAAACAGCTGTCATTAATTTTAAGCTTTGCGATCAAGCCAGCTGTGATTCTGTTAGATGAACCGACAGATGGTATTGATGCCGTCACAAGAAATGATGTTCTTCAGCTCATGATCGACGAGGTAGCGGAACGTGAAACGTCGATTCTCATCACATCGCACCGATTAGAGGATATTGAGCGGATGTGTAACCGAATCGGGTTTTTAGAAGGAAATCAACTCACAAGTGTCATGGATCTAGATGAATTAAAGAATGATTATGTCAAAATCCAGATGGCCTTTGAAGAAGATATGAACTTGAGTATACGAAAAAATGGTGTTGCTATATTAGATCAAGCGGGCATTTTTTATACAGCGCTTGTTCTTAAAACCGATGTAGAGGCAAAAGAGTACTTGAAGTCGCTGCAGCCAAAAGTATGGCATGAACTGCCTGTGAATTTAGAAGAAGTATTCATTGCAAAGTTTGGAGGGAAACGGAGATGGTAAAGCGGCAATTATTATATAAAGAGTGGAAGCAATCAGAGCTGACATTTATTTTAGTGATGCTGGTTGCAGTCTTTACGACGCCATTATCCTTTTTACTGGGATACTCGTCCTTTCAAACTTGTGTAAACGACCCCACATGTACAATCGGAGATCAATACTTTTATTATAATTTCAGTTCTGATATTTTTATCGCCCTCTCATGGCTTATGGGCTTGCTTTTTGCGATTATCCAGCTGGGATATGAAAGAAATAAAGGACAAATTGATTTTACTTTATCCTTGCCGTTTAGCAGAAGTACCATTTATCATACAAAGTTTTTCTTAGGTGCCGGAATCATAACGCTTGTTCATGTGTTGTCATATTTTCTCACTTACTTACTCATATTAGGCACTCAACCAAAAGAGACGTTTGACTTTAATAGTGGTTACTTCATTGCACTCGTATCAACCTTAATGATTTATAGTTTGTGTCTTGCAGCAGGTGCGTTAACAGGAAGCGCAATTAGTCAAGCCATTGTTACATTCAGTACAGCGATATTGCCATATTTATTAATTTGGCTTCCGATGTTTCATTTAGATTTTATTTTAAGAACGAATAGGCATTGGGTCGATGTCAGTTATGAATACTTTATTATGCCTATCGCCCCAATTACTTATATAACAGACCGTTTTCAATTTCGAGATATAGATAAATATCCACTTTGGTTCACTGGTGAAGAATTCATTATACCTATTGTGATGATGATTGTATTTTATCTCATTGGTTTGTTTAGCTTTATCAAGCATCCTATTGAACGAAATGGTCGTTTCTTCCTTTACTCAAAAATGGATAGACCGATTCAGATTTTGGTCATTGTCTTCGGTGTTCTAGGATTTGGATGGGTTGGATTTTCTTCTGACACTTCCATATTGGGTTATATTGTCGGCATGATCATCGGCGGCGTAGTAGGTGCATTAACAAGTTATTTCTTAATATATCGAAAAAGATAAACAGAGAGCAGGGGAGTAGAGATGATCCAGATTCAAGCGTTAGATCATGTGTTTAAAATTGGTAAAAAGGGCAGAGAGAATGAGATTCCTGTGCTGAAAGGGATTGACCTGTCCATCAAAAGAGGCGACATTGCTTGTATAGTGGGGCGAAGTGGCTCGGGGAAATCTACCCTATTGAACTTAATTTCAGGATATATTACGCCAACGAGCGGACAAATTGTCATTGATGGTACCGATGTGACTGGATTTAATGAAAAAGAATGGGCGGACTTCCGCTTAGATCACTTTGGTTTTATCTTTCAAAGCTTTCAATTGATCGGGAGCTTAACGACGTATGAGAATGTTGAACTTCCGCTCACTTTAAAAGGTGTAAAGCCGTCTGAACGAAAGGCGAAAGTAAAAGAAATGCTGAAACGAGTAGGTCTAGAACATCATGCAGGGCATTATCCGAATGAGTTGTCGGGCGGGCAGCAGCAGCGTGTGAGTATTGCAAGAGCCTTGATTTTAAATCCATCTATTATTTTAGCGGATGAACCAACAGGCAGTCTAGATTCAGAAACCGAAGGAGAAATCTTAGCCTTTATCCAGCAGCTCAATCGTGAAAAAGGAATCACATTTGTCATCATTACACATGACGATGAAGTTGCCTCCATCGCAGATACAACGTTCCAGCTCCATGATGGTGTATTAAAGAAAGGGGAACAATCCATTGAAATTTAGAGATCAGGTCAAATTCATTAGAAGAAACATGAAGAAAAATAGATTGCGTGTGTTTATGACCATTCTTGCGACGACAATGGCATGCTCTTTCTTAATCGTTTTAGCATCTGTCGGTTTTGGTCTGCAAAAATCAGCGCAAGATGAAATCATGAAACAGCAAATCATCACAGAAGTGAAAGTGTTAGGCAAGGAAAAAGGTGACGTCAAGACAGATGATTTGAAGAAATATGATCATGTGAAATCTGTCGTTTCAAGAACGGCGCTCACTCCATCGGTAAAGATCGAGCTCGATGACCGCTCAGGTGAAACGCAGGTTGCTTTGACCGATATGAAAGAAGAAAAAGAAGCAGGGCTTGAGCTAGACCGAGGTAAAGTCCCAACATCAGCGAACGAAATTGTGGTCGGGTATCATATGGCTGAACAACTGTGGACAAAAAAAGAACGCGAAGCCTATGAAAAAGAATTAAATCAGACATCAAATGGTGAAGAAATGCCGAAAGAGCCTAAAGGCTACACGAAGGATATTTTAAATAAAGTGATTCAAATCAAAGTGCCAAAATTAAATGAAGAAAATGAAGTCGTCAAAGAAAAAACATTTGATTTCCGTGTAGTAGGTGTTATGAAAAAGCCAAATCTGGAGTGGCAGGAGGATCATAAAATTCTCATTCCGAATGCGTATGAAAAAGAATTTGGTCAAATACTCGATCTATCTCCTGAAGCAGGAAATGTCGAGAAAATGACCTCTGTCTATGCAGATAAATTCGACAATGTTGGTGCGCTTACGAATAAGCTGACAGATGAGGGCTACCAAGTCATCTCTGTGACGAATCAGCTCAAGGGAATGGATATGTTCTTTACAGTTTTCAAAATTGGACTTATTTTTGTTGGATGTATTGCGGTCATTATTTCTGCGATCGGGATTTTCAATACGATGACAATGGCTGTAACAGAGCGGACACAAGAAATTGGGATTATGAAAGCCATTGGCGCGAATCCATCCATTATTAAGCGAATGTTCCTCATGGAAAGTGCTTATATTGGGGTGATTGGGTCGATCATCGGAATTATCATCTCATATATCATTAGTTTCGCGGTCAATTTAATCATCCCAGCTATTTTGACGTCCATGTCAGAGGGAGGGTCAAGTGATCAATTCTCGATCACCTTCTCCTACATTCCACTCAGCCTTGTGATTACGGCAACAGTGATTAGCGCAGGGGTAGCGATCCTTTCAGGGCTCAACCCAGCACGTAAAGCAACAAAAACGAATGTATTATCAGCATTAAGAAGAGAAATCTAATAAAAGAACCTCCTAAGACACCCTATGGGGCTGACAGGAGGTTCTTTTTTTCGTGACACATGGCTATTGCTTAGGTGCCCGGTACCCTGCACGCTCTGCTTCTTCTACGGAGCAAAACATTTTGGTTACATTTTTGGTTCTAGAGTAGTATCTGCTGCTCGGTGTGTGATAAATACCGTTGACACTACCTTTGATGTTACAGGCGGCGGATTCTTTTTTTGTTTCCTTCTGTGATTCATGACCGCCTGTACTTTTTCCTTCATCTTTAGGTGCGGAGCGCTGAACGGTAGAAGACTCTGTATCGCTGCTGCTTTTCTTGTTCTCTTTTTTGAGCGTTTCGTTGCTTGAGGCAAGCTTGTCTATTTTCTTTTCAAGCGCTTGAATAGTCTTTTCTTGCTTTTTGACTGTTTCTTTTTCTGAGGTGATGGTTTCTAGCTTTTTCGCTAGCTTTTCTTTATCCTTTGTTGCGTCCTCTAAAGAAGCGGTAAGTTCCTCTTTATCAGCTTTTAAGCGCGTTATGTCAGATGTGAGCTGCTTTTGATCCTTTAACAGCTGTTCTGAAGATGGATCTGCTTGTGCTTTCGGTGCATCTGTGGCAGCAAACGGTAATGACATAATGGAAAAGATGAGACCTAAGATTAAGAAAGGATAAAATAGTTTCTTTGAAAAGATCTGCGCGTTTTGGTGTTTGAGTAATAAGAAATTGACGGCATATCCGATGGCAAAACAAACACATAAAAGACCTATGATGAGTAACATCATCATCTAGAAGCCCCCCTATAGCTTTCATTACACTAATTATACCTCATATTTCCATTTTTAGGGGGTGTTTTAACGAAAAAAGCCCTGTTTTACACAGGGTTTTCAGCTAATGGTAATCCTTTGATTGCTTCCTTAACCGTCAAATAAGTGATTGTATCCTGGAAATCTGTATCCAAGTCTTTCATTTTCATGGCAAGCTGCGGTTTGATCCCTGTGATGATCAGTTCGGTTCCAGTTAAATTGAGAAGATGGTGCAGCTTGAAAATACGTGCTGCAACGGAATCATCAACATCGATTAAACCAGAAAGATCAACAATTAAATAATCATCCTTTGAATCATCTAATATACAAGTTAACTTCGCAACAATGGCATCAAAGCGTTCTTCAGATAGTTTTCCAATGAGAGGCAGAGCAGATACACCATTTTTGATTGGGACGATTGGCGTCGAAAGAGAGGTGACTTCCTGTAAGGAATCTTCTAGGAGCTGTTCATATTCTTTCTGTTTCGTAATATCTTTTTGAAAGCCAATAAAAAAAGTTTTATCATCTTGTTCAATGTATAGTGGATCTATATTGAGTTCATTCCAAAAAAAAGTACCGTCTTTTTTATAATTTTTTAGCTGTGTGGTAATAGGTGTTTTATTCTGTATTCCATGACGTATTAAATCGATCTGTTCTTGATCTGTGTCTTTCCCTTGAAGGAATCGACAATTACGCCCGAGAATCTCATCTGGTTTGTATCCAGTCATGTGTGTAAAACCGTGATTCACATAAACGATAGGGTTATCTTCTAAAGAAGGGTCTGTAATGATAACACCGATCCGCGCATGATCTAGCGCTTTTTTTATAAGTTCAAGCTGTTTTTGTAAGCCGAAGATGTTCGAGCTGACCATATTACCCTCCTTTGTTGCTGCTATGAGACATATCAAATGGTTGTCTTTTCAACCAAAGATACTCCTTACTAACGTAACATAACATATGTTCTGTTTCAACGATTGCAATGGCTTTGTTAAATTTGTCATCATAGTTTGTCCTCCATTAGAATATAGTAAGTAAGGAGACTTTTCTTTAGAAAAAGAAGGAATCAATTGCTCATAATTCATAAAATGACAAAAATAGTTAATATGGATTAGGCAAAAATGATTCCAATGCATCAAGATTGTTTTGGGTCATTCACATATAATGGAAGAAACAAGCTTTTTTTCTTCGTTAGAGAGAATAGACCTTTTACATGGATTATGACGGAACAGCAGAATGGCATTACAGGGGGCTGGACAGCCTGAAGTCGCTTTACTATTCTAAGGGCTTTAGGAAGGTGATGAAAATGCTGCAACAAGTCATTATTGCTTGCGCCATTGGAGGGGTCATGGGCATTCTCGGTCACGTAAAGAAAAAAGGCAGGCTAGAGAAGCCCAGAATGACAAAAAAGTTTATTTATTTAGGGTTTATTGAAGATTGGCTCGTTGGGATGATTGCCGCTACACTGCTTGTCTTATCCTCAAATCCCGATTCTAGTCTGCACTTGGTCATCTTATCAATTATTTCAGGTTACGGAGGAGAAGCAGTTCTGCGAAGCTTTGATTTTGTAAGAGAACAGCATTCACAGAATGCAGACTCCAACCGTCATAACCGATCTCCACACGAATAATTTCCTCTACTTTACCCTGATCTAGGGTACATTCCCATTGTATACAAACCTGCTTGCACTTATGATCATAATTCTATAAAATACTACTTAGATGACGGTTACGATAAGAACAGTGAAGAGGAGTAGTAGGAAAGCAGTATTTGTCTTTAGAGAATTGACGGCTGGTGAAAGTCAATCAAATCTGCTTCTGAACTCGCCTCAGAGTTGCAGTTGCGTTAAAGCTTCTGTCGCATGTCTGCGTTAAAGATATTAAGTGAGCGTACAAACAGAAAGTTACGCTAACAAGGGTGGTACCGCGGGAACCAAAAAATCTCTCGTCCCTTTCCAGGGATGAGGGTTTTTTGTTGATTTTAGAAAAATCTGAATTCTTGCAGCGGTCATCTGAGCAGATACAGCCGTACATATTAAAGGAGGTTTTCACATTGAGTTTTCAGCATCGGGAAATTGAAAAGAAGTGGCAGGATTATTGGCTGACACATAAAACATTCGCCACATCTGACTCGGAAGATAAACCAAAGTTCTATGCACTTGATATGTTTCCATACCCATCAGGAGCAGGACTTCATGTCGGGCACCCTGAGGGCTACACAGCAACGGATATTTTATCACGCATGAAACGTATGCAGGGATATGATGTTCTTCATCCAATGGGATGGGACGCATTTGGTCTTCCAGCAGAACAGTATGCACTAGATACAGGGAATGATCCCGCGGTTTTTACAGAAGAGAACATCAATAACTTCCGCCGCCAAATTCAATCACTAGGGTTCTCGTATGATTGGGATCGAGAAATCAACACGACTGATCCGAATTATTATAAATGGACACAATGGATTTTCTTGAAGTTGTACGAAAAGGGATTGGCGTATATCGATGAAGTACCAGTGAACTGGTGTCCGGCGCTTGGCACAGTCCTTGCAAATGAAGAAGTCATTGATGGAAAAAGTGAACGCGGAGGGCATCCAGTTGAAAGACGTCCAATGAAGCAATGGATGCTAAAGATTACGGCATATGCGGACAGGCTGTTAGAAGATTTAGAAGATATTGATTGGCCTGAAAGCATTAAGGACATGCAGCGTAACTGGATCGGACGTTCAGAAGGTGCACATGTTCATTTCGAAGTAGAAGGACATGATGAACAGTTTACTGTATTCACAACGCGTCCTGATACATTGTTTGGTGCGACCTATGCGGTACTTGCACCAGAACATGCACTTGTTGAAAAAATTACAACAGCTGCTCAAAAAGAAGCAGTCGAAGCATATATGAAAGACATTCAATCTAAGAGCGACTTAGAGCGGACAGATCTTGCAAAAACGAAGACGGGTATTTTCACAGGCGCTTATGCCATCAATCCATTAAATGGTGAAAAGATGCCGATCTGGATTGCAGATTACGTGCTGGCTACTTATGGAACAGGCGCGATTATGGCGGTACCTGCCCATGATGAGCGTGACTATGAATTCGCCAAAACATTTGATCTTCCAATCAAGGAAGTTGTCGAAGGCGGAGACATTGAAAAAGAAGCTTACACAGGTGATGGAAAACACATTAACTCTGATTTCCTCGATGGATTAGGAAAAGAAGAAGCGATTGAAAAAGCCATTGCATGGCTGGAAGAACATCAAAAAGGCGAAAAGAAAGTCACTTATCGTTTAAGAGACTGGCTATTTAGCCGCCAGCGTTATTGGGGTGAGCCAATTCCAATTATTCATTGGGAGGACGGAACGTCTTCAGCTGTTTCTGAGGATGAGCTTCCACTGATTTTGCCTAAGACGACTGAGATTAAGCCAAGTGGTACAGGTGAATCACCTTTAGCCAATATCAAAGATTGGGTTGAGGTTGTCGATCCTGTTACAGGTAAAAAAGGACGCCGTGAAACCAATACAATGCCGCAATGGGCAGGCAGCTGCTGGTATTTCTTACGTTATATTGACCCGCATAACTCAGAAGAGCTTGCATCTCCTGAAAAGCTGAAGAAATGGCTCCCTGTTGATGTATATATTGGCGGAGCAGAACATGCTGTACTTCATCTTCTATATGCGCGCTTCTGGCATAAGTTCTTGTATGATATCGGCGTTGTTCCGACAAAAGAACCTTTCATGAAATTGTTCAACCAAGGAATGATTCTTGGGGAAAATAATGAAAAAATGAGTAAATCAAAAGGAAATGTTGTCAATCCAGATGATATCGTAGAATCTCATGGTGCGGATACATTGCGCCTTTATGAAATGTTCATGGGACCTTTAGATGCATCAATCGCTTGGTCTGAGACAGGACTTGATGGTGCTCGCCGCTTCCTTGATCGTGTATGGCGTCTATTCACAAACGAAGATGGCACAATCAGTGATAAAATAACAGAGCAAACTGGAGGCGCATTAGAACGCAGCTATCATGAAACCGTGATGAAGGTAACAGACCATTATGAAGGTCTGCGCTTCAATACAGGTATTTCACAATTAATGGTGTTTATCAATGATGCCTACAAGGCTGATACACTGCCGAAAGAATATGCAGAAGGCTTTGTGAAACTTCTTTCTCCAATTGCTCCGCATGTAGCGGAAGAGCTTTGGAGTAAGCTTGGTCATGAAGGGTCTATTTCTTATGAAGCATGGCCGCAATATGACGAGTCAAAGCTTGTCGACGATGAAGTAGAAATTGTCGTACAGTTGAATGGAAAAGTGAAAGCAAAATTAACTGTCCCTGCTGATGCGACAAAAGAACAGTTAGAAGAGCTTGCGAAAAATGATGCACGTGTAAAAGAACAGCTTGAAGGGAAAACCATACGCAAAGTGATTGCGGTTCCTAGGAAGCTTGTCAATATTGTTGCAAATTAATGATGACACCCATCGGTATGAACCGGTGGGTGTTCTTTATTTCCCGGGACATAATTTTGTCGAAAACAAGGTGATTGGACTATCGATCTCGTATGTTAACAGGTGATCAACAAAAGGAGGAGTGATGTCAATGGAAAAGGGAAGCAAACGAGAACAACTGCTCAGTCTATTAGGAGAAATGCCAGAACGCCATCGCGTGGAGGCATATACGTTAAAGATTGAGGATCGTGAATCGTATGTAGTCGAAACACTCATTCTTTCAATCCATGGTGTGGAGGAAGTGCCCGCTTATTTTGTGAAGCCGAAGGATACAGTGAAAAAAAGACCCATTGTGCTGTTTCAGCACTCTCATGGCGGGAACTACGTCGATGGGAAGGAAGAGCTCATCAAGGGTGCTCATTATTTGCAAGAGCCTTCATATGCGAAAGAGTTCACCTCAAAAGGCTATAGTGTCCTGGCTATTGATCATGCAGGATTTGGTGAGAGAAGAGGAAGAACCGAAAGTGAAATTTTTAAGGAAATGCTTTTAACAGGGAAAGTGATGTGGGGCATGATGCTGTATGAAAGCATGTGTGCCATTGATTATGTACTGTCTCGACCTGATGTGCTGCCGGACCGGTTAGCTGTTTTTGGAATGTCAATGGGCGGGCTTCTTTCCTGGTGGACGGCTGCGCTTGATGAGAGAGTCAGTGTGTGTATTGATCTTTGCGCACAGGTCGATCACCACACATTAATTGAAACGAACAATTTAGACAGGCATGGCTTTTATTACTATGTACCAAGCTTAGCAAAGCACTTTACGGCAGCTGATATTCAGGAAATGATTTTTCCAAGGCCGCATTTAAGCTTAGTTGGAAAACTTGATCCACTCACCCCCGCTGAAGGCGTAGCACGTATTCAAAAGGGATTGAGTCAAACATATCAAGCGGCTTCATTAAAAGAACGTTATCAGCTTGTTGGTCTTCATGCAGGTCATTTTGAAACAGCCGCTATGCGTCACGAGGTCACTCGATTCTTAAAAAAATGGCTGTAATCTATAAAGGCTTGGACATACTACGTCATTAGAAAGGAGGAGACAGATGAAAAAGATCACGATCATTGGCGGGTGCGGTGTGATCGGCCGTATTTTAACAAAAGAGCTCTCTTCTGAGTACGAGATCATCATCATTGATCAAACGGGCTGTGAAAAAGGAGTCATTTTGGCAGATGCAACGAATGAACAGGGATTATATAAAGCGATTGCGCGAGATACAGATGTTATCATACACCTTTTAAACATGGAGATGACGTATGATGTGATGAATCGTGAGGAGTTTGAAAAAATGAGTGATATTTTTTGGAGGAGCTCTTATTCTATGTTTCGATCAGCAGCAAGGCTCGGCATTCGAAAAGTCATTTTTGCAAGCAGCAATCACGTGACCGATCGTTATGAAAAAGATGGACGCTCCTTACTAGGAAGACATATTACAACAGACGATGTACCTGCGACTCAAAATGTCTATGGCATTTTAAAATTTGCTTCTGAACAGCTAGGTCGTTTGTTCCATGATCAAACGGGAATGTCTGTTATCAATTTACGGATTGGAACGGTTGTGACGGATGAGATGGAGGCATTACACGAGAAAGATCGAACAAAACGAACACTTCTTTCACATGAAGATCTAGCAGGGATGATAAAGGCAGCGATTGAAACGGCCGTTCCCTTTGGCACATATTATGCCGTATCAGAAAACGAAGAAAAGCCTTGGTCTATGAAAAACACGAAGCAGGAGTTAGGCTACATACCCGATGTGAATACGACGGAAATCCTTGAAGAAAATGATCAGGCATAGGGCATAATCATGTCATTAGCTGATGATCTTATTCTTTTGTTTCATGAGCATAAAAGCACGACTGACAGGATCGATCCAGTTGGTCTGTCAAGATGATTATAGACGCTTTCTTCCCTCGTTTGTTACATTTTAATCACGATATCGTCACAGGCTGCAGCTCATTTTCGGATAAAATGATAACGCTTTCAAAGGAAGGGTGTGATGAACATAGATCGTTCTATTAAAGACCGATTGTTCAACTTATTTAATTACTCTTTTCTACTCATGTTCGCATTAATATGTGTGCTTCCGTTCATCCATGTCATTGCTGCCTCTTTTGCTACAGTAGAAGAGGTCATCACGAAGAAATTTATCTTGTTCCCGACCACGTTTTCTTTAGAGGCCTATCGGTATATTTTCTCAACGGATATTGTGTACCGCAGCCTTATTGTGTCCATTCTTGTGACACTCGTTGGAACAGCTGTCAGCATGTTTTTGTCCTCACTCATGGCATATGGGCTGTCTCGTCAGGAGCTAAAAGGCCGGAGAACATTGATGTTTCTCGTTGTCTTCACGATGCTGTTTAGCGGTGGGATGATTCCGACGTTTATTGTGGTGAAAACTCTTGGTCTGCTTGATACCTATTGGTCACTAATTCTACCGGTTGCGATCAATGCGTTCAATTTGATCATTTTGAAAAACTTCTTTCAAAACATTCCGGCAAGCCTTGAGGAATCAGCGAAGATGGATGGCTGTAACGATTTAGGGATTTTCTTTAAAATTGTGCTGCCACTTTCTTTGCCAGCCATTGCGACCATTTCACTTTTTTATGCCGTGACGTATTGGAATACGTATATGACCGCCATCCTGTATTTAAATGATTCAGTGAAATGGCCGATTCAGGTGCTTCTAAGGCAGATTGTCATTGTTTCGAGCGGAATGCAGGGGGATATGTCGGATATGGGATCATCCACACCACCGCCAGACCAAACGATTAAAATGGCTGTCATTGTGGTAGCCACCATTCCCGTTTTGCTTGTCTATCCATTTATTCAAAAGCATTTCAACAAAGGGGCATTACTAGGTTCTGTAAAAGGTTAAAAAGAAGGAACAACGGAGGGATCTTATGGGGAGAAAGAAATTATGGCTGATTGCGTTTGTTCTGTTATTTGCAGCAAGCGGTATTTTATCCGCATGTTCAAGCAAAGGAAGTTCATCGGATGAAAAAGTTGATTTAGACAAAAAAGTGAAACTGACATGGATGGCCATTTTGTATCACCAGCAGCCGCCGAAAGATTCGGTTTTAAAGGAGATTGAGAAGCTCACAAATACAGAACTTGATATTACGTGGGTGCCTGATGCTGTGAAGGAAGACCGGTTAAATTCTGCCCTTGCTGCAGGGAATCTGCCGCAGATTGTGACGATTCAAGACATTAAGAATTCGTCTGCTATTAATGCATTCAGATCAGGTATGTTCTGGGAAGTCGGTCCGTACTTAAAGGATTATCCAAATTTAAGTAAGATGAACAAACTGATTAATAAAAACGCCTCTATAGACGGTAAGCTTTATGGCATCTATAGAGAGAGACCACTTTCAAGACAAGGAATTGTCATTCGAAAGGATTGGCTTGAAAATTTAAATTTGGATACACCAAAAACGTTGGATGATCTTTATGAGGTAGCGAAAGCCTTTACTGAAAAAGATCCGAATCAAAACGGAAAAGCGGATACAATTGGCTTTACGGATCGGAACGATTTGATTTATGGAGCATTTAAAACACTTGGTTCATATGAGGGAATGCCAACAGACTGGAAAGAAGAAAACGGCAAATTCACGCCAGAATTTATGACAGATGAGTATATGAATACGATGAAATATATGAAGAAACTGCGTGATAATGGCTATATCAACAAAGACTTCCCTGTAACAAGCAAAACACAGCAGCAGGAATTATTCTCACAAGGAAAAGCAGGAATCTATGTTGGAAATATGGTTGATGCTGTGAACTTGAGAGATGATGCGACAGATAAAAACATGAAAGTCGATATCTTAAACCGAATCAAAGGCCCAGATGGCAAAGAACGGGTGTGGGCATCAGGTGGTCATAATGGCATCTTCGCATTCCCTAAAACAAGCGTGAAATCAGAGGCAGAATTAAAGCGAATTTTGGCCTTCTTTGATCGCATTGCGGAAGAAGATGTCTATGGTCTCATGACGTACGGTATAGATGGCGAGCATTATAAGAAAGAGGAAGGAAATACATTTGTGAGGGAAGAAAGCCAAGTGAAAAGCTGGCAGACAGATGTACAGCCGCTTGTCAGTCTAGTAGGCATTGATAAAAGGTACTTGAAAAATAAAGGGGATGCGGTTCGTACAAAATATGAAGAGCTGGAAGAAGACAATCAAAAGATCATCGTCGCCAACCCTGCTGAAGCCCTGTATTCAGAAACAGCCTCAGAACGAGGAAATGAATTGAAAAAAATCATCGATGATGCGACCTATAAGTTCATTCTTGGAGACATCAGTGAAGATCAATTTAAGAAAGATGTAGAGAAGTGGAAATCAAATGGTGGCAATAAAATCATTGAAGAATATGAAGCTTCCTTTAAAAAATCAAAATAATCAACATAAACACCCCCGCACAGTTAAAAAGCGGGGGTGTTTTCATTAAAAGTCAAAGTTGTCTGGGTCTGGTCCGATACGTTTGTTTTCATTTAAATCAGACAGGCGTTTCATATCCTCATCTGATAAGGCAAAATCAAATATGTCTGCATTTTCTTTTAAACGATGCGCTTTCGTTGATTTTGGGATGGTGATAACGCCTTTTTGCACATCCCAGCGCAAAATAATTTGAGCAGGTGTTTTGCCGTATGTGTCCGAGAGTTCTTTGATCACCGGATGATGCAGCAGTTCACCCTGCATGAGCGGTGACCAAGCTTCCATTTGAATGCCGCGAGAGTTCAAATACGTATAGAGAGTTTCCTGCGTAAGCTTTGGGTGAAACTCCACTTGATTGATAGCTGGTATGATGTCTGCATCTTTTAATAGTTCGTCTAGATGATGCGGCTGGAAGTTGCTCACACCAATGGCTCTAACCTTTCCTTCTCGATACAAGGTTTCCAGCGCACGCCAAGCGTCTTTATATTTGCCCTCAACCGGCCAATGGATTAAATATAGATCAAGGTAGTCAAGCTGAAGTTTTTTCAAACTTTCCTCATATGCTTTTAGAGTGGATTCATATCCTAAATCGGCATTCCACACTTTTGATGTCACAAAGAGGTCTTCGCGGCGCAGTCCTGTTTCTGCAAGACCAAGTTGTATGCCGCGCCCAACCCCTTCCTCATTACCATAAATAGCCGCTGTATCAATACTGCGATAGCCTATTTGAATGGCTGTTTTGACGGCGTCTATTAATTCTGCGCCATCTTCAACCTTGAATACCCCAAGACCAAATCCGGGCATGTGGACTCCATTGTTTAATGTTTTTGTACTTTGTAAATGATTCATATTGAACACTCCTTAGATGGTTTGATTTTGTTCTTGTTGTTCGATTCGAAAACTAATCATTGTGAGAATGGCTGCGATAAGGACCATGATACCGCCGACCCAGCCTGTATGCACAAGCCCAAGGGTATCTGTCACGATGCCGCCTAAAAATGAGCCGATGGCGATACCAGCATTAAAGGCAGCAATATTCATAGCGGAAGCGACGTCGACTGCTCCTGGTGTGTATCTTTCTGCAAAGTCAACGACAGCTACTTGCAATCCAGGGACATTCATGAAAGCAAAAAGTCCCATCAGCATGACAGTTGCAATGCCTAGCACTGTAAATCCAGCAGTCAAGCTAAGGATAAACAAAATGATGCTTTGGATGATAAACATGTAAATGAGTGCTTTCATTGGCTGCTCATTAGCAGCCTTTCCGCCAATGACATTTCCAGCTGCGATCGTGATTCCGTATAAAAGCAGGATCAATGCCACCGCCCCTGGCGCAAGGCCTGTCACATGCTGTAAAAGAGGAGATAAATACGTAAAGACGACAAAGGTTCCTCCGTATCCTGTTGCTGTAATGACAAATAGAAGCAAGATTCTTTTTGTTTTTAATAAAACAGCTTGATCCTTAAATGATGTTTTCACGCCTTGCTTTAATTGAGATGGAACAAGAAAATAGTTAGATATTAGTGCGATTAGACCAATGATCACAATCACACCAAATGATGTCCGCCAGCCGAGCTCATGACCAAGAAATGTCCCAAATGGCACACCTGTCACAGTCGCTACTGTTAAACCAGTGAACATAAAGGCAATCGCGCTTGCCCGTTTTTCTTTCACTACAAGGCTTGCTGCAATTGTAGAACCGATGGACATAAAGATTCCATGGGATAGGGCTGAAATGACCCGTCCGATTAAGAGGACTGAAAAGGTCGGAGCCATCGTGGCAAGTGTATTTCCAATCAAAAAGACGAGCATAATGAGCAAAAGCAATGTTTTCCTTTTCATCGTTGAAGTCAAAGAAGTCAAAATAGGCGCGCCGAATGTCACCCCAAGTGCATATAAAGAGACGGTCCAGCCAGCCTGACTGACGCTCACTCCAAAGTCCTCTGAAATCATCGGCAAAAGACCGACACTAATAAACTCAGTGGTTCCTATAGCAAAAGCACTAATAGCTAGTGCGAGAAGGGCAAAGTGGTTTTGTTTTTTCTTCATGAATCAGTTCACATCCTTCTGTGATGACATTTTGATAGACGAAGCCGATCGGCAAGAGTTATTATCTAACATAGATGACGAAAAAAAAAGTACGTACTTTTTTGTAATATAGGTACTAAAAAGTGCCTATTCGTATAAAGAGGAGTGAGGATTTAATGGAAAAGAAAAAATATAATATCTCCGTGGAAGCGACCCTTGAGGTCATTGGCGGGAAGTGGAAGTGCGTGATTTTATGTCATTTAACACATGGGAAAAAACGTACAAGTGAGTTGAAGCGGCTCATGCCAAACATCACACAAAAAATGCTTACACAACAGCTGAGAGAGCTTGAAAGTGATGGGGTGATTAACCGAATCGTGTATGAGCAAGTACCGCCTAAAGTGGAATATGAATTAAGTGAATACGGTCAGTCGCTCGAAAGAATTCTGAATGCGCTATGTGATTGGGGAGCAGCTCATATTGAACGCGTGTACGGAGAGCCGCTTTCAGTGCTGGAAGACAGCATTTTAAATGAACAATTTAAATAAAAAAGTCCCGCTTCCTATGAGAGCGGGACTTTTTGTCTTATATGCCTTTTTTCTGGTCGCGGTATTTGCCGGGGGTCGTGCCTTCTAGTTTTTTGAAGGAACGAATGAAGTTTTGCGGGTTTTTATATTTCAGCTTTTCCGAAATTTCTTTGACGGACATATCGGTCTCCACGAGCCAGTTTTTGGCGACATGGTGTCTGTAGGATGAGAGATATTCACTAAAGGAAATATCCATTTCCTTTCTAAAGATACTGCTTAAATAATTTGGGTTGTAATGCAGGCGTGTAGCGATTTCATCCAATGTGAGATCTGAGTCGAATTCTTGATGAATGATATGAATGATCTTTTCTGAGATGTTTTTGTATTGTGATTCCTCGCGTGCACCAAGCTGGTCAATAATCGGCCGAATGATCTCATGTTTTAGCCATGCTTCGGTATCTTCAAATGTTTTAAATTCAAAAATCGTATCATACAGCATTTTATTGTCTTCGACCTCAAATAATTCAATGCCAAGCAAATGCATCAGCTCAATCAAATTGTTTAAAAAACGGGCGAGGGCGATATGGTACTCGTGCGGTCCTGCATTTTTAGAGAAAATGGATTGCAGGAGCACATGTAAATAGTGATCTGCCTTCCCTTGATCACCTGCTTTCATCGCATCAAATAAATCATGCTGCAGCTGCTTTGGAAAATGGGTTTTAAACGTTTTTCCTTGCTGGATATGTTCATATAAGATAATGGACTTTTTCTCTGCTTTGAGCCTGTATTTTAAGGCCTCTTTTCCTTCAATGTAAGCCTGTTTTGCCATCGTAAGCTCCTGAAACTGACGGCTGATCCCGATGCTGATCGATAAACCGAGCTCTTCCTCGATACGCAGCTGAATCGTCTCTGCTAATTGGTTTAAATATTCAGTAAACTCTTCATCTGACTTTGAGTGATTTAGGATAATTGTCGTTTGATGCTGATTGACAACTGTTGGCTGCAGATGCTCCTCTTGCGGAATAATCTGCTCAATGAGTCCATTGATCGCAAATAAAAGTAAGTCAGCATCCTTTTTTTCATAAGGTGTTCCTTTTAGCGTATCAATTTGGGTCACAAGCATGGATAAGTGAGACCAGTCCTGAGGGAATCCTAAACTTTGGAACCGGTTGTTAATCTCTTCTTCTGTCAGCTTTCCGAGCAATAGCCGCACCATAAAGTATTGCTGGAGGTGCGTGACTTGCTGCTCAATACGTTCCTCTAAATCATTGTTTTGATCCTTCATTTGTTTAATACTCGACTCAATCAACTCAAATTCATTTTGAAAAGGCTGCTTTTGCAAAAAGGATTCATTGCGTGCAAAGGACTCGTATAACAAGCGGATTGGTTTATAAAAGTGTCTGGACCCAAACCATGAAAATAACAATGAAAGCGCTAACAAAACAAAGCAGATAATAAAGGTGATCCACCCAATTGATTTCGTTTGTGCCTTAAGTTCTGGAATAGAAACAAAGGATAGGTACGTCCATTCGTTATAGTCTGATTTTTGAAACGTAATTTGATAGTTTAGTTCCTCGATCTTCATGTTAAATTGACCTGATCGTTCTTCACGTGATAGGACATGCTTGACGAACTCTTGATTTTTCAAGGATTCACCAATTTGTTCTTTGCGGTTATGTAACAGCACTTTTCCGTTAGTATCAATGACAAACATACTGTCAGATTGAGAGAAGTCCGGCATATTGTCAGCAATCGTACAGCTCGGAATGCTGGCGACAGCGATCCCTTTTTTCTGGACACTGTTCATAGGGAGTTGTTTGATTAAGTTCACATTGTATTTGCAAAAGGAGGCCTTTCCTTCTTTTGTCGCAACAAGTGGATTATTCTCTTCAAGTGCCCAGCTGGAATGACTCGGAATATTGAGGTAAGAGGTGAGCGCTTTCTCTTGGTCTCCGCTTGTGACATGATAAAGCCCCGAATTGTTCATGTACCAGTCTTCCATTTTACTGACGAGTGTAATATTGGACAGATCGGTGTCAAAGGTTTGCAGGTAGTTGAGTTCCTGCTGTACTTGATTATAAAGCTGGAATTGGTCTGGATTTAAAGGTTCTGCCAGTGTTTGAAGGAGAGGCGGCGAACTGACATAGTGAGTGAGAGAATGATCAACAGTCTTTAAAATATGCTCAATATTGGATTGCGTTTGTTTAACGCTGTCCAGCTTTTCATTTGAGATATTTTCGAGTGCTGTTTTTTGTGAATGATGATAAGAAAAAATACCGACAATGATGACAGGAATCGTACTAAGCATGAAAAAAAACGTGACGAGCTTGTAATAAAATTTATATTGCCTTCTTTTCATAAAACCCCCCATTTCAAACGGAACAATCTTTTCCTCTTTATTTATTAATCCAAAAATTTGGTAGGTTTGTCAATAATCATTTTCTGAGATTAGGATCATTTTCTCATGTTTTATGTAACGTTTTGAGTAGCTTCCCCTAAGTAAATATGATCTGATGATATGATTGTAGACGGATTTTTCATCCTTAAGATACAGTTAACACATGCATCAGCATGAGGGGAGGCTTTATCTATGAAAACAGAGGATGTCACTGCCAAGGGTGTGCCTGCGGCAGCTTTGAAAAAAGAAAGAAGAAAGCGCTTACTTAATCAAATGCTTAGTCAAAAGTTTTTGTATGTCATGATTTTGCCAGGGCTCATTTATTTTCTTGTCTTTAAATATGTGCCGATGTGGGGGCTGATCATTGCCTTTCAAGATTACCAGCCGTTTCTCGGTATTCTCGGCAGTGAGTGGGTTGGCTTCAAACACTTTATTCGATTGTTTACAGAACCAACATTTTTCATCTTATTAAAAAATACACTGATTTTATTTGCCATGAATGTTGTGATTTTCTTTCCAATTCCGATCTTATTGGCCCTGCTTTTAAACGAGGTCAGATTGGCATTGTTTAAGAAATTTGTGCAGACGATGATATACATTCCTCACTTCATGTCATGGGTGATTGTCGTGTCCTTATCCTTTGTTTTGTTAACAGTAGATGGCGGGTTAATCAATGAATTAATTGCTTTCTTTGGAGGGGAAAAGATTAACTTCCTTCTTAGTCAGGAATGGTTCAGGCCGATGTACATTTTACAAGTGATCTGGCGGGAAGCAGGGTGGTCGACGATCATTTACCTAGCGGCGATTACAGCGGTAGATCCGCAGCTATATGAAGCAGCGAAAATGGATGGAGCCGGCAGACTGAGACAAATGTGGCACATCACGCTTCCTGCCATTAAAAGTGTGATTGTCGTTCTGCTTATTTTGAAAATAGGTGACACATTAGAGCTTGGCTTTGAGCATGTCTATTTATTACTCAATGCAACGAACCGGGAAGTAGCAGAAATCTTTGATACGTATGTTTATACAGCTGGTCTTAAGCAAGGGCAATTCAGCTATAGTACAGCTGTTGGTTTATTTAAAGCAGCCGTTGGACTCATTTTGGTCATGCTGGCGAACCGTTTAGCGAAGAAATTTGGGGAAGAAGGTATTTACTAAAAAGGAGATGAAGAAAAATGACATTATCGACTAAAAAGGGATCACCACTTGAGCATGCAGAGAAATTAGCACAAACAATTATGAAAGCACATACACCTATTGAGCTGCCTCCAGCTGGAAGATGGCATTATCATCAAGGCGTTTTTCTTTGCGGTGTGATGAAGCTATATGAGTCAACGGGGAACGAGACGTATTTCAATTATGTGAAAAGCTACGCAGATTCGCTCATTGATGAGTATGGAAACCTGTTATTTCGAAGAGATGAACTTGATGCGATCCAAGCAGGGCTCATTTTATTCCCTCTTTATGAACGAACAGGAGAGAAGCGGTATGTGCTGGCAGCAGAGAAGCTCCGCGGGCTTTATCGCACATTGAATCGCACATCTGAGGGCGGATTTTGGCATAAAGACAATTATGCTTATCAAATGTGGCTGGATGGTCTTTACATGGGAGGACCTTTTGCCTTAAAGTATGCAAAGCTGAAAGGTGAAGAGGAACTGGTGGATATGGTGATCCAGCAAGAGCATCTCATGAGAAAGCATACAAAAGATGAAAAAACAGGCTTGTATTATCACGCGTGGGACGAACGAAAAGTGATGCCATGGGCTGATCAAAAGACAGGCTGTTCTCCCGAGTTTTGGGCAAGATCATTCGGCTGGTATGTCCTTGCATTAGCAGACATGATCGAGGATCTGCCAAAGCAGCATGAGGGGCGAAAAGTGTGGAAGGAAACGCTGACAGACATGCTGGAGAGTGTAGCTAGGTACCAGGATCAAGACACAGGTCTCTGGCATCAAATCATTGATAAAGGTACTCATAGCGACAATTGGCTTGAAAGCTCTGGATCGTGTTTATTCATGTACGCCATGGCAAAAGCCATGAACGAAGGGTATGTCAGCCCCCGCTACACAGATCATGTGGTGAAAGCTTACAAAGGCTTAATTCAGCATAAGACGGCTGTGACAGAAAACGGTGATTTTACCATCAATGATATATGTATCGGAACATCCGCTGGATTTTATGATTACTACGTCGGTAGAGAAAGAAGCACAAATGACTTGCACGGGGCAGGCGCTTTTATTATGGCGTTAACTGAGCTAGAGAAGCTGCCTGTTTTTCAAAAGGCATGAAGAGGCAAAAAAGGGCTGCGGCATGGTTGATCAGCTTCATCGCTGCCTTTTGTTTGTCAGCCTGTCATGGGAAAACAAACGGTATCGATGTTCTGATTTTTTCTGATATGTCAAAGGGGATGAAGGATCAATTAGTCGAGAAGGCTTTTCAAACGGAACAAGAAACGTATAGCGTCCACATCTTTCCGGCGATTCCTGAAAAACTTCTTGTTGAAATTACCGCAAAAGAGGGGGACATCATGCTTGTCCCGGAAGAAATGTTTCGAACGTATGATGATCCTGAAAGCTTTCAATTGCTTGAAGAGATGGGTATAGATGGTCAAGCGGCAGGGCCATATACGACCGAGGATCAAAGGACAGGGAACACGGTCGATTATGCGGTTCAAGTTCATAAAGGCACGAAAAAGCTAAATGGCTATACCTTTCGTTTACATCGCGATATGGTCGCTTTTATTCCCGTGTATGCAGACAAGTCCAAAGAGGCGCTGTCTCTCATGAAACAGCTTCGTGAAAATCGATAGAAATAGGGGTGGGGACTGTGAAACGGGTCGTAATTTGCGGACTCAGTCAGCGTGCGTTCAATATGTTTATTAAACCGCTCACAGAGGATTTCAATGAGCAATACAGGATTACAGGGCTTTTAGATATAGATCATCATCGGTATACACTTTGTCAGGAGCGTTTTCCATCACTGCGGGGCGTCTCGTTTTTTCATGAAGAGGCATTTGATCAAATGGTGAAGGAAGCAAAGCCAGATATCGTCATTGTGGCAGGCAGGGATGACACACATGTCACCTATATTTTGCAAGCACTTGACCATGACCTCGATGTCATCACTGAAAAGCCGATGGTTACAACAGCAAAAGACGCCAAAAAAGTAATGGAAAAAGAAAAGGAAAGTAAAGGAAAGGTCACAGTCACTTTCAATTATCGCTACAATCCATTTCATCGAAAGATCAAAGAACTCATTTTAGAAGGAAAGATTGGAAGGGTCACATCTGTTGAATTGAGCTGGCTCATTGATACGTATCATGGCGCTAGTTATTTCAAAAGATGGAACCGCACGCGGCAATTCTCTGGCGGACTATCCATTCATAAATCGACGCATCATTTTGATTTGGTCAATTGGTGGATCAATCAAAAGCCGAAGCAAGTATTTGCCTATGGGGCGCTGAATTATTACGGAGATAAAAGTCCTTGGAATCCTTTGCAGGGAGAAGAAAACAGGTATTGCGGAACATGTCATGTGAAGGATACATGTCATTATGAAGCAAGATGGAATCCGAGAGTAGAATGCTCAAAAGTCGAGGACGATCATATCGAATCGGGTCAGAGTCAAACGCAGCAATACGCCAATTACCGCCCAGACGCCTGTATTTTTGATGAGGAAATTAACATTGAGGATACATATGTGGCATCAGTGGCATATGACCAAGGGGCCCTCTTCAGTTACTCGATTCAATTCTCAGCACCCTACGAAGGATACCGGCTTGCTATTAATGGGACGAAGGGGCGTATTGAAACAAATGAGTTTCATGTGCCATCCAGAATTCCTTTTCAATTCCCAGAACAGACGATTTCTTATTATCCGATGTTTGGGGCAAAAGAGACAATTGAAGTCGTGAAGCAGCCAGGAGGACATGGCGGCGGAGATCCTCTGCTTTTGGCCGATTTATTTATCGGGAAAGATCCTTTAATTCACTATGATATTTCGGCAGGAGCAGAGGCTGGTGCTTATTCAATTGCACTTGGGGAAGGCATGTGGCGGTCTGTTGCAGAGAAGCGCCCAATTGACATAGAAGAGTTGCTTCATAAAGAGACGGTGTCATAAGAAAGAGAGGAGGGGAAAGAGATGGATCATGATGGTTCAATGAGCAGAATGCTGCGAATGTGTGAGTGGGTGATGAGACTCGCCTATACGAATTTGCTATGGCTGCTGTTCACCATGCTGGGGCTTGGGATCTTTGGATTGATGCCTGCGACCACTGCGTTATTTTCGGTGATGAGAAAGTGGATACAAGGGCATGAGCAAGTGAGCGTTTTCCGGACTTTTTGGAAGGTGTACCGTGAGGAGTTTGTACGCTCTAACTTGATTGGAGTGGCGCTACTGATCATAGGGACGATTATATATGTAGACCTTGCGTTTATTTATCCAACGAGCTGGTTTTTGCATGTGCTTCGTTTTGCCATTTATATCTTTGGTTTTCTCTTTGTTGTGAGCTTGTTTTATATTTTTCCGCTGCTGGCTCATTATGATTGGAAAAAACGTCTCTATCTGAAATTCTCTCTTTTGCTCGGTATCTCATATTTACAATATACACTCTGTATGCTCGTTTTCTCGGCTCTGCTGTTTGTTCTCTTTGCTTATTTGCCGGGAATTGTGCCGTTCTTTAGTGTGAGTATACTCGCCTATGGCCATATGTGGCTGGCCTATCAAGTATTCAAAAAAGTAGAGTTTGAAAGTGAGCAGCAGACTGCCGAAGTGAAGAAACGCCTGCCGTCTTTCCTTCAATCGAAGCGGGTGAATACACAGTGATGCGGTTCATTTGCTATAATGGTGTCACCGTGATTAAAAGGAGAGATGAGCGCCGTGTCAGTAAAAGAAATCTCAATAGAAGAATTAAAACAAAAGCTAGGGCAAGAAGAAGCGATTCAGCTTGTTGATGTGCGTGAGGACGAGGAAGTAGCAGAAGGAATGATTCCAGAAGCGGTCCATATTCGAATGGGAGATATCCCGGAGAAACTGGATGCATTCGATCAAACGCAGGAGTATTATATTATTTGCCGCTCTGGTAAACGTAGTGAAAATGTCTGCTATTTCCTAGAAGACCAAGGCTATCAAGCGACCAATGTCGTTGGCGGAATGCTTGCTTGGACAGGAGAAACAAAACCGAAGCTGTAAACAGAAGTCCTTTCATCTCACAGATGAAAGGCTTTTTTTGTTCATATGCCCGCCCTAATGTGCATAAAAATAGAGTAGCGAGAGAAGGGAGAGTGGCATATGTGCTAAAGGTAGCTGTATTTGATGAAGAGCACGAAAAAGATTTGCAGAGTGAAATCAATTTTTTTTTAAAAGGAATGGATGACGATCAAATCATTGACATCAAGTACAATGTAGCGGTGATCTGTGAGCAAGGAGGAGAACAGCTCTACTGTTTTTCTGCCCTCATTTTATATAAAAAATAGATGGCCACAAAAAAGGACCTGTTTGAAGGGTCCTTTTACTTTGTTTAACTAGCGTCAATATATAAACGATGCTTGTTGCAGTGAACACATTGAAAGAGGTAGCCTTGCAGATCTCCGCCGTTGACGAGCCATTGTTTTAGGTTCTCTTTCGTTAATCCTCCGCCGCTGCAAATGTCTTCAATATCTTCTGTGAGCTCTTCCTCTAAATGTTCTATCTCTTTCCATCCGACATACTGGACGATCGCGCAAAAATCTCCGCAATGGCTTAACCAATATTCCTGCTGCCAGCCGCGATAACCTGGTGTTCTATAGATCAGTTCATCTATATATTCCTCTTGCTCAACGTCGTCACAGCTTGCATCGTCTTGAAACATGCCATCGTATTTCTTAGCGGCTGAACCATCTTTAATGCACCAAGGGCAAATTCCTTTCACATCTTCAACAGAATAAAATGGACCATGATACACATATTCTCTTTCTTTCTCGCAAACAGGACATGTCGTAGGCTCTTTTTTGATTACGTTTAACGAAACTGGATCTGGGTTGTACTTGAATGTAGGCAGCGTCATATAAACCTCCATTGTAGAAATGATTTCATCATTATTTTACAGGAATCTGCATGCTTGCAACAATCTTAAATTGTATATATAAAAAAGCCGCTCTTATGAGGAACGGCTTTTTCGCTTGAGATTATGCTTTTTTTACTCTTGGACTTCGTGGTTTACTGACTTTATTGGCTTGCTTGATGGCTCTTCGTTCATCATTCAGTGACTTGTACAGTGAGACAATCATCAAAATAATGACAACGGAGAACGGCAAGGCTGCGAGCTTGGCTGTATTTTGCAGGGCTTCAAGTCCCCCTGAGAATAAAAGTACGGCAGCAACAGAAGATTGGATGATACCCCAGCTAACTTTGACACTGCCAGAAGGGTTCAATGATCCATAGGTTGTCTGCATTCCAAGCACAAATGTAGCTGAATCAGCCGATGTAATAAAGAATATAGCGATTAAAATAAGTGCTAGAATCGATGTAATCATCGCCAGCGGATATTCATTTAGTACACCGAAGAGCATTGTTTCTGTTGATAGACCTGCAACATCGACAATATTCTTTTGCTGTAAATCCATCGCAGATACACCGAAAATCGAGAACCATAGGAATACCAGGATAGAAGGAGCCACTAAGACACCTACTAAAAATTCTCGAATCGTTCGTCCGCGTGACACCCTTGCGATAAAGATTCCGACAAATGGTGCCCAAGAAATCCACCATGCCCAATAAAAGATTGTCCATCCATTAATCCATTCTCTCTTCTCAGGATCATTTGGAGATAGACGGAAGCTCATTTGAACGATGTTGGATAAGTATTGCCCAATTGAGTCAGTAAATGAATTTAAGATAAAAACAGTTGGACCTACCAAAAGTAAGAAAAACATCAGAACAGCTGCTAATACCATGTTGATATTACTTAAATATTTAATGCCTTTTCCAATTCCGCTTAGAGCAGATGCAAGGAAAAGCACGGTCACAATCATGATAATGATCAATTGTGTGCTAAAAGCATTCGGGATTTGAAACAGGTAATTCAACCCACCGTTTATTTGTGCCGCACCTAATCCTAGGCTTGTCGCAACACCAACTACAGTTGCAAATACCGCAATACAATCGATCGTTTTTCCGATCCATCCATTCGTTTTATTTCCTAAAACCGGCTGCAACGTTGCACTGATTAAGCCAGGTGCATCTTTTCTAAATTTAAAGTACGCAATACAAAGTGCAACAATGGCATAAATAGCCCATGCATGAAGCCCCCAATGGAAAAATGTATATCGAAGGGAATCACGGAATGCCTGCGCCGTTTCAGTCTCACCTGTTGGTGACTGTATGGCATAGTGGCTGATCGGTTCAGCTGCTCCGTAAAAAACAAGACCAATTCCCATACCGGCACTAAATAGCATCGCAAACCATGAAAATAAGCCGAATTCAGGCTCTTCCCCAGGTTTTCCTAGCGTAATCTTACCGATCGGGCTAAAAATAAAGAATAGACAAAAGCCGACGAGCAGTGACACCACTAACAAGTAATACCAGCCAAAGTCATTTGTAATGTATGTTTGAATTTGATCTGTAACATTTTGCAGTGTTTCTGGAGAAAAAGCTCCCCATATAACGGCAACAAATGTGATCGCAATCACAATCCAAAATACACTTGATACGTTTTTCACACCATCTCACTCTCCTGTTGTTCTACACGTTTAAGCAGAGGATTTTGTTTAATATCCCCTATCTCAACTATTTTCAAACAAAAAGAGGCGAGCTTCTCACTCGACCTCTACTTTACCGTAACATGTTTTGCTTCCATTAATCAACTATCGATATGTGAAGATGATTTTTCTTCAATTCGTTTACGAAGACGGTAGACGTATTCTTTTAAACAAACAGCGAAGATGGTAAACGCCAACACAATGGCGATTTTTAACGGGGTAATAGACAGTTTTAAGAAGACAGCGGCTGTCAAACTAATCACAACTGCTAGGATAATCGGAAGTGCACGTCTTATCATGAAAATCTCTCCTTTGCTTCAAGTGCAGCATTCATACCGGCAAGCCTGCCAGTTACAAGTGCTGAGGTGATATTGTATCCGCCTGTATAACCATGAATGTCTAGAATTTCTCCGCAGAAATAAAGACCAGGCATTTTTTTAGACGCCATTTTTTTTGGTTCAATTTCTTTCACAGAAACGCCGCCTCCTGTGACAAACGCTTTGTCCAAAGAGAGCGTACCGTTCGCATGAACGATAAAATGTTTGCAATCATGGACGAATGCGCGCAGTTTATCCTTAGCAAGACCCGAAAATGTGTCTTGAGGATCAATACCATTTCTTTCTAACAAAAACAATAAATAGCGTTCTTGCATCCAAGACTTCAGAACATTTTTAATGGCCTTTTTCGGTTCTTCTTTTAAGTCTCGATGCAGCTTTTGGAAAAGCTCCTCATCATTAAGCTTTGGATATAAGTCTATTTGCAGACGGACAGTCGGCTGTTTTTTTAATTCTTTCACCACAAATCCGCTGCATCTAAGAACAGCTGGGCCGGATAAGCCAAAGTGTGTAAAGATCATATCCATGACATGTGTGACGACGGGTTTCCCTTTTTTATTTAAAACACTGACAGCCACACTTCTTAAAGAAAGCCCTTGGAGCACTTTTTCTTTTATAAAACGCTCATCTGATGTGACCGGTACTTCTGTTGGGAAGAGCTCTGTAATCGTATGACCAGCAGCTTCTGCCCATGCGTAGCCGTCACCAGTAGAACCAGTATGAGGCACACTTTTTCCGCCAACAGCAATCACAACGGCATGACTTGAAATTTTTTCATCATTATTTGTAACAATTCCGGCTGCTTGTCCGTCTTGATACAGAACTGTTTTAATCTTCTCATTCGTTCGAATGGTCACATTGAGGTTGCGGAGCCTGTCTAAAAGTGCATCCACAACAGATTGTGCTTTGTTTGAGACAGGGAACATACGTCCATGGTCTTCTTCTTTAAGTTCAATGCCGAGGTTTTCAAAAAACGAAATAATATCCTCGTTATTGAACTCAGAAAATGCACTATATAAAAAACGGCCGTTTCCGGGAATATGCTTGATGATTTCTTCTACTGGAAGGCGATTGGTGACGTTACAGCGTCCACCGCCGGAAATGGCGAGCTTTCTGCCAAGTTTGGTTCCTTTGTCAATTAACAGAACAGTTGCACCGTGCTCTGCTGATGCAATCGCGGCCATCAGTCCAGAAGGTCCACCGCCAATGACAATGACATCATAATGTTTCATGTTACATTCCTCTTTCTGCTTTCAGTCATTCATCTATTATAACGAAAATTGGGGAAGGCTGAAATATGAATTGATTGGTTTTGTGCCTTCTGTATTGGATTTGTTACCTGTGCGTCGAAATGATGTGGTAAAATAGTTGAGTTGAATATTCATTAGAAAAATGGTGGTTAAGCGCATGTCTAATAAACTGCTTCGTGGTACGTTGGTTTTAACAATAGGGACTTATCTCTCTCGTATTCTTGGTATGATCTATTTAATTCCATTTAGCGCAATGGTTGGAGCTACTGGTGGAGCGCTATTTCAATATGGATACAATCAGTATACGATCTTTTTAAGTATTGCTACGCTTGGTTTCCCAACAGCGGTATCAAAATTTGTTTCTAAATATAATGCAATTGGCGATTATGAAACAACAAGAAAAATGTTCAGGGCGGGTATGTCGGTCATGCTTGTCACCGGGATTATCGCCTTTTCTATTTTATATTTGACCGCACCGATTTTTGCCAAGATTCAGCTTGGCGGATCGAATGAAACAGGCGGTTTGACTGTCGATCAAGTAGTATATGTAATTCGGATGGTCAGTTTAGGTCTTTTGGTTGTACCTATTATGAGTCTTGTGCGAGGGTACTTCCAAGGGCACTCTATGATGGGACCGACAGCTGTTTCTCAAGTCATTGAGCAGCTTGTCAGAATCATCTTCCTATTAACAGCAACGTTTATTATTTTAAAAGTGCTTGACGGCGGTCTTGTCATTGCTGTCGGTTATGCTACATTTGCAGCACTTATCGGCGCATTTGGCGGGTTATTCACGCTTTATTTATATTGGCTGAAGCGCAAGGATCGGCTCTTATCGATGCAGCCGAATACAGGTGCTTCCTCCGACTTATCTTATAAGCAAATGTTTACAGAGCTGTTTAGCTATGCGGCACCGTATGTGTTTGTTGGACTGGCGATTCCAATTTATTCTTATATAGATACAAACACGATTAACAGAGCCATGATTGCATCAGGACATCAGGATATTAGTACAGCGGTATTGTCTATTGTGACGTTATATTTACCGAAGCTCGTGATGATTCCTGTGTCGCTTGCAACAGCGTTTGGCTTAACCTTGATTCCAACGATTACGGAATCATTTACAGCTCGTAACTACAAGCTGCTCAATAGACAAATTGATCAGACAATGCAGGTCATCTTATTTTTCGTGCTGCCTGCTTCATTTGGTATTTCGGCATTGGCTGGACCGGTTTATTGGTTTTTCTATCCGTCTGTTCATCCTGAGATTGGGATGTCAATTTTGTTCTGGTATGCACCTGTTGCGTTATTGTTTTCTTTATTCACCATTAATGCAGCAATTTTGCAGGGAATTAACAAACAAAAATTTGCCATTGTCAGTCTGTTGTTAGGGATCATTATTAAAACGGTTCTGAACATTCCGCTAATCAGCTGGCTGCAAGGAAATGGTTCTGTGCTTGCGACTGCGTTAGGCTATAGTGCGTCCATCTTGTATATGTTTATCATGATTAAGCGCCATGCAGGCTATTCGTTCCGCAGGATTTTCAAACGATTTATTCTCATTGGTATTTTAACTGCGATTATGGCTGTAGTGGCGTATGTGACATGTCAGCTTGTGAGCCAAGTGATTTCGTATGAAGGTGGAATTGTTAATGCGGGTATCGTCATTTTGATTTCAATGATCACTGGTGGCGGTGTGTATCTGTTCCTATCTTATAAGGTAGGATTACTTGAGCGTGTACTCGGCAGCCGTATGCCGAAGTTTTTAAGAAAAAAGAGTTAAGAAGAGGTGGAGTTTCATGAGGCTTGATAAATTGCTTGCTAGCAGCGGCTTTGGTTCAAGAAAAGATGTAAAGAAGCTGGTCAAGGCACGGGCAGTCACCGTGAATGGAGAACTGGCGAAGCAGGTGAAAGATCATGTTGATCCATCGAATGATGAAGTGCTCGTACACGGAGAGCGTGTAGAGTATAAAGAATTCATTTACTTAATGATGAACAAACCAGATGGGGTCATCTCAGCAACAGAAGATCTGCGGGATGAAACGGTTGTCGATTTACTTGAGCCGGAAGATATCGCAAGGGAGCCATTTCCTGTGGGCAGACTGGATAAGGATACAGTCGGTCTTCTCCTCCTCACAAATGATGGACAGCTTGCACATCAATTACTTTCTCCAAAAAAGCATGTGCCAAAAACGTACGAGGTTCATTTGAAATATCCATTAGGAGATCAAGACATCAAGCGTCTTGAAGAGGGTGTTGTGATTTTAGATGATTACTGCACGAAGCCGGCGAAGGTTGAAGTAGATGCGAATGAAAGTGAAGATACACGCATCCGTTTAACAATTACTGAAGGAAAGTACCATCAAGTGAAGCTGATGACGCAAGCAGTGGGAAATGAAGTCATCTTTTTAAAAAGACGCTCGATGGGGGCTGTCTCATTAGATGAAGATCTAGCGCCTGGGGAGTACCGTGAATTGACGGATGAAGAATTAGACAGCTTAATCAATCGACCATAGATGTGGAACAAAAGAAAAGAACCGGCGATAGGCCGGTTCTTTTTGTTATATGGACAGTTCATTATACGCTTAAGATGATATTTTTACTTTTTTTCTTGTTGTTTCCCATTTGCCCCTGCTTGGACTATGAACAAGATCGTTATAGGCAAGCACGTTTAAGTCTCTTTGAATGGTTCTAGGTGTGATCCCGAATTCATCAACCAGCTCTTGTGTCGTCACAAGACCTTTCTCTTGAATGAACATATAGACTGATTTTATTCGAGTCATCATACGGTTTGTTGAAGGTTTCAAAAAACCACTCCCTATCAATAAGATCGGATGGACTTGACTAACCACAACTTACTACACTAAAACTGCGAAATAAGGACATGCAACAATGGTAAATGTTCGTGTTTCTTAATGTTTTATTCTATTATACACGTTATTATGCATCTAGTTCCACCAAAAAGTCAACTTTACGTGTTTTTTAACTTGTCTTCATGAATCGAAATATGGTATATACCATGTTTTGAATTCGGTTACAACCCAATGGGAGTAAGGGGTTTAGAGAATGCTGTTACATTCAAACGTCCAAAAATGAAACACAGAAAATTTACAAAATAAAAATTCACTGATTTCAAAAAGACACATCCCTTGTTAGAATGTGCCTTTTTTGTTTCTGTTATCCTTCTAAGAAAAAGAGCTGAATGAAAAATAAAATGGCAAAGATAAGGACAAGAACATGTACTTCTCTCCATTTCCCTTTTGCCAGTTTCACAAGTGGATATGAAATAAATCCAAGTGAAATTCCGGTTGAAATACTAGATGTCAGCGGCATGGAAAGAATCACAAGAAAAGCAGGAAATGCTTCGTCTAGCTCATTCCAGCGAATGCGTGACACGGAGTTCATCATCAAGCACCCGACAATGATGAGAACAGGTGATGTGATGGATGGTAAAGAAGAAATAGCCTGAACGAGCGGACCGAAAAACAATGCCACAATAAACAGTGCAGCGACCGTTAAAGACGTTAGCCCGGTTCTTCCGCCAGCAGCAACCCCAGATGATGATTCAATATAAGCTGTCGTTGGGCTTGTTCCAAACATAGAACCAATCGTCGTTGCAGCAGAGTCAGCGAGCAAGGCTCTTCGTACCTTTGGCAGCTGGCCTTTTTTCATGAGTCCTGCTTGTTCAGCCACTCCGATCATTGTGCCCGTTGTATCAAAAATCGTTACTAGTAAGAAGGAAAAGACGACCGCATATAAATGATGAGAGAATACATCACCAAAGGCAGCGAATGGATTTGTAATCAGCATACCTTCTGGCAGTGCAGGGATGTCCATCAGCATTTTAGGGAAATGAAGCTGTCCTGTTACTAGCGCAATCAATGTCGTCGCTAACATGCCGATAAACAGAGCGCCATTGATTTGAAGTACCATTAAAATAACAGAGATCATTAAGCCGACAAGCGTTAAAATGACAACAGGCGAGCTTAAGTTGCCAAGCTTCACTAGATTTTCCGGGTCAGCTGCGATAATTCCAGACTGACGGAGGCCGATAAAGGCAATAAAAAGCCCGATTCCGGCTGTAATGCCGTATTTTAAATTATCTGGAATGGCTTGAATCAGTTGTTTTCTAAGGGATGTTAACGATAAAATAATAAAGAGTATACCAGCAACAAATACCGCACTGAATGCTGTTTGATAGCTGATGCCGCCACCACCGACAACTGTAAAGGTGAAATAGACATTCAGCCCCATACCTGGCGCAATCGCAATCGGATAGTTTGCAAATAATGCCATCCAGAGTGTACCGACGACAGCAGCGATAATTGTTGCAGTGAAGACTTGGTCAAAAGGAATGCCTGCTTTTGAAAGAATTCCTGGGTTAACGGCAACAATATAGACCATGGTAAAGAATGTCGTCATACCAGCGATTAATTCTCTCTTTATGTTGGTTTGGTTTTCTTTTAACTGAAACATAAAATCCTCCATTTACGAACATTATTACAAAACAATTAATATAATATTCGTTTTATGGGTGGAATGCAACCTTTTTTCAAGGAGGAATGGAAAAAATGAATTGGGAAGCTGAAGTCATACGAAAAAAAGACGATTTGATTGAGGACACACAATCTTTTTTACAAATTGAAAGTGTCCTTGATGAAGAAGGTGGAAAAGAAGGAAAGCCATTTGGTGAAAAAGTCGATCAGGCCCTTCAGTATATGCTGAAAAAAGGGGAAGACGAAGGCTTCACAGTCAAGAATGTGGATGGCTATGCAGGTCATATTGAATATGGAGAAGGCGAAGACATTGTAGGTGTGCTATGCCATGTGGACGTTGTGCCTGCTGGTGACGGCTGGACAACCCCGCCATTTTCAGCAGATATAAGAGAAAATAAAATATTTGCTCGAGGCGCCATTGATGATAAAGGGCCAACCATGGCGGCTTTCTATGCACTGAAGATGTTAAAAGATACAGGGATGAAGCTGTCAAAAAAGATTCGAATGATCATTGGAACAGATGAAGAAAGTGATTGGCGATGTGTGGACCATTATTTCAAGCATGAGGCGATGCCGCAAATTGGATTTGCGCCAGATGCTGATTTTCCGATTATTCATGCTGAAAAAGGGATCATTGATGCCATTGTGTCATTTACATATCAACATACAGAACAACATCAGCACTATACGCTCAAGCAATTCACATCGGGTATGCGGCTGAATATGGTGCCGGATGAGGCAACTGCCACTGTGACAGCGGCACAAGAACACGATGCTGAATCATTAAAAACAGCTTTTGAAGCATATCTTGCTGACAATCAATTATTAGGTGAGGTTAAGAATGCAGCGGATGGACTGCATTTCACATTAAAAGGTGAATCAGTTCATGCCATGGAGCCGGCGCATGGCATCAATGCGGGCATTCATATGGCCAATTTCCTAAGTGGACAAGAATTAGATGAAGGCGGCCTTGCGTTTACCTCTCAAATCAATGCTTTATTTGATCAGGATACAAGAGGGAAAAAGCTAGGAATTGCTTGCAAAGATGACATTAGCGGAGATTTAACTTTAAATGTTGGCACAATCCGCTATACACAAGGCGAAGAAGCGAAGCTAGGATTAAATGTCCGCTACCCAGTGACAGCAGACGGCAAGGACGTTAAAAAAGGGATCGAAGGCATCAAAGGGGCTACCCTTCTGAAATTTGACGACAGCCCTCCGCATCACGTCTCAAAAGATCATCCGCTTGTGAAAACATTGCAGCGGGTATATGAGGAACAAACTGGAAATCCAGCTCATCTGATTGCGATTGGTGGGGGAACGTATGCGAGATCTTTAGAAGCGGGTGTTGCCTTTGGTCCTCTTTTCCCTGGCAGACCAGATTGTGCACATCAGAAGGATGAATATATCGAAATCGACGATCTACTAAGAGCAACCGCACTATATGCACAAGCCATGTATGAATTGGCAAAATAGGAAAAGAGAAGAGGGATTCACAGTGAAAAAAATGTTCTTATGCTCTTCATTCAAAGACAGCTATTCTCTCTTGTCTGATTTTACGGGTGAATCGTTAAAAGGAAAACGTGTGACATTTTTCCCAACAGCCAGTGCCGTGGAAGAAGTCACACACTATGTGGATGCAGCGAAAGAAGCCTTTCATCAACTCGGTATGCAGCTAGAAATCGTTCAGATAGCTGAGCAGTCTACCGAAGAAATCGCAAAGATGATGAAACAAAATGATGTGGTGTACGTATCAGGAGGCAATACTTTTTATTTGCTGCAGGAATTGAGAAAGCACGGTCTCGATGACGTGCTGAAAGAAGAAATCAATAAAGGTAAGCTGTACATCGGCGAATCCGCAGGGAGTATCATCATGGCGCCAAGCATTGAATATATCTCCTTGATGGATGAGCGGCAGAAGGCACCAGAGCTTTCATCCTATCGAGGGTTCAATGAGGTAAGCTGCTATCCAGTACCGCATGTGCACAATACCTATTTAGGGGATGCTGCGCAGCAAATCCTAAAGAAGTATGAGCAGACGCTCGATTTATGCCCGCTTACTGATGAACAGGCTTTACTCATCACAGGGGAGCAGACTGTGATAAACACTGCTAAATCGTCCTAACCGAAAAACGAAGAAAAAGGAACAGGGATTCATTGCCCTGTTCCTTTTTTAATCTTGAAAAACATCACTTGATAAGTATCGTTCGCCTGTATCTGCTGTCATACAGATCACAATTTGATTTGACGGCAATTGCTTGGCTGTTTCAATTGCAGCATAGCAGGCTGCACCAGATGATGGACCAACTAAAATTCCTTCAAGCCGGGCAAGCTGACGTGTGATTGTGTACGCATCTTCATCGCTTACTTGCACGATCTCATCATAGACATGCTCGTTTAAAATATGGGGAATAAATCCCGGGCTCGTGCCAACGAGTTTATGTTTGCCAGGTTTCCCGCCAGATAAGACTGGAGACCCCTTCGGCTCTGCCACACGTATGGTCAAATGAGGGAATGCTTTCTTTAATTCCTCACCAGTGCCTGTAATGGTTCCGCCAGTTCCTGCTGTTGCGACAAAGGCTCCAAGGGGCTTTCTAAGTTGCTTGACAGCTTCTATGATTTCAACAGCCGTTGTGCCTCTATGAGCATCTGGATTCGCTCTATTATCAAATTGCATCGGGATAAAGCTATGAGGAATTTGAGCTGCCAGTTCCTCTGCTTTACGAATACAGCCTGGCATTTTTTCTTCTCCTGGGGTTAAAATGACCTCCGCCCCGTAAGCCTTCAAAATATTGATTCGTTCCTTTGTCATCGTATCAGGCATCACAAGGATGGCTTGATACCCTCTAGCTGCTGCGTTCATGGCTAAACCAATCCCTGTATTCCCACTCGTCGGTTCAATAATGGTCGCTCCTTTTGTCAGCTTCCCTTGTCTTTCAGCCTCGACGATCATATTGTAAGCAGCGCGGTCCTTCACACTGCCGCTAGGATTGAACGATTCCAGCTTTAAATAAACAGCTGCTGCATTGTCTGGCTGAAGCCTCTGTAATTGAACAAGTGGTGTATCGCCAATTAGCTCAGCTATATTTTGTGCAACCCTCATCATGTGACACCCTTTCTTCTCATTCCGCATTTCTTTAGTTATACTATCATCAATGGGGATTCGTAAAGTTTGTTAAAAAAGGACAGGTGATATTGTGTCAGAAAACCGTCATTATTTTATTGGGATTCATATCCCTGAACAGCTTGCGCATCAAATCAAAAAAGACATTGATCAAAGAAGCGGACTGTCTTTTCAAAAATGGACAGCACCTCATGATTATCATGTGACCTTGATCTTTTTAGGGGCCATTCCAGATGAGCGCTTAAAGAAGATCATCGAGCTGCTTGAGATCCTCTCAAAGGAAGCTGCTGCATTTTCAATCGAGCTGAATGAGGTTGGACAGTTTGGCACAAAGGAGCGCCCGAGAGTCTTTTTTGCAAAACCTGATGAAAGTGAACCGCTCATGCAATTAAGAGAAAAGGTGAAAAAAGCCGTATTGTCAGCAGGACATCCTGTTGAAAAGAGACCGTTTCATCCGCATATGACGATTGCACGCAAATGGAACGCGGATCACTCTTTTGCAGAACAAGCGCCTTTACGCAAAGAGCCATACGTGATAGAGGTTTCTTATATGACTTTATATGAAATACGTCCGAGTGAAACCCCGCGTTATCACGCAATCAAACAATTTGCACTACATAAATGATTCTAAAAGTTGGAGTGAGC
Source organism: Bacillus sp. SIMBA_005 (assembly GCF_046535585.1). NCBI lineage: Bacteria > Bacillati > Bacillota > Bacilli > Caryophanales > Bacillaceae > Bacillus > Bacillus sp. SIMBA_005. Next base: position 110,681 of record NZ_JAWRWI010000009.1, on the reverse strand, counting down.
AGCAGATGGCGCAAATTATCAAAATTCAAGATTATATATCACGATATGAACAAGACCCGCATCACTACATCAATCAATTCATTCGCTTGAAAAAGCAAAGGTGGGACGAGTTAAAAAAAGCTTCTAAAGAGAAGACGCAGCATTCATTTGACCAAATCTCTGAACAAGTGCCTGAACAAGAGGAGGAAAAGAGAAAGAAATTCTCCTTAAAGAGAAAGCCGAAAGCAGCCGATATGAAGAAGGAACGGGACCTGAGTCTTTTTAACGAGCCAACAGATATAGAGCAAGGTGTCTTTACAAACGTTCCTACAGATGAAACGAAGCTCATTCATTTTTTTAAAGATCATCTATATGATGTTCAATTAAAATGGGCGAGCTCGACGATTTCCCACATTTCGACTGTTTCTCATCATATTCGGTATGATGAAAAGCTGCGCATGCTTGCTAGACAGCTTCCGGATTCATATTTTGTGATGTACAAACCGGTGCTGCTCATTCAAAAAGCAGAGATGGAATTATGTCCAGTTCTCATTACGCCGCTGGAAGTGATTTGTTTATCCTTCTTAGAGGCAGAGCCTGACAGCGTATATATCGGAACGAAGGAACGTTTTTGGGAAAAGCGGGCGAATGGGAAAGCGGTTCAGTCCGTTTTGAATCCTTGTGCAGGCCTTCTACGCTCTGGCACCGTCGTGTCAAAGATTTTACAGCAAAGCGGAGTCGATCTTCCTGTGAAAAAAATCCTGATCAGCCGTACCTCTTATATTGACTTACCGGAAGTTCCATACGGGATGGAGGTTGTCGATAAGAAGAAGGCGGAAGATTGGTTTGAAAAGCAGCGGAAAAATACCGCGCCGACAAAGCATCAGCAATTTAAGGCGACAAAGGCATTGCTTGCATATGGTGAATCAGACAGCAAAAGAAGGCAGGAATGGCTCGATTAAAGGCATAATGGATGGTCACGAAAAACGAGACCTGAGTGGAGCTAATATATGAATGAATGGTACTTTATCGTTAATCCAGCAGCAGGACATGGAAAAGGACTTCGTACATGGAGGAGCATAGAGAAAGAACTACAAAAGGTGGAGATCTCATATCGATCGTTTCTCACCCAGCATGAAGGTCATGCAGAAGTATTGGCAAGACAAATTAGCGCCATGCAAGATGACAGGCTGAAGCGCCTGATTGTCATTGGCGGTGACGGAACCATTCATGAAGTCCTGAATGGCTTAAAGGAAATGGAACATGTGCAGCTAAGCTTTGTTCCCGCCGGTCATTGGAATGATGCGGCGAAGGGGCTTGGCATCCATCGTCAAGATGTCCTTAAAGAAGTGAGAAAGCAAAAGAGAATGCTGACCAAAACATTTTCTCTCGGCTCCTTTCAAGATCACGCAGAAAGCGCACAATCCGTTCTCTTTCTCAATCATATCGGTGCTGGGTTTGATGCGCATGTGCTAAGGAAAACAGTGCATTTTAGAGAGGGAAAGTGGCTGAAACGGCTGAGACTTGGGTTTATCATCTACCCGCTGTCATTTCTCCATTCTTTATGGTCCTTTAAGCCGTTCGACCTTGCACTGTTTATTGAAAATGAGAAAAAGGTCTTTCGCCAAGTATGGTTTGTGATTGTTTGTAATCACCCCTATTACGGAGGCGGGCTGGAAGCAGCACCAGAAGTGAGCGCGAGACAGCCAGGCTTTCAAACGCTTGTTGTCACAGATTTGAATCCATTCAAAGTGCTCTTGTTTCTAAGTGCGATGGTGTTTCGTAAGCACCTTGGAATGAAGGGGGTTACCCTGTTTCAGCACGAGGAAGCGTACTTGGAGGCAGACGGAAAAATCTTATTTCATGCAGATGGAGAAGTGATCGGTGCAACGCCTGTTTTTGTGAAGGCGAGTGATCGCTCTTTAAAATTACGTGCTTAAACCATGTCTCATGAATGTCCTAGTCATAAGGTTCTTGTCCTGATTTTCTAGTTTTGCTTGACGAGTATAAGAAGGTAACGATAAAATCTATAGGACGGCTATTGTTTAGCATCTCATTCTCAATAGCTGTCCTTTTTGTTTTTATGATCATATAAATAAAAAAAGAAACAGCCTATTGACCTTCAATCGGCTGAATTTTGTCGACTAAAAAAGCACGATTTAAAATATTTTAAGAAATGATGGGTTGAAAATTGATATGAACTGGTTGGGACAAATATTAGGTAGCGAATGGCACATCTCTCCTGCTGGAGGCGCTACGGGAGATGCGTACTTCGCAACACACAATGACCAAAAGCTATTTTTAAAACGCAATACGTCACCGTTTCTTGCGGTTTTGTCAGCTGAAGGCATTGTGCCGAAGCTTGTCTGGACAAAACGGATGGAAAATGGGGATGTCATTACTGCGCAGCACTGGCTGAGCGGCAGAGAGCTGAAGCCAAAGGACATGAATGACCGTCCTGTCGCAGAGCAGCTAAGAAAAATTCATACATCGAAAGAATTGCTTGATATGCTGAAACGATTAGAGAAGCACTCTCTAGACCCAGCATCCATTCTGAAGCATTTAAAACAGTCCATATTAAAAGAGCAAATTGATTCTTCGGACATCACACGTGCCATCCAGTACTTAGAGAAGCATGTGGAGGCAGTTCAATTTGAAGACAAGGTCGTGTGTCATTGTGACCTCAATCATAATAATTGGCTGCTGACAGATGAAAACCAGCTTTACTTGATCGATTGGGATGGGGCGATGATTGCTGACCCAGCCATTGATCTTGGACCACTTTTATACCATTATGTTGAAGAAGAGAACTGGGAAAGCTGGCTCTCAATGTACGGTGCCCCGCTGACGGACAATTTGCGAAAACGTATGGCTTGGTACGTCCTCGCTGAAACTGTATCTTTTGTCGTGTGGCATAAAAGAAAAGGGAATGAAAAAGCGCAGCAAGAAGTGCAAGCGGAGCTGAGCGCACTTTTACAGCGGTTAAACATTCATTAAGAGAGAGGAATATTCTCGACCCACTCTGACAAATGCGATTGATGCGCCTCAATATGTGCATCAATTGAACTGACAGAGGTGCCCTTTTGGCTGTAATCATAAATATCTGTTAATAATTGACGAATATCGGCATCAAGGTCTTCTTTTGCCAGCATTAATTGAATCACGCGTCCCACCTGTTCATATTCTGCAACAGTCCCGCAGCAATCCAGCTGGTGATCGGTTAAAATATCTTTGATTAATTGAAGCTGATGTTGACGGTTTAATCCCATACGTATGCTCCTTTTCTGCGTGTCATTTATGTGGTTAAACTGTGCATTCAGCGCCCAATTTATACATGCGGCAGACCAGCTCAAGCGAAGGGCTGGTCTTTTTCGTATGCGCATAAAGATGCCGTCTTGCGGGTCTTTATGTTTCATGGTATCTTGATAAAATGTAAAGAAAATAGAGGTGTATCAAATTGAGAATGCGACATAAACCATGGGCTGATGATTACTTAGCTGAAAATGCTCATATTGCCTTAGCTAGCCCCGAGCAATATAAAGGGAAATGGCATGAGCTGTTTGGAAATGATCATCCAATCCATATCGAAGTTGGCACAGGAAAAGGGAGCTTTATCGCTGGAATGGGCAAGCTTCATCCTGATATCAACTATATTGGCATTGAATTATTTAAAAGTGTCATTGTGACAGCAGTAGATAAAATCAAAGAGACAGATGTTGAAAATGTAAAGCTTTTGAACATTAATGCGGAAACGCTGACAGATGTGTTTGCGGAAAATGAGATTGACCGGGTGTATTTGAATTTCTCTGACCCGTGGCCAAAAGCAAGGCATGAAAAGCGCAGATTGACGTTTAAAGCCTTTTTAGAGCGATATGAACATATTCTCCGTCCAAGCGGTGAGTTGCATTTCAAAACAGATAACCGCGGGTTATTTGAATATTCCTTAAAGAGCTTTTCTGCATATGGACTTCTTTTAACGTATGTAAGCTTAGATTTACATAAGGACGGACTAGAAGGAAATGTGATGACGGAATACGAAGAGAAATTCTCGTCTATGGGACAACCTATCTATCGATCAGAAGTGAAATTTCCAGAATAACAAGTGACATCAAGCTGGCTGCAAAAAAATTGCAGTCAGCTTTTTTCATGAAAAGATTGATGCATGCGATTTTCAGCTGTATTTGCTACGATAGAAAAAGGAGGGATGACAGCAATGGAGACAATGAAAATAGGTGACATGGAACTGTTTTGGTTAAACGGGGGAGATACACACATGGACGGCGGTGCGATGTTTGGTGTGGTGCCAAAGCCGTTATGGTCAAAAAAATACCCGGTGAACGATCGCAATCAAATTGAACTGCGGTGTGACCCGATCCTCATACGGTGGAATGGTCTCCATTTTTTAGTGGATTCCGGCATCGGATCAGGTAAGCTGACGGATAAACAAAAACGCAATTACGGCGTAACAGAAGAGACGAAATTGGAAGAGTCACTCGCGGCACTCGGTCTGCAAACAGCAGATATTGATTACGTCTTAATGACGCATCTTCACTTCGATCATGCAAGCGGATTAACAAAACGTGAAGGAGAAAAACTCGTGTCTGTTTTTCCGCAAGCAAAAATCATCACATCCAAAATTGAATGGGATGAAATGAGGGCACCTAACATCCGTTCAAGAAATACATATTGGAAAGAAAACTGGGAGCCAATCGCAGATCAAGTGGTGCCATTTGAAGAAAGCATCGAAGTAGTAGAAGGCATTGAGCTGCATCATACAGGCGGTCATAGCAATGGCCATAGCATCTTAACGCTCACAAGTCAGGGCGAAACAGCGATTCATTTAGCTGACATCATGCCAACGCACGCTCATAAAAATCCATTATGGGTCTTGGCTTATGATGATTATCCAATGACCTCGATTCCAGCTAAGCAAAAATGGCAGGCATTTGCAGAAGAAAAAAATGCGTGGTACTTGTTTTATCATGATGCGATTTACCGCGCTGTTAAGTGGGATGAAGATGGGCAAATCGCACATGAAGTTAAAAGAGAAACAGGAAGATAAAAGATCATCTGCATGTTTTTTCGCCTTTCACACAAAATAACGACAAAATGAACTTGTGAAAGGAAGAGTGCAGGTGAACCAATCTTATCGTGTACATGGTGATGTCATTGAAACACCATTAAGAGGGATGGAAGTCATGTCCGTCCCTTATTTAAACAAAGGGGTTGCATTTACGAAAGAAGAGCGGGAAGAGCTTGGTTTAAAGGGGTTTCTACCGCCTAAAGTTTTAACATTAGAGGATCAGGCAAAGCGTGCGTATGAGCAGTTCAAGGCACAGCCGGATGAGCTTGGAAAAAATGTGTATTTAACATCACTTCACGACAGAAACGAAGTGCTTTTTTACAAATTACTAAATGAGCACTTGGCAGAGATGCTGCCGATTGTCTATACACCGACGGTTGGAACAGCCATTCAGCGTTATAGCCACGAGTATCGAAAGCCAAGAGGGCTTTATTTATCAATTGATGACTTGGAAGGCATGGAAGAGATATTTGCCTCTTACGGTGTGGATGAATCCATTGACTTAATCGTTGCGACAGATGCAGAAGGCATTTTAGGTATTGGAGACTGGGGTGTTGGCGGTATTGCCATTTCAGTCGGGAAACTTGCTGTTTATACAGCTGCAGCAGGCATTGATCCTAGCCGCGTACTGGCCGTTGTGCTTGATGCGGGGACGAACCAAGAAAGTCTCTTGAATGATCCGCTTTATGTTGGAAATCAGCATTCTCGCGTTCGAGGAGAGCGTTATGATCAGTTCATCGATCAATATGTAGAGCTTGCCCGCGCAACCTTTCCAAATGCACTCCTACACTGGGAAGACTTTGGGACAAAAAATGCACGAGCTATATTGGAAAAATATAAGGAACGAATTTGTACATTTAATGATGATATTCAAGGGACTGGAGCTGTTTCACTTGCTGCGGTTCTGGCATGTGCAAAAGCTTCAAAGGTTCCGCTGAAAGACCACCGAATCATCATTTTCGGAGCGGGTACTGCAGGGATTGGCATAGCGGAGCAGATCCGTGATGCGATCGTCAGAGACGGAGTCAAAGAAGAGGAATCATATGATCATTTCTGGTGTATTGATAAAACAGGATTGCTTACAGATGATTCGCCTGATATTCAGCCATTTCAAAAGCCATATGCAAGACGTTCTGACGAAGTAAAGGATTATGCCCGTAATGGCCCTAAGCATTCCATTGATTTATTAGAGGTCGTCAAACAGGCAAAACCAACGATCTTAATTGGCACCTCGACAGTAGGGGGAGCATTTACAGAGGAAATTGTAAAAGAAATGGCGTCGCACGTAGAGCGCCCAGCGATTTTACCGATGTCGAACCCAACACCTCTTTCAGAAGCAAAGCCAGAAGATCTCATTGAGTGGACAGAAGGACGCGCCCTCGTGACAACAGGAAGCCCATTTGATCCTGTCGAATATGGCGGCGTCACATATGAAATTGGGCAAGCGAATAATGCTCTAGTGTTCCCAGGGCTTGGTCTTGGAACGATTGTGTCTAAAGCACGCCTCATGACAGACAGCATGTTTGTTGCGAGTGCTGAAGCGATTGCCAGCATGGTCAATGTCGGAAAGCCGGGTGCAGCGATGCTGCCGAGTGTTGATCAGCTTCGAACCGTTTCAGCGACAGTGGCTGTCCGTGTGGCGCAAGCAGCGATTGATGAAGGAATTGCAGAGGAAACGCCTGAGGACCTTATTCAGGCTGTACAGGACGCTATGTGGCATCCTGTGTACAAAAAAATCAAAGCCATATAAAAAAGAAGCTTCGCAAGGACACACCTTTGCGAAGCTTTCTTTATCAAGCCACAGAATCAATGACATCCACAATCATGCCTGTTTTGGCATCAATCATGACTTCGTACTGTTCAAGCTCCCCAAAGGCTGAGCGAGTAATGCCAGATTTGTACACATCAATCGTTTCACCATTTACGGTATACGGTTCTGGTACAGTATAAATCCAAGAGCCATCAATCGGGCCGCGCTGTTTAAAAGCGGATTTCACAATTTTTAATGCTTTTTCAGACGAGATATACGTAGGGAAAAATACTTTCTTTGCAACAATTGCAGCGGCTACGCCAATACTCGCACCAATCAGAACATGTTTTAACTTCAACGTGCTGCACCTCCGTATTGCTGTTTTTTCCATTATACAAAACTTGTCCATTGATGTTAAGGAATCCGAATAGTTGAAAGCATATTCAAAATTTCTGGAGAGATACTTGGAAAACCGAAAGAATTCTTATAGTATAAAGTGAGTGTTATTTTTATAGGAATATATATGGTCATTACATAGAAACGAGGTAAATCGTAGAATGAATGAAGAAACGTTGTCGCTTTTCCGAAATTTAACAGAATTACAAGGCACCCCAGGTAATGAACACCATGTGCGTGCTTTTATGAAAAAGGAACTTGAGAAATATTCTGACGAACTCATTCAGGATCGTCTTGGCGGTGTGTTTGGGGTACGCAAGGGACCAGAGAACGCACCTAAAATCATGGTGGCTGGTCATATGGATGAAGTGGGATTCATGGTTTCATCCATTACGAAGAATGGGATGATACGCTTCCAAACACTCGGCGGCTGGTGGAGTCAAGTCATGCTGGCACAGCGTGTCGACGTTCATACCGATCACGGGCCAATTCCTGGTGTCGTCTCTAGTACACCGCCTCATCTTCTGACTCCAGAACAAAAAAGCAAACCTGTGAAACCATCAGACATGCTCATTGATATTGGGGCAGACAGTGAAGAAGAGGCAAAAGAACTTGGCATTCGCCCAGGACAGCAAATCGTGCCTGCAACAGTCTTTACCCCTATGGCGAATCCTAAAAAGATCCTAGCAAAAGCTTGGGATAACCGCTATGGCTGCGGACTTGCGATTGAATTATTAAAAGAAATAAAAGACGAACCACTTTCCTGTCATCTGTATTCAGGTGCAACGGTTCAGGAAGAAGTAGGGCTTAGAGGGGCAGAAGCAGCTGCGAATATGATTCAGCCAGATCTGTTCTTTGCTTTAGATGCAAGCCCTGCAAACGATGTGACAGGTGACAAAACACAATTCGGCCAGCTTGGCAAAGGTGCACTTCTGCGTATTTTTGATCGAACCATGATTACGCACCGCGGGATGAGAGACTTTGTGCTCGATACGGCTGAGTCAAACAGTATTCCATACCAATACTTCGTATCACCAGGTGGTACGGACGCTGGACGTGTGCATATTTCAAACCAAGGCGTGCCTTCTGCTGTCATTGGAGTGTGTGCTCGCTACATTCACACAAGTCATTCAGTATTGCATGTGGATGATTATGCAGCGGCAAAAGAATTAATCGTCCGTCTTGTGAAAAACTGTGATCAAAGTACAGTGGATTCTATATATCAACAAGTTTAAATGTAAACAAAAGGCTGCCTCTTTCAAGAGAGCAGCCTTTTTTTATTGCTGTTCAAACACGTAAGATAATGCTTTGATCGCTTGGTTCACGGTTTCCACAGTGATATTCGCTTTATTTGATAGTTCCTTTAACGGATGGTGCAGTTCTTTTGGACGGATCAAAATGAGAGGTTTCCCTTTAGCGATGGCAGCAGATGCATCCATTGCCGTGTTCCACTGTTTATATTTCTCACCAAAGCGGGCAATGACGATGTCTGCTTTGTTTAATAGGATCTCAGTACGGAAATTATTCAAATCAGAAGCAGCATCATCTTTGAAAATGGCATTTGGCTGCTCACCTAAAATGTCCTCACCAATGTGATCGGAGCGGTCATGATTCTCCATTGGACCAACAAATGTTACTGGCAGTTTCAATGATTGGCTTTTCTCCTTGATTTCATCGCGCCACTGGCTATGAATTTCTCCTGCTAAATAGACGGTTAGTTGCATAACAATCTCCTCCTTTTGTACAAACTTAGTAAAGGTTTGCCCTGTTTCTTTTCATGTTACACAAGAAGTGCTTGATAAAGCAAAAAAAATATGATTATGATATTCATGGTAGAGACTATTTTTCATCGTAAGAATACTACATATAATGGGAAGGACAGGCCTCTTCGTCTTTCCTATGAGAAAGCAGGAAGACGACGTTGATGACTTATTTGAAAAGAAAGGGAATCTCCCTTTCGCCAAAAGTATACTTCATTGATGCACTCTCTTATATGGCTTTAGGTCTATTTGCTACACTAGTAGTAGGTCTGATTTTAAAAACAGCAGGCGGTCTGTTATCACTTCCGCTCATCATCAAAATGGGAACACTCGCCATGGGGCTCATGGGACCAGCGATCGGTGTAGCCGTTGCGTACCGGTTACAGGCATCTCCTTTGATCATTTTTGCAAGTGTTGTCTCAGGTGCTGCAGGAGCAGAGCTTGGTGGACCTGCTGGAAGCTTTGCCGCAGCATTAATTGGTGTGGAAATCGGTAAGCTGGTCAGTGGTGAGACAAAAATTGATATCATTTTGACACCGCTTGTCACCATCATCACTGGTTTTTCCACCGCCGCTTTGATCGGTCCTGGGATTGAAGCCATGATGACAGGGCTTGGCAGGCTCATCATGTGGGGGACTGACCAAAGTCCGCTGATCATGGGCATGCTAGTCGCAACCATTGTTGGACTTGCCCTCAGCTCACCGATTTCAAGTGCTGCGCTTGCACTCATGCTTGACTTAAGCGGTCTAGCTGCTGGTGCTGCAACAATCGGCTGCTGCGCTCAAATGGTCGGCTTTGCCGCTGCGGGCTTTAGAGAAAATCGTTTTGGCGGTCTTGCCGCTGTCGGTATTGGCACATCAAAATTACAGCTGCCGAACATTGTGAAAAATCCCCTTATCCTTATTCCGCCAACGATAGCGGGCCTCATTCTCGCGCCAATTGGTATCATTGGCTTTGGGATGGTCAATAATGCGGCAGGGGCAGGAATGGGAACGAGCGGCCTCGTTGGACAGCTCATGACACTGACCGTTATGGGATTTCATCCATCCGTTTTTCTGGCGATCGCTCTTTTGCATATCGTTGGCCCAGCAGTGATTAGTTTGGTAGTATCAGAATGGATGAGAAAGAAAGGCTATATACAATTCGGAGATTTAACCATACAAACTGGAGGAATGAAACATGAAAAAAATTGAATCAAATGAAGAATTACAAAAAGTGATTCAAGAAGACTTAACAGTATTGCTATTTTCAGCGGACTGGTGTCCGGACTGCACCTTTATCGAACCATTCTTGCCAGAGCTTGAAGCAAACTACCCAGAATTTGAGTACTTCTATGTGGATAGAGATCAATTTATTGACACTTGCGCAGAGTGGGAAATTTACGGCATTCCAAGCTTTTTAGTATTTAAAAATGGACAAGAGATTAACCGCTTTGTCAGCAAGGATCGTAAAACGAAGGAAGAGATTGAAGCATTTTTAACAGATTCTCTTTCTAAATAATGAAAGGAGAGTCTAAATCATGGCAAAAATGACATCAAGACAGCTTGCGAACGAACTCAAAAGCCGTCTGACAAATGACAGCTGGTTACACCAGTTTGACCGAGAAAAAGATACGCTTCGTATTGAAGATAAACAAACAGGTAAAGGAATCACACTAGAGCTCCCGCCAATCATTGCAAAGTGGGAAGTAAAGCCTGATGAAACATTGGATGAGATCGTTTATTATGTGAAAGAGGCGCTAAGTGCCATGAAAGGCGAAGCGCAGCACATCTCAGGAAAAGAAAAGCAAATTTATCCGGTCATTCGATCCACATCCTTTCCGGAGACATCAAGTGATGGCATTCCGCTCGTTTTTGATGAGCATACAGCTGAAACGAGAATCTACTATGCACTTGACCTTGGAAGCTCCTACAGATTAATTGATGAAAAGATGCTTCAAAAGGAAAACTGGACAAAAGAACGAATTAGGGAAACTGCAAGCTTCAATGTCCGCTCACTTGAAACAGTGGTGAAAATGGATGAAGTGGCAGGCAACCGGTTTTATTTCTTCCGTGCAAATGACGGATATGATGCCAGCAGACTTTTAAATGAATCGATTTTACAAGAGTATGCGCAAAAAATAGAAGGACAGATGGCCATTTCTGTCCCCCATCAAGATGTATTCATCATTGCAGATGTTCGCAATGAATCAGGCTATGATATTTTAGGACAGATGTCGATGAGCTTCTTCGCCAGCGGCACGGTTCCGATTACCGCATTGTCATTTTTATATGATGAGGGCAAACTTGAACCGATCTTTATTCTTGCTAAAAGCAGACCAAAACAGCAGTAGAAGGGAATTTTGAAGAATGAACGTTTTTTATAATGCAGAAGGTGTAGGCGACACACTCCTTATTTCCTTGAAAGATGTGACGAGAGAAGAAGTAGGTCATGAGACGTTTGGAGATGTCGTAAGAATCTTCAATCAAGAAACAAAAGAAACAACAGGCTTTAATATCTTCAATGCATCTACTTACATGAAAATTGAAGAAAACGGATCTGTACCGCTTTCTGAAACACTTGTTCAAGATATCAACGAAATTTTAAACCGCAACGGTGTCAGTGAAACGTTGACTGTCGATCTATCACCAAAATTTGTTGTCGGTTATGTAAAGGAAAAAGAAAAGCATCCGAATGCAGATAAATTAAACATTTGCCAAGTGGATGTTGGCGATGAAACATTACAAATCGTGTGCGGTGCACCAAACGTTGATCAAGGGCAATATGTCGTGGTTGCGAAGGTTGGGGCAGTGATGCCAAGCGGTTTAATCATCAAAGATGCTGAGCTAAGAGGTGTTCCATCAAGCGGTATGATTTGTTCAGCAAAAGAACTAGATCTTCCAGACGCGCCTGCTGAAAAAGGGATTCTTGTTCTAGAGGGAAGCCATCAAGCTGGCGAACCCTTTCAAGCATAACCTCCCATAAACGGGCACATCAGAGCGAAGAATGTGTTATACCAAAAGTCACTAAGTACGTACTTAGTGACTTTTTTTCATCTACAGACAGTACAAATAGCAAGGAGCGGCACTTTTCTCGCTTTTCTGCATGAAAAAGCAATGGTATACTAAAAATCGCCCAAGAAAACGTAAGGGGAGTTAAAGTGAGTGATAAATGATGAGTTGGTTAGATAAATTTTTTAGTGTATTTTTAGGAGAAGAAAAGAAAGAAGAAAAAGCTGTGAGACCTGAGGAAGGTCCAGTTGCACCAAAGCAACCAGTTTTTGAACAGCATAAAGAATATAAAAAAATTGAAGATACAAAAGTCTATTATGAATATCCAGCAGGAAACTTCCGCTTTCCGCTCGTTCCAGATGAACCTCAGCGAGACGGAGTAAAGCAGGAAAGAAGACGCCCGAAGCAAGGCCACCCAAAGGCCAAGCAGAAGACCTATGAGTCAAAACAAACGGTGCAGCCTGACATTCATAAAAAGCCATTCAAACCAGAGCAAATTCCGTCACCAATCTATGGCTATCATCAGGATATGCGTCCGAAACGAACAGAGACGAAAGAAGAATCATCTTCTGTTCAAATGAAAGCAGTAGAAACAGCGCAGCGAGTCACCCTGTTATCAGAAGAGGCAGAGCGTGAACGAAATGTCAGACAGCAAATGAACATTCCGTCAATACGGAAAGAAAATCGTATGGAAGAAACAGTTCCAGCCCCAGCCCCAGCAGAAGAAAGAGTGGACATGCAAACAGACGTGACCCCGCTTAATTTGCAAGAGGAACTCGCTTATCAGGATCACGTTCAATCGACGATGGAGCGTTTAAATGACGAGCCTTTCATTCAAACAGAGGAAAAAGAGCCAGTCTTTTCTGAGTCTCAAGACCATATTGAAGCTGACTTACATAATCAGCAAGCCGAAGTGTATCACGAACCGCCGGTAGAGTCTGAGCTGGTACAGGATGTTTCCAGTGAAGACGAAGAAATAAAAGCTGAGCCAGTAGAACAGTTTGTCGATCATACAAAGGAAATAGAACCGTTGACATTCGAAACAGCGGAAGACACGCATCCCGCAATTGAAATGGAAGTAGACATGCCGGCAGAAGAAGTAGAGGTACTAGACGACATCTCAGCAGAACCGGTCGAGGAAATAAAAATTGATTCCATCGAAGAAGACCATCAAGAAGAAGTGCAAGCGGCAGCATTGGAAGAAACTGAGCCAGTTGCCGAACATGATCTGCAAGAAGATCAAATGTTAGAAGAAGCGGAAATAGTAGAAGATCAAGTGATGCCAATAGAACAAGCAGCAGACGAACAGACCGCTGCTGAACGAGTAGAACCTGTCATAGAGCAGCAAAAAAAGCAAGAACAATTGCATGAAGTGATGGAAGAAAAACCGAAACAGACATCTCCTCAGACAGAGCGTGCAAGCGGACAAACCTCAACGGTTCCTTTTAACGTCATGATGTTAAAAAGTGATCAGCGTGTGCAAGGACAAAAGAAAGCAGCAGATGCCCAAGGTTATGTGTTTCCAAGCCTCGCCCTATTAGACGTACCTCCAGCTCAAAAAGAAGAGGACGGGACATGGGTGAAAGAGCGGGCAGAGCTGCTCAATGCCACGCTGAAAAATTTCAATGTCAGAGCAAGTGTCGTTCATGTCACGCAAGGCCCTTCTGTGACGAGGTTTGAAGTACATCCAGAACCAGGTGTCAAAGTGAACAAAATCACGAACCTGTCAGATGATATTAAACTCAGTTTGTCCGCAAAGGATATTCGAATTGAAGCACCAATTCCAGGAAAGAACACGATTGGGATCGAAGTGCCGAACCTTCACAGTAAAATGGTTTTCTTACGAGAGATGATCAGAAGCAGTGCGTTTAGAGACAATCCATCTCCTTTAACAGCAGCACTCGGATTAGATATCTCAGGACAGCCTGTTGTCGTTGATCTGCAAAAAATGCCGCATGGCTTAATTGCTGGAGCAACCGGTTCAGGAAAAAGTGTCTGCATCAATACCATTTTAGTGAGCTTAATGTTTAAAGCGTCACCAGATGAAGTGAAAATGCTGTTAATTGACCCTAAAATGGTCGAATTAGCGCCTTATAATCATATTCCGCATCTTGTGAGTCCTGTTATCACCGATGCCAAGACAGCGACAGCTGCGCTGAAATGGGTAGTGGATGAAATGGAAAGACGCTACGAACTGTTTGCGCACTCTGGTGTGAGAGAAATCAAACGATTCAATGAGCTTGTCAAAGAAAAACAAATGGGTGAAAAACTACCTTATCTTGTCGTGGTGATCGATGAGCTCGCTGATTTAATGATGGTCGCACCAAACGAAGTCGAAGAAAGCATTTGCCGAATCGCGCAAAAAGCAAGGGCGTGCGGCATTCACTTATTGATTGCCACACAAAGACCTTCTGTTGATGTCATTACAGGTCTGATTAAAGCCAATATTCCAACAAGAATTGCTTTCTCTGTCTCAAGTCAGGTAGATTCTAGAACGATCATCGACATGGCAGGTGCAGAAAAGCTTCTCGGAAAAGGAGACATGCTCTTCTTAGAAAATGGCTCCGGCAAGCCGACGAGGCTGCAAGGAAACTTTGTATCAGACCGCGAGATCGATCAAGTAGTGGCACATGTTAGAAAACAGCGTAAGCCAGTATTCCTTTTCGAACAGGAGGAATTAATGCTCCAAGGCTCTGCGATTACAGATGAAGACGAATTGTTTATGGATGCCTGCCGTTTTGCCATTGAGCAAAATAGCGCTAGTACATCGAGTTTGCAGAGAAGATTTAGAATTGGCTACAATCGTGCAGCCAGATTGATCGACATGATGGAACGCGAGGGCATGATCTCTGGTGCAAAAGGCAGTAAGCCAAGGGAAGTCCTTATGACACTGAGTGACTTAGAACAGCTGATCTAAACAAAATCACTTCATTTTTTTCATAAACATGGTATGATAGCACATAGGTGCAATTTTGGAATTGGACGCTTTTCGCATGCCTGTCAGAACGCTTTTTTATGTAAAATGAGCGAAAGCAGGTGTTAGAAATAGGAAAGTTGTCGGATACTAATCATAGTTAATATTGATTAGAATAGGAAGATCGGAAAAAATCTTTATTTGGAGCTGCGATCTGTGACCCGCTAGAGGCGAAAATCACAAGTTGCAAATTGAAATGAGCGTCATATACTGTAAGTCAGATAGACGTTTGTTGGAGGTACAATTATGACTGTTTATCATTTTGTTGGAATAAAAGGGACAGGTATGAGTCCACTGGCCCAAATTCTTCATGATACTGGGTATACTGTCCAAGGATCGGATATCGAAAAACATATCTTTACACAAAAAGCATTAGAAGAACGAAATATTAAAATTCTTCCTTTTGACCCAGATAATATTCAGCCAGGGATGACCGTCATTGCAGGTAATGCATTTCCTGATACACACCCTGAGATTGAACGTGCCCTTTCTGAAGGGATTCCTGTCATTCGTTACCATAAATTCCTTGGAGAATACATGGATTCATTCACAAACGTTGCGATTACTGGTGCTCATGGTAAAACGTCAACAACAGGACTGCTTGCCCATGTGATGCAATCAGCGAAACCAACTTCATACTTAATCGGTGATGGATCTGGTATGGGGAAAGAAAACAGCGAGTATTTTGTATTTGAAGCATGCGAATACCGCAGACACTTCCTCAGCTATCATCCAGACTATGCGATCATGACCAATATTGATTTTGACCATCCTGATTATTTCTCGGACATTGACGACGTGTTTGATGCGTTTCAAAACATGGCGCTTCAAGTGAAAAAAGCCATTATCGCTTGCGGTGATGATGAGCATCTGCCTAAGATTCAAGCGAAGGTACCTGTTGTGTACTACGGTTTCAATGAAGAAAATGATTTCCAAGCACGCAATGTTGTAAAAAACACGGAAGGCACTACATTTGATGTGTTCGTACGCAATACGTTTTATGATACCTTCTACATTCCTGCCTATGGAAATCATAATGTCCTTAATTCATTAGCAGTCATTGCATTATGTCACTATGAAGCCATTGATGTAGAGCTCATCAAAGGGGCACTAACGACATTTGGCGGAGTCAAACGCCGCTTTAATGAAAAAGTAGTCGGTGAGCAGGTTTTAATTGACGACTATGCCCATCACCCAACGGAGATTGAAGTCACAATTGAAGCAGCACGCCAAAAGTATCCAGACCGTGAGATTGTGGCTGTTTTCCAGCCTCATACGTTCACTCGTACACAGCAATTCTTAAGTGAATTTGCTGACAGTCTAAAGAAAGCGGACTATGTATACCTATGCGATATTTTCGGTTCAGCCCGTGAAAACATTGGGAAGCTGAGCATTGAAGATTTACGAGAAAAAATCCCGCAGGCCCAATTGATTGCAGAAGAAGACACATCTGTGCTGAAAGCGCACGAAGATGCGATTCTGATCTTTATGGGAGCAGGAGACATTCAAAAATATTTGCGTGCTTATGAAAAAGTCGCTGTATAAATACTTAAACGAAAAGTGCCGTTTTGATCGGCACTTTTTTTATTTTGAATAAAATGTGACAAAGGGGCTAATTGTGTCAACATCTGCCGCATTTTTTCGTTCGCTGTGGACAGGAATTAGCGAATAAGTGTAGAATTATTATTCAAACGGTCATTCTAGGCGATGTTTGAATGATACAACGAGAGGGTATTGAATTGAATATGCCCGCAGCAAAGGAGGTATCAGATGATTATTATTCTATATCTAAGCGTTGCACTGATCGCAATTGCTTTCCTCATTCTTGTCATCTACTTGTCCAAAACATTAAAATCCTTACAGCTGACATTAAAGAATGTCGCATCAACTTTAGAAGGTCTTGAAGGTCAGATGCAAGGGATCACCACAGAGACAGCACAGTTGCTACATAAGACGAATCAGCTTGCTGAAGATATCCAAGACAAATCGGCAAAACTAGGCACAGTTGTGGATGCGGTGCAGGGAATTGGCGGCTCGATTAACCAATTTAATTCAAGCATAAAGCAGGCAGCTGGTGCGGTTTCTTCATCCGTTGAACGAAATCAAGAAAAAGTCACGGATGTGGTAAGCTGGAGTAACGCAGCACTTGAAATTTATAAAAAGTGGAAACAACGAAAACACCAAAAATAAACCATTTTCGCATAGGAGGAATAATCATGAGCAAAGACGGAATCAATAGCAAAGACTTTTTGATCGGAACACTTATTGGTGGCATTGTGGGTGCAACAACAGCTTTATTTTTAGCACCGAAGTCAGGGAAAGAGCTTCGCGATGATTTGAACACCCAAGCGAATGTTTTAAAAGAAAAAACAGATCGACTCACAACAGATGCAAAAGAAAGAGGCACTGAATATGTGACGATTGCGAAAGATAAAACGTCTGAATTGTCCCAACTGGTGGCAGAACAGTCAAACCAAATTTTAGACAAAGTGAAAGACATAAAAGAGCGTGCAGCTGGAAAAGCTAATCATGTGAAAAGTGAAGCAGAAGATGCGGCAGCTGACCTAGCAAGTGAAGCATCAGATGTAGCAGATGAAGCAAAAGTACGAGCACAAGAAGCGAAATCAGAAATTGAAGATGGCATAAAAGATGTCAAAGAAAAAGTCGAACAATCGACTAAAGGCTAACTCTTACTGCACAGAGTGAAGAAGGAGAACATCATGTCAAAACAACTCATTGAAACAGAAGAACAGTTTGATCAACTAACGAATCAAGATGGGACCTTTGTCTTTTTTAAGCACAGTTTGACATGTCCGATCAGTCAAGCGGCTTTTCAAGAGTTTGAAGCATTTGCGTCTGCACATGAAGACGTGCCAACTTATTTCTTGCAAATTCAAAACACAAGGGAGCTTTCATCCTATGTGACAGAAAAGTCGGGGGTAAAGCACGAAAGTCCCCAGGCACTCGTCTTTAGTGGTGGAAAAGTAAAATGGCATGCATCTCACTCAAGCATTACAAAAGAAGCGCTTGAACATAATGTGTAAAAGAAACGTCAGCAATTGCTGACGTTTTTTTTATAAAAAAAGGTTTACTTCAATCAAAACTATGCTATAATCTTACACATAATACTTTATCGCTTAAAAGCGTTTGGGTAATAAAGAAAATTTTCGTGACAATTCCGAAATCTTTGTTTATAATAAACCCTATCATGAGAGAATGAAATAATAAAAAGCGAGAGCGGGCAGAGGAAAGGATGACAAAAATGAGCAACAATGAACTAGAACAATTGAGACAGCAAGCAGATGAACTAAATCTCCAAATTTTAAAACTGATCAATGAAAGAGGAAACATTGTAAAAGAAATTGGAAAAGCGAAAGAAGCGCAAGGTGTCAACCGTTATGATCCTGTCAGAGAGCGCACAATGCTAAACCAAATTCTTGAAGAAAATGATGGACCATTCGAAAACTCAACGATTCAGCATATTTTCAAAGAGATTTTCAAAGCAGGTCTAGAACTTCAAGAAGATGATCACAGCAAAGCACTTCTTGTTTCTCGTAAGAAAAAACCAGAAAATACAATCGTAAATATAAATGGAGAAGCGATCGGAGATGGGAAACAGCGCTTCATCGTTGGACCATGTGCTGTTGAAAGCTACGAGCAAGTCGCAGAAGTGGCGGCAGCAGCGAAACAGCAAGGACTAAAACTTCTTCGCGGAGGAGCATTTAAACCTCGCACAAGTCCATACGACTTCCAAGGACTTGGTGTAGATGGTCTAAAAATTCTAAAGCGTGTAGCGGATGAATACGGTCTTGCTGTCATTAGTGAAATCGTCAATCCTGCTCACATTGAAGAAGCGATTGAGCATATCGATGTTATCCAAATCGGTGCACGAAACATGCAAAACTTCGAACTTTTAAAAGAAGCTGGATCTGTGAAAAAACCTGTTCTTTTAAAACGCGGTCTTGCAGCGACGATTTCAGAATTCATCAATGCAGCTGAATACATCATCGCCCAAGGAAATGATCAAATCATCCTTTGCGAGCGCGGTATCCGCACATACGAAACAGCGACAAGAAATACACTAGATATTTCTGCTGTGCCAATCTTGAAACAAGAGACACATTTACCAGTCTTCGTTGATGTGACGCACTCAACTGGACGTAGAGATCTTCTCCTTCCAACAGCGAAAGCAGCTCTTGCGATTGGAGCAGACGGTGTCATGGCAGAAGTGCATCCAGATCCATCTGTTGCTCTATCTGACTCAGCACAGCAAATGGACATTCCACAATTCGAAAAATGGTTAGATGCGTTAAGACCACTTGTTAACATTCACGCATAATCATAGATAGAAAAGCCGCCGGATGACTGCCCGGCGGTTTTTCTATGGAGTAAATAGGATAAAGATTGGGAATGAAAGGAAAAGAGCACATTGCAAGCCTCAAACGTGCTTGTTCACAATGTTTTCATTTTTAAAATTCAATACAATCTGCTAAGATCATTGTCATAGCTAACGTTCTCGACGGTTTTTCATGAAATATGATTCAATTTACAGGTAACAAGCTCATTAAAGTTTGTTTAATTTAGTTATAAAAAGAAAGGGAACGTTTTCATATGATGAAAAAACGTGTATAATTTCATAAAAGAATGTCATTTTGATGTAGATTGAAAAATTATGTGTCTCTTTTCATCGTTTTAATGACAAATAGGATATTATTTTCCTCGTATCTGACATGTCTCTATCCAATTGGTGAATGCTATAGATATGAAGTGTATTTGAAGGAGTGATTTATGTGAATAATGTTACAATATATGATGTAGCAAGAGAAGCAAATGTAAGTATGGCAACGGTATCACGAGTAGTGAATGGGAATCCGAATGTAAAACCAACAACAAGAAAAAAGGTACTTGAAGCGATTGATCGTCTTGGCTACCGTCCGAATGCTGTGGCACGAGGCCTTGCAAGTAAAAAAACAACAACGGTCGGGGTCATCATCCCTGATATTTCTAGTATCTTCTATTCGGAGCTTGCTCGCGGAATTGAAGATATCGCCACAATGTATAAGTACAACATCATTTTGAGCAACTCAGATCAAAATACCGATAAAGAGCTTCATCTATTAAATACTATGCTAGGTAAACAAGTAGATGGGATTGTCTTTATGGGCGGAAACATCACAGATGTGCTTGTTGAAGAATTTAAGCGCTCTCCTGTGCCAATTGTTCTTGCAGCATCTGTTGAAGAGCAGGCTCAAACACCATCTGTCAACATCAACTATGAGCAAGCGATTTATGATTCAGTACAACTTTTAGTTGAAAAAGGACATAAGCGAATTGCCTTCGTATCTGGCCCAATGTCAGAACCGATTAACTCTATGAGAAAGCTTGCAGGTTATAAACGTGCGCTTGAAGAAGCAGGCATCGCATTTGACGATGCGCTCGTCGCTGAAGGCGATTACTCTTATGATTCTGGAATTGAATCACTTGCTCATCTACTTGAGCAGTCTGATAAGCCGACAGCTGTTATTGCGGCTACAGATGAAATGGCGTTAGGTGTCATTCATGGAGCACAAGATAGAGGCGTATCGATTCCTGAGGATTTAGAAGTGATTGGCTTTGATAACACGAGACTTTCTCTCATGGTGCGTCCTCAGCTGACAACTGTTGTTCAGCCGACGTATGATATTGGCGCTGTCGCAATGAGACTGCTGACGAAGCTGATGAACAAAGAGCAAGTGGATGAACAAATTGTGGAACTTCCACACCGAATTGAAGAAAGACAATCAACAAAATAAAACGAAAAAGCAGGCTTACACATCAGTGAATGCCTGCTTTTCTTATGCATTTTTCTTTTCTCTTCTAACGGGCATCAGTGCTTTTTCTACAGTTTGAGCATTTTTTTCTGTGATTTCAGCTTTTCTTGGGATCGGTGGATATAAATCGTCAGGATCTCCCCATGTGGATGGCAGAGTGACGGGCGATTGTTTATGCCAAGCCTGAACCCAGTCCTGAGGCAGTTCATCAGGGGGTATAATGCCTTTCATTTCAAGCCAAATTCGGCTCCATGCCCTTGGCACGACCCGCCAAATATCATATCCTCCTCCGCCGACAGCGATCCATTTGCCATCACAATATTGATGCGCTAAATCATGGGCAAGTTTAGGAATTTCCTCATATATTTTCATGGTAGCAGATAAATGGGTTAACGGATCATAGTAATGTGCATCTGCACCATTTTGCGTCAAAATCACATCTGGTTTAAAAAAAGCAGCAATTTCAGTCACTGCTGTTCGGTATGCTTCAAGGAACGATTCGTCTTCTGTAAATGCATCAAGCGGAATATTGTAGGCGTAGCCATAGCCTTTATCGTGACCTCTTTCCTGTACTTGTCCAGTTCCAGGGAACAAATAGCGTCCCGTTTCATGAATCGAGACCGTACAAATCTCAGGGTCGTCATAAAAGCTGAATTGTACACCATCTCCGTGATGGGCATCCGTATCAATATACAAAATTCTTGCACCGTATGTCTTTTGAATATATTGAATCGCCACTGAGCTGTCATTATAAATACAGAAGCCGGATGCACGTCCTTTAAACCCGTGATGAAGTCCACCGCCAAGATTCAGTGCATGCTGCGTGTGTCCCATCATCACTTGGTCAACGGCTGTGAGTGTCCCGCCAACAAGGAGAGAAGCTGCTTCATGCATACCTGCAAACATCGGTGTATCCTCCGTGCCAAGACCGTAGCGCTCACCCTCTGCTGTAGAGAGCTTTCCTTCACTAGCCCGCTGCACAGCTTGAATATAATCGGCTGTATGGACGAGCTTTAATTCATCAAGGGTCGCCATACGCGGTGCGACGATCTCATCATCTGTTAACGCCTTCATTTTTTGAAGCAGGTCATATGTTAAGTAGACACGAAGCTGATTGAAGGGATGGTCTTGGTGAAACTGGTACGTTTGAAAAGAGGGTGAAAAAACAAAGGTCGCTTCCTTCATTTGATCGTCTGCTCCATTGGCCACAGCACCTTATATCCTTTTGCGCGAATCAGCTTCGTCACATGATCTGCATGCATGGTTTGAAGGCGGAAGACGAGCACTTTAGACGATTCATTTGCATGCGGATACACAAGCACACTCAACATTTGAATATGCTGTTCCTTTAAAATGGCCGTGATGTCTGCAAGACCTTCTGTCATTTGGTCCACTTCAACCTCTAAGTGTGACCCAGGCTGATCTGCACCTGTCAGTCTGACAAACGTACGAAGCAAATCAGTCTTTGTGATAATACCTACAAGCTTGCCGCGTCTCACCACTGGAAGGCAACCAATTCCGTGCTCAAAAAAGACACTTGAAATCTCTTCAACGAAATCAAGCGGATGAGCAGTAATCGTCTCTAATACCATGATCTCCTCAACAGGACGCTGAATAAAGAGCTGTCTTTTTTCTGTTTCAAATATACTTGGACTGGCATTTTTAATATCTCGATCTGTCACCATCCCAATGACAGAACCTTGATCAGATACGATCGGAATATGCCGGATGTGATGTGCACTCATTTTTTTTACAGCCTCTTCAATCGTATCGGTTTTTCGCAGCGTGATCACATCACGCTCCATAATTTGTTCAATCATCATTGTTTACCAATCCCCTTTGCCAAAAAAACGAATTGAACGTTAATACATAAAGCGTTGATGGAAGCGAAGACGATCGAAACGCTCAATCGAATCAGGACTCACATTTTTCCCGATTCTGGCCATTAAACAATTGGCTGGATGTGAGCTGATCTCTGGCTCGTCTGTTGCAAACCAAACAAGACCGCCTGCGTTCATCATTTTCTCCATCATCTTGCGGTACTCCCACACGTTTTTCTTTGTCCCCTTTAAATCCCAATGCCAGTAATATTCAGTTGTAATGACGATATAATTCTCCATTTGCTCATCCATCATGCTCACATCAAGTAAATGCTTGCCAAGTGAGCAGCCTCTAAATGGAGGAGCGACCTCAATCGCGCCAAGCTCGATTAAATTGTCCATGTTGCCCTCTGACCAGCGCTCAAGCGGATCAGGATATAAATACGTGACATAGCCGACAACAAGCTCATCCACTCTTGCAATGATAATACGTCCTTCTGGAAGATCTGCTATTTCAACAAGTGCCTGTTTCTGTTCCTCTGGCGTGCGAAATGCCGTTAGGCCTTCATGAAATGTATAGTTCGCAAGCTCTGATGCAGGTACCGGACCTTCAATAAGGATGGAACCTGTTTCTCGCTCAATGATTTTTGAATAATAAGTTTTAGGATGCTCCACGTATCCACCGCCTCAAATTCTAGTGAGTCGTCTCTATTTTATCTTAAAACCTGCAAGAATTAAAACGGTTTCACTATAAGTTTTTTAAAAATTGAGAAAAAAAGTCATCTATACTATAATGGTCATTGTAAACGTATGCAAAGGGGGACTGTTTGATGAAAGTGGAAACGCTACCATCAGTAAAAGGGGACTATCATTTAAATGATTATGAGCAGGCATACAAAGAATTTTCATGGGAAGAAGCAAGAAAAAACTTCTCATGGTATGAAACAGGAAACATAAATGCAGCCTATGAAGCGATTGACAGACATGCGGACTCGTTTCGCAAGAACAAGGTGGCGCTTCATTACAAAGATTCACAGCGGGATGAAAAGTATACGTTCAGAGATATGAAAATCAACACAAATAAAGCGGGCAATCTATTCAGAGAAAAGGCGCATGTGCAAAAAGGAGATCGCGTATTTATCTTTATGCCTAGATCCCCTGAGCTCTATTTTCTTCTGCTTGGCGCAGTTAAAATTGGTGCGATCGTTGGCCCGTTATTTGAGGCATTTATGGAAGGTGCGGTCAAAGACCGTTTAGAAAATAGCGAGGCGAAGGTCATTGTGACAACGCCAGATCTGCTTGAACGAATTCCGTTTGCAGAGCTTCCGAAACTTGAATCTGTCATTATTGTCGGCGGTGAAAAGGAAGATATCGATGGCGTTCGGACCATCCATTATGAAGAAGCCTTTGACCAGGCGGCGAAGGATCTTGAAATCGAATGGATGGATGAAAAAGACGGCTTTCTGCTTCATTACACGTCAGGGTCGACAGGTACGCCAAAAGGTGTGCTACATGTCCATGGTGCAATGGTGCAGCAGGATCAGACCGGTAAATGGGTGCTTGATCTGAAAGAAGACGATGTCTACTGGTGTACAGCTGACCCGGGCTGGGTAACAGGCACAGTGTACGGCATTTTTTCACCGTGGTTAAACGGGGCAACAAATGTCATTTTAGGCGGCAGATTTAACCCTGATACGTGGTATGAAACGATTGAATCACTAGGTGTGACCGTTTGGTACAGTGCACCGACCGCCTTTAGAATGCTAATGGGGGCAGGAGATGACCTCATTCAAAAATATGATCTCAGCTCGCTTCGTCATGTGTTAAGTGTAGGTGAGCCTCTTAATCCAGAAGTCATTCGCTGGGGAGACGCTGTATTTGGCAAACGAATTCATGACACTTGGTGGATGACGGAAACCGGTGCACAGCTGATTTGTAATTATCCATGCATGGACATTAAACCAGGTTCAATGGGGAAACCGATTCCAGGTGTAGAAGCTGCGATTGTGGATAATGCCGGAAATGAACTTCCGCCATATCGGATGGGCAACCTTGCCATCAAAAAAGGCTGGCCGTCTATGATGCATACGATCTGGAACAATCCTGAAAAATATGAATCTTACTTTATGCCGGGAGATTGGTATGTTTCAGGAGATTCAGCTTATATGGACGAAGACGGATACTTTTGGTTCCAGGGACGTGTCGATGATGTGATCATGACATCAGGAGAGCGGGTTGGTCCTTTTGAGGTGGAAAGCAAACTGGTTGAACATCCGGCCATTGCAGAGGCTGGTGTCATTGGAAAACCAGATCCGGTCCGCGGTGAAATTATTAAGGCATTCATTGCGCTTAGAAGCGGATATGAGCCGACAGATGAGCTGAAAGAAGAGATTCGTACGTTTGTGAAAAAAGGACTCGCTGCACATGCGGCACCGAGAGAAATCGAGTTTAAAGACAAACTCCCTAAAACGCGAAGCGGAAAAATTATGAGACGTGTGCTAAAGGCGTGGGAACTGAATTTACCGGCTGGCGACCTATCGACAATGGAAGATTAATTTTTTCATCAGTTGACTTGATATCAAAAATATGTTTAAAATGACATTAGTTGAATATGTAAAGGTTTTGACTGAGATTCAGTAGAATCATCTTTCCCTGTCCAAGAGAGCTGACGGCTGGTGCGAGTCAGTGCAAAGAGATATTCGAATTACCCTCACGAACCGCTTTTACGAAAAGGAGCATGCACGCTGTCCTGATTAGTGAAAGAACGGATCTGTCCGTTATCAGTGTAAGTGAAAAGACGTGATGTATTGTCTTTTAAGCAGGGTGGTACCGCGATATATATCGTCCCTTCGTTCATTCGAAGGGGCGTTTTTTATGTTGAATTGTAAAAAAGGAGAATGAGATATGAGTCAATTGATGGAAGAGTTATCGTTTAGAGGATTAATTCAGCAGCAAACAGATGAAGAAGGTTTAACAAAATTATTAGCAGAAGAAAAAATCAAGCTATACTCCGGTTTTGACCCAACAGCGGACAGCTTACACATTGGTCACCTATTGCCAATTTTAACATTACGCAGATTCCAGGAAGCAGGTCATCACCCGATTGCTCTTGTTGGCGGTGCAACTGGACTAATCGGTGATCCTAGCTTCAAAAAAGCAGAACGTTCACTAAACCCAGCAGAAATCGTCGAACAGTGGTCAGATAAAATCAAAGGACAGCTTTCTCAATTTCTTGATTTTGAAGCAGGCGAGAACCCAGCCGTTATCGTGAATAACTACGACTGGATCAGCCAAATGAATGTGATCACATTCCTTCGTGATATTGGGAAGAACTTCGGTGTGAACTTCATGCTGGCAAAAGATATCGTCAGCTCACGGATTGAGACAGGTATTTCGTACACAGAGTTCAGCTACGTCATCCTGCAATCTTTAGACTTTTTAAACCTTTACAGAAATGAAAACTGTAAACTGCAAATTGGCGGAAGCGACCAGTGGGGAAATATTACATCTGGACTTGAGCTGATCCGTAAGTCTGAAGCAGAAGGGGCAAAAGCATTTGGTTTAACGATGCCGCTTGTCACGAAAGCAGACGGCACGAAGTTTGGTAAAACAGAAGGCGGCGCCATTTGGTTAGATAAAGAAAAAACATCTCCATATGAGTTCTACCAATTCTGGATCAACACAGATGACCGTGACGTTGTGAAATACTTAAAATACTTTACGTTCTTATCGAAAGAAGAGATCGCATCTTACGAAGAAAAAGTGCAAACAGCACCTGAAAAACGTGAAGCACAGCGCCGTCTAGCAGAGGAAGTCACAACACTCGTACATGGCCGTGAATCACTAGAACAGGCAGTCAACATCTCAAATGCCCTATTTAAAGGTGAGATTAAATCTCTTTCAGCCGAAGAAGTCAAAGTAGGCTTTAAAGATGTTCCATCAATGGAGAAAAGCAGCACAGAAGAGTTGACACTTGTCGATGTCCTTGTGGAATCGAAGCTGTCACCATCAAAACGTCAAGCACGTGAAGACATCACAAATGGTGCAGTTTCCATCAACGGAGAGAGACAAACCGATAAAGACTACGTCCTTTCAGCGGAAGATAGAATTGAAAACCAATTTACCGTCTTAAGAAGAGGGAAAAAGAAATACTTCCTTGTGAATTACAAATAAGAACGATGTGCAGCCGGCTGTGATAACCGGCTGCTTTTTTTATTTAAAATGTGAGACGGGTGCTCAGTTAAGAGTCTATTAGACTGTTCATAGAGACTTTGTCTAGTCTTTTGGCATTGGCGCTGAGAAAGTCAAAGGTGCTTTTTCAGTAATTATTTTCTGTGAAATAAAGCAACAAACAGTGCCTTGTTCACTTTTCTGACATATTTTTCTTGTATAAAATAGAGTCGAATAAGATGAATAAGGGGGAATGAAAGTGATTCGATTTAAGAAAAAGAGTTTGCAAATTCTTGTTGCCCTTGCCTTAGTGCTAGGTTCAATGGCTTTCATCCAGCCGAAAGAAATCAAAGCGGCTGAGCATAATCCGGTAGTGATGGTGCATGGTATGGGAGGAGCGTCTTATAACTTCGCTTCGATTAAAAGTTATTTGGTTACACAAGGCTGGGATCGAAACCAATTATTTGCTATCGATTTCATAGACAAAACAGGTAATAACCGCAACAATGGTCCTCGTCTATCCAGATTCGTCAAAGATGTGCTAGACAAAACGGGTGCCAAAAAAGTAGATATTGTGGCGCATAGTATGGGCGGGGCGAACACGTTATACTATATTAAGAATCTAGACGGCGGCGATAAAATTGAAAACGTCGTCACACTTGGAGGAGCGAATGGACTCGTATCACTCAGAGCATTACCAGGCACTGATCCAAATCAAAAAATTCTTTACACATCTGTCTATAGCTCAGCAGATATGATTGTTGTCAACAGCCTCTCTCGTTTAATTGGCGCAAGAAATGTCCTGATCCACGGCGTTGGACATATCGGTCTATTAACCTCTAGCCAAGTGAAAGGGTATGTGAAAGAAGGATTGAATGGCGGAGGACAGAATACGAATTAAAACATGAAAAAGACAGCGACTTGTGCTGTCTTTTTTGATGTCATCGCCATATGGCAGGAGCTAGTTGGTGTAGGGGAATAAGGAGGCCACACGTTGACACACAGACTCAAACAATATTTCTTCGGATACTTTCTCTATTTTCCATGCTCATTTCTCATGATCTATTTTATTTGGATGAAGTTCGTCAAATCAGTTCAAATGGGCGAGGTGATGTCTAATTATACATCGATTATCGGTATCTATTATATCATCACTAGTGTGTGGTTTATTTTTTTAATGCAAAAACAGGCAAAACAGCAGTAAAGGCATGTACAAATGGATCACCATTACGTACACTACATGTAGTGAATAAGAATCTTCGGAGGTGAGCGTTTGTGCAAACGAGTCAAAAAGCTTTAATCATTGTAGATGTACAGAAGGCGTTCGAGCATGAAAAATGGGGAGAACGAAATAATCTAGAGGCAGAGGAAAATATCAGCCGCCTATTGAGGTTTTGGAGAGAGAAAGGCTGGAAAGTCATTCATATTCAGCATACAGCCGACAATCCAGACTCTGTGTTTCATCCAGCAAATGAAGGACATCTGTTCAAAGATATTGCCAGACCGTTAGAGGAAGAAACGGTGATCCAAAAGAAAGTGAACAGCAGTTTCATTGGTACGAACTTGGAAGAACAACTAAGATCAAACCATGTTGACTCAGTCGTGATCGCAGGATTAACAACACCGCACTGCGTATCCACAACTACAAGAATGAGCGGAAACCTGGGCTTTGATACGTATCTGATTTCGGACGCAACAGCTGCCTTTGGGCTAACAGATCAAACTGGTACATATTTTGACCCAGAAACAATCCATCGGCTCTCACTTGCCACACTCCATGATGAATTTGCGACTGTGCTGACAACAGATCAATTGATTAGTAATTGGATGGTAAAATAAAAAATATCGCTATACGCTTAATAATACTTGATGAACCATGGAACAAAAAAATCCTCTAGAATTCTAGGGGATTTTTTTTCATGATAGATTATATAGTTTTGAATAGCTTCTTGAGACTGGCTAGTCATCATGAAAAAACAATAGACAAATTTAGCGCAAAATACAATCAAATCTTCACAACTTAATCGCACCTATTTACTGATGTAACATAAGAATAATGATAAAGGAGATGAACAACTGATGGGTTGTGATAAGTATAAAAAATGCCCTTGTTGTAAACAGAAACTATCAAAATCAAACTGCTGCATCATTTGTGAAACAAAAGTAATTGTAGGACGACGAGGATTACGAGGACTACGAGGACTACGAGGGATTCGAGGAGCCACCGGAGCCACTGGTCCAACAGGAGCCACAGGAGATACCGGAGCGATCGGTCCAACAGGAGCCACGGGAGATACCGGAGCGATCGGTCCAACGGGTGCCACAGGAGATATCGGAGCCACGGGAGCAACGGGTGCCACGGGAGATACCGGAGCCACGGGAGCAACGGGTGCCACGGGAGATACCGGAGCGATTGGTCCAACAGGAGCCACTGGAGATACCGGAGCCACCGGAGCCACGGGTGCCACAGGAGATATCGGAGCGATTGGTCCAACAGGAGCCACGGGAGCAACGGGTGCCACGGGAGCCACGGGAGATACCGGAGTCACTGGTCCAACAGGAGCCATGGGAGGTACCGGAGCCACCGGAGCCACGGGTGCCACAGGAGATATCGGAGCGATTGGTCCAACAGGAGCCACGGGAGATACCGGAGCCACTGGAGTCACTGGAGCCACGGGAGATACCGGAGCCACCGGAGCCACAGGAGCCACGGGAGATACCGGAGCCACCGGAGCAACGGGTGCCACGGGAGATACCGGAGCGATCGGTCCAACGGGTGCCACAGGAGATATCGGAGCCACGGGAGCAACGGGTGCCACGGGAGATACCGGAGCCACGGGAGCAACGGGTGCCACGGGAGATACCGGAGCCACCGGAGCAACGGGTGCCACGGGAGATACCGGAGCCACTGGAGTCACTGGAGCAACGGGTGCCACGGGAGATACCGGAGCCACCGGAGCAACGGGTGCCACGGGAGATACCGGAGCCACTGGAGTCACTGGAGCAACGGGAGCCACGGGAGATACCGGAGCAATTGGTCCAACAGGAGCCACGGGAGATACCGGAGCCACCGGAGCAACGGGTGCCACAGGAGATACCGGAGCCACTGGAGTCACTGGAGCCACTGGAGCCACCGGAGCCACAGGAGATACCGGAGCAACAGGAGTCACAGGTGCAGGGCTAGCTGAATTTGCATATGTATACAATCTAAGTGCTGAAACAGTAGCTTTAGAGGCCCCAGTGATTTTTGACTCAACTGGAATTACTACTGCTGGTATTACCCATGCCCCTGGAACTTCTCAAATTATAGTCACCAACCCAGGAAACTACGAGGTTACTTTTTCAGTTTCTGGTGTAGAACCAAATCAATTCACTCTATTTGTAAATGGAGCTCCTGTGACGAACACAGTTTATGGTTCAGGAGCTGGTACTCAACAGAACAACGGTCAGGCCATCCTCGCTCTAGCAGCAGGTGACACGCTTACTCTTGTAAACCATACTTCCACAGCAGCAGTTACTCTTCAAACTTTAGCAGGAGGGACCCAAACAAACGTGAACGCTTCTATTATTATTAAAAAGTTAGACTAACTTAAATGTGTAGAGATGCTTTTAGAAGCTTTGCCTGGTGCTCATCTTGTGCATAGTCTGTTTTCTATCTATGTTTTAAATTCATTTGTTCATAGGAGAAAGCAAACAAAAAACCCTAGAAATCCTTGAATAATCAAGGGATCTAGGGTTTTTTTGATCTCTCTTTGGAGAGTCATGAAATTAACGAGAGTAGAACTCAACGATTAGTTGTTCGCTGATTTCAGGCGCTAATTCAGAACGCTCTGGAAGACGAGTGAAAGTTCCTTCAAGCTTTTCAGCATCGAAAGTAAGGTATTCAGGAACGAAGCTGTTCACTTCAACTGATTCTTTCACAACTGCAAGGTTTTGAGATTTCTCACGAAGAGCAATCGTTTGACCTGGTTTCACAGAGAAAGATGGGATGTCTACACGGCTTCCATCAACAAGGATGTGACCATGGTTGACTAACTGACGAGCTTGGCGGCGAGTACGAGCAAGGCCAAGACGGTATACTAGGTTGTCAAGGCGAGTTTCAAGAAGAATCATGAAGTTTTCACCTTGTTTACCAGGAATTTTAGCAGCTTTGTCAAATAGTGTACGGAATTGACGTTCGTTGACACCGTACATGTGACGAAGCTTTTGCTTCTCTTGTAATTGTAAACCGTATTCAGATAGTTTTTTGCGTTGTCCTGGACCATGTGGGCCTGGAGCGTAAGGGCGTTTTTCAAGTTCCTTACCTGTTCCGCTTAATGAAATGCCTAAACGGCGGGAAATCTTCCAACTTGGACCTGTATAGCGAGCCATAATGTGACTCCTCCTTATTTGTTTTTATTTGTGAAAAATAAAAACCGTCTGTTCTTTGTCTTTTCCGTCATTATGTTTTCATGCATCCTCGCTCCAGCAGCAGGGAGTTACAAGATGCACCTTCATATAGAAGGAACAAAATGATACAAAAAAGCCGAACAAAAAGGCTGCCATATTTCACACAAACTCTATTATAGGACGCTGGATAGGAGAAGTCAACCTATTTAGAAGCAATGGCGGTGCCTTGCGTCTGCGAAGAAAAATAAAAAAGCAGACAATATGTCTGCTTTTTGTAAGATTACGCATTTGTAGAGGCGGATAACGCATTCTGGAGTACCTCGGTAAATTGAATTAAGTAGGTTTCATCTACTTCACTGAAACGGTCTTTCACAGGGCTGTCAATGTCGAGTACTCCAATGATCTCTCCATTTACCTTGAGCGGAACGACAATTTCAGATTGTGATGCTGCATCACATGCGATATGTCCAGGGAATGCGTGAACATCAGCGATACGCTGGACTTCACCTTTTGCAAACGCAGTACCGCAAACACCTTTTCCAGATGGGATACGCACACATGCAGGCAGTCCGTTAAACGGTCCGAGCACAAGCTCGCCGCCTTTAGCTAAATAAAACCCTGCCCAATTAACCTCTGGGAGTGAATGATACAATAGCGCCGCAGCATTTGCCAGGTTGGCAATTAGATCAGGCTCACCATCTGTAATGGCTTCGACCTGTTTAACGAGCAATTGATAGTCTTTTGATGGATCGCCAGACTGTTTTTCGACATGAAACATGAAAATCTCCTACTTTCTATCTCAAAAATACATAACTTGCGTCTCGCATGTGGGATTTGTCGAGCAATTGTAAAAGGAACTTCCACCTTCATCTTGAAGTATGTACACATGAAGAGGGGTGAGCGGATGAAAACATCAACAACCATGCAAACAAAAGACCGTATTATTGAAGCTGCCATCAGACTTTTTAACCAAAAAGGATTTTCTGGAACCTCTGTCCGTGAGATTGCGAAGGAAGCAAACGTCAACGTTGCCCACATTTCTTATTACTTTCAAGGAAAAGGAGGGCTGCTTGAGCAGCTCGTATCCGATTTTTATGAAGGCTATATTCACATGATTGAATCACATATCCATCACATGGAAACTCGTCATGCAAAAGAATGTTTACTACATGTGGTTTTTGATATTTTATCTTATCAGCACGAGCACCGTCAATTAACCCGTTTCGTTTATCGAGAGGTAACGATTGATTCGACGCTCATTAGAGAAATTATGTCGACCTATTTAACGAAAGAAAAATATTTGTTTCAGCTCATCATTGAAAAAGGAAAAAACACCCATGTGATTTGTGAGCAGCTCTCCATCTCATCTTTTATGATTCAGCTGAAATCACTACTCATGATGCCCTATTTACAGACGCAATATTTAATGGAGGTGCTTTATCTAAATCCAAATGAGCCTTATTTCTATCAAACGTATTTTAAGGAACTGAGCCGCTCTCTTCATCATTTACTAGAACCAAAAAAGCCGGCATTAGATTCTCATTTAAAACTCATGATGTCTTCGAATTGATCATAAGCATATCCGAGATCTTCCGCTTGATGGGCATCAGACCCAAATATGAGCGGGATTTTTTTCTGTTTTGCAAGATCAATCATCCATTGATCTAAATAGATACTTCTGGCATATGTTTTACGAAGACCTGATGTATTAAAATCTAAGGACATGCCTTTTTTTGCCGTTTCTTCAAGACAAAGGGTGACCTTTTGACAAAGTGCAGGTGTCATCTCAAATGGGAAAAGCTGTTTGAATTTCTGCACAAGGGTGATATGACCGATTCTATTTGGCTTATAACGACCTAAAGATGATAGAATAGAAGAATGAATTTGGTCATAGTAGCTCTGATAGACCTGTTCGATGGTGCCATAGAGGCTTATTAGCTGCTGGAAGGCATTCTCGTCAAAATCAAGGCAAATATAATCATCGCCAGCAGGAAGAAAGTGAACAGATAAAATGCTATCGTCTAGTTCTGGACCATAGCAGTCTAAAAAGGCACTTGTTTCCTCTTCATACTCTTTGATATAGTCAACCTCAAGCCCAGTTTTTACTATTAATTGGCCTGTGTATTCCAGTTTCAGCTGATCCAATTTCGTTATATACGATTCAAGTTCTTGGAGCTTCATGGCACTATCCTGCTCTGGTGTTGGATCATGGAACGATGGAGGCAGAGGGGCATGCTCGGTAAAGGTTATGGAATCAAATCCCTTTTTGATGGCTTTTTCAATATAAGAATGAAATGAATCAAGCGAGCCGTGCGGGCAAAACGGTGTATGTAGATGTGCATCTTGCTTCAGCATGTCGTCACCTCTTGTCGATATTTTGAAAAACGTCATGTTTATCAGCGAAAATAATGAAAAATCATGACCAAAAATGCTGGTTACATGGTATCATAATAACAATGAAAACGACAGCTTCCGCATACATAAAAGCAGGTCACATGGATACGTGTGATCAAATGATAGAAAGCGCTCAAATACTTTCTTGAAAAACATACATAAAACCGTGAATGGATGGTATTGGAAAACATACGATCCTGTTTATAAAAAGACAAATGCAAAGCGGACACGAAAGGGTTCTCAGGTCTACTCGGGACACTTTTACCCTGACATCACTTAGATCACAACAAGGGGGCTCATTATGGAGTTTATCATCGGTTTAATTGTCATTTTGCTTGCTTTGTTTTCAGTCGGTTATTTCCTCAGAAAAAATATATATAAAGAGATTGACCGATTGGAAGCATGGAAAATTGAAATTTTAAACAGATCAATTGTAGAAGAAATTTCAAAAATCAAACACTTAAAAATGACCGGAGAAACAGAGCAATTTTTTGAAAGATGGCGTGCAGAGTGGGACGATATCGTGACAGCCCATCTTCCAAAGGTAGAGGAGCTATTATATGACGCAGAAGAGTATTCTGATAAATATCGATTCTCCAAAGCCAAGCAGGTTCTAACGCATATTGAGGACTTGCTGAGTGCTGCTGATTCGAACATTGAAGACATTTTAAAAGAAATTGCAGACCTTGTCACAAGCGAGGAGCAAAATCGCAAGGAAATTGAAAAGGTCAAGGAGCAATATCAAACGGTTCGAAAAAATCTGCTTGCGTACAGCCATTTATATGGCACCCTTTATGACAAAATGGAGCAGGACTTAGATGAGGCCTGGGAAGGGATCAAGCAGTACGAGGAAGAAACAGAAAACGGAAACTACATGAAAGCAAGAAAAATTTTGCTTGAGCAAGACCGCAGACTCGACCAGCTTCAACTATATATCAATGATGTACCAAAGCTTATTGCAGACTGCAAACAAACCGTACCAGGTCAGCTGACGAAGCTGAAAGACGGATATCAGGAAATGTCGGAAAAAGGTTACAAGCTGGAGCACATCCAGATCACGAAAGAGCTGGAGACTTTAAACAAACAGCTTGCGAGAGCGGAAAAATTGCTCATTGATGAACTCAATTTAGAAGAGGCATCAAGCATTTTGCAAATGATCGATGATGCGATTGAGACGCTTTATGATCAGCTGGAGGCAGAAGTAGAGGCAGGTCAGGAAATCAAAAGCAGAATGCCTGAGCTCACAGAAGCATTCGAAAAGCTCGAGCAAGATCACACACAAACAAAGGCAGAAACGGCTCTTGTGAAAGAAAGCTACAAGCTGACAGCAGGAGAACTCGATCAACAGAAAGCATTCGAAAAACGTATAGAAGAAATTGAAAAGCTGATGAAACAAATCCGCGAGAAGCTTGATCGTGATCACGTGGCATATTCATTATTAATGGATGAAATCAATCAGCTGGAGACCTTC
Source organism: Bacillus sp. SIMBA_005 (assembly GCF_046535585.1). Taxonomy (NCBI): domain Bacteria; kingdom Bacillati; phylum Bacillota; class Bacilli; order Caryophanales; family Bacillaceae; genus Bacillus; species Bacillus sp. SIMBA_005. The sequence continues at coordinate 75,695 of NZ_JAWRWI010000009.1, read as the reverse complement.
ATCGAAGATGCAAAAGCATTGCATGACACATTTAAAGGTCATCTTCAATCATTAAGAAAAGAAGAATTACAAGCGAGAGAAACACTGGCTGAGCTTAAAACGATGCTGACAGATACAGTACGCCAGCTGCATAAAAGTAATATTCCAGGTGTACCTGCTGAGATGAAAGAGAGCGCTGAAAAAGCACAGGAGATGATTCATCAAGTGCACGAGCAGCTAGAAAACCTGCCACTCAACATGCCGGCAGTAAATCAGCAATTAAAAGATGCCTCTGACACAGTCAAAAATGTTGTGGATGAGACAGAAGAAATGCTCAGTAAAGTGGATCAAATTGAACGAATCATTCAATACGGCAATCGTTTTAGAAGTCAAAACCATATTCTTTCAGAACAATTAAAAGAGGCAGAACGAAGATTTTACGCCTATGATTACAACGGATCATTTGATATAGCAGCAGCGGCTGTTGAAAAAGCATCACCAGGCGCTGTACAAAAGCTGTTAGCTCAGCAAGAAAAAGAGTATCAGCATCAATAAAAAAGCTGAAGTCCATTTACAGGACTTCAGCTTTTTTCTGTTAAGATGCTTGTTTCTCCCGCTTTTGGGAAGCAGAAGAAGTGAAATGAGAAAGAATGAACCCAATGACCACTCCGAAAATAGCAGGAACAACCCATCCAATACCAAGATCATATAAAGGTAATATCGTTTGAAAGAGATCCTCCACTGGTCCAATCGGGAGTTTCGCTGCTACTAAGCCGTCAAACAAACTGACGCAGCCTGTTAAAATCAAAGTAAGGACATATACAGGTCTTCTTTGACCAATCCATTTATCTGCTAGCGACAAAACAATGATGACAATCGCTAGCGGGTATATGGCAGTTAAAACTGGTACAGAGAAAGCGATAATATGAGCAAGTCCAAAATTTGAAATAATAAAACTGAATAATGTCACGAGTGTAACGACCATTTTATAAGAAAGTTTAGGTAATAAATTCGAGAAATACTCTCCGCATGATGTAACGAGACCGATACTTGTCGTTAAACAAGCAACCGTAATCGCAGCACCCAACACAATATTTCCTAAACTGCCAAATAAAAATTGAGAAGACTGAGCCAAGATTTTACTGCCATCTCCAACAAAACCAATGGCGTGTGTACTTGAAGCGCCTAAATAAGCAAGAGATAGATAAACAAATGTTAATCCGCAAGCTGCAATCAGACCCGCTTTGATACAAGCAGAAGTCAGTGCCTTTTTACTTGTCACACCGCGTCCTTTAATGGCGTTGATGACAACAACCCCAAACACAATAGAAGCAAGAGCATCCATGGTTTTATAGCCCTCTAAAAATCCTTTGAAAAATGACCCATTGCTATAGGATACATCAGGTGTGCCAATGACGCCCATCGGCGTTAAAATGGCTTTGACAATAATGATAAAAATAATCGTAAATTTAATTGGTGTTAATACTTTCCCTACACGATCCACAATCTTCGTTGGATTTAGAGCAAGATAATACGTAATACCAAAAAAGACAAGTGTGAATAAAAGAAGTGAGAGCCAAGCTGGTACACCTGCTAAAAAGGGTAATGCACCAATTTCATATGAAACCGTTCCTGTCCGAGGAATAGCGAAAAGTGGCCCAATAGATAAATATAAAATGACGGTAAACGCTGTTCCAAAAGCTGGGTGAGCTTTATCAGCTAATCCTTTCGCATCTCGACCTGTCAGAGCGATTGCAATAATCCCTAGAAGAGGTAAACCGACACCTGTTAATAAAAATCCGCCCATTGCTTTCCACACATTTTGCCCAGCATATTGCCCAAGCTCTGGTGGATAAATCATATTACCGGCGCCGAAGAATAGAGCAAACAGCATAAAACCTATGATAACCGTATCTTTCGTCGACAAAGTTGCCTTCATTGCATTTAAAGCCTCCATTATTATGTTGAAATATTCTGTTAATTAGTTGCTAGGTAACCGTTCATCATTAACAATCACTAATTATAAAGGATGTACGCCTGATGTCAACATGTGTTTACGTACAAAAGTCATGAATTTTTCTATTTTAGTATATGAAGAACAATAAAAAAACATCCCCTTCTTCTTTGGAAGGGGATGTTTTAGCTTGCGATGATTATGAGACAAGCTGCTTTGGCGGGCTGGTAAACATCGAAATAAGTAAACCAACCACAGCACCGATAACAGCTGGTATGATCCAGCCAATGCCTAAATCGTAAAACGGAACAATTGATTTCAAGATGCCAGGCAAGCCGCCTAGATTAACTTCGGCAGCTAATAATCCATCAATGATGGCGAAGAAACCAGTAAAGATAAGAGATACGATATAAATGAGTCTTCTTCCGTTAATCCAGCGATCAAGGAATGACAATAAAATAATGACAATGGCTAGTGGATAGATCGTTACAAGAACTGGAACAGATAGAGAGATAATTTGTGCCAGTCCAAGGTTTGCAACCAGTGTACTAAATAAAGATACGATCAGAACGACTGTGCGATAAGACAGGCTAGGGAAGAGCTTTGAAAAATATTCTCCACAAGATGAAATAAGTCCAACACTAGTCGTTAAACAAGCGAATAAAATGGCTGCGCCAAGAACAATGTTACCAGCAGAACCGAATAAAAAGTTTGCAGAAAGTGAAAGCAGTTTGCCGCCATCATTTGCTCCAACCATTCCCGTCGCATCGGGACTTGAAGCACCCACATAAGCAAGTGAAATGTATACGAGTGCCAGCCCAACAGCTGCCACGAGTCCTGCTTTAATACAAGCTGCTGCAAGAGATTTACGCTCTGTGATGCCTCTGTCCTTAACAGCTGTCACCACGACGATTCCAAATACGATAGAAGCAAGAGCATCCATTGTTTTATAGCCTTCTAAAAATCCAGTAAAGAGCGGGTTTGCTTTATAGGTTGCATCAGGAGCACCGATCATTCCCATTGGCGTAGCAATGGCTTTAATGACAATAATAGCAATTACAGTTAATAAGATCGGTGTCAAAATTTTACCAATTCGATCAACCAGCTTTGAAGGATTTAAAGCAAGCAAGTATGAAATAGTGAAAAATACTACAGTAAAGATGAATAGTGGTACCCATGAAGTGGATTGGGCACCTGAAAGAAATGGAGCTAATCCTATCTCATACGAAACCGTACCAGTTCGTGGAATAGCGAAAAATGGCCCGATAGATAAATACAAAATAACGGTAAAGATGGTCCCGAATTTTGGGTGTGCTTTATCTGCAAGGCCTTTTGCACCGGTACCTGTAAGGGCGACTGCAATCACTCCAAGAAGCGGAAGACCTACTCCTGTGAGTAAAAATCCACCGATGGCAAGCCATACATTCTCACCCGCATATTGTCCAAGAACAGGTGGGAAAATCATATTTCCTGCGCCAAAGAATAATGCAAAAAGCATTAGGCCAATGGCTAGCGTCTCCTTTATACTTAAACTATTTTTCAAAATAGTTCCTCCTTAATCAGTGTAGTGTGCCAAATTAAAATATTCTGACAATTAAAATGTTTATGTGCCAATGGCACTATGGATGATATAGTGAAAATGAAAAGTTGTCAACTGCCATTTTCAGAAAATTCTATGTCTGACTTCATTATGGTAACATATAAATGCATTTATTTTTTAAGTTTTTTGTAAGGAGTTACAATATGATCTATCTTGATAATAGTGCAACAACCAAGCCTTACCCAGAGGTTTTACAAGTATATCAGCAAGTGAGTGAACGTTTTTTTGGTAATCCGTCATCGCTTCATCAGCTAGGAATTGATGCAAGCCGGCTGCTAAATGAAACGAGAAAACAAATGCTTCACTATACAGGCTTGAAACAATATGAGATTATCTTTACTTCTGGTGCAACAGAAGCGAACAACATTGCCATTAAAGGAGCAGCTCTCGCCAAAATGAACCGGGGGAAACATATTGTGACAACAGCCGTTGAACATCCCTCTGTCATCGAATCGTTTGAACAGCTGAAGGCTTTATTTGGTTTTGATATCTCCTATATTCAAGTAAATGAGCATGGTCATGCAGATATGAATCATTTAAAAGAAGTGCTTCGCCCTGATACAGTTCTTGTCAGTATGATGCACGTTAATAACGAAACGGGTGCCATCCAGCCGATTGTAGAAGCTGCTGGCATGATTCGTGAGCATGCTGAAAATGCCCTTTTTCATGTCGATGGGGTGCAGGGGATGTGCAGAGTAGCACTTGATAAACAACTGGATGTGGATCTTTTGACGATATCTGGTCATAAAATTCATGGCTTAAAAGGCACAGGAGCGCTCTTTTTAAAAAAAGGTGTAGTGCTTGCCCCTTTTATCACAGGAGGAGAGCAGGAATTAGGCCTGCGTTCAGGTACTGAAAACCCTGCTGGTGCTGTCAGCCTAGCAAAAGCCATGAAACAATCATTCGAGCTGCTGAAAAAACATCATGATGAAATGCTCAACATAAAAATGCAGCTGCTAAAGCAGCTTGGAGAAATAGAAGGTATTGTCATCAACACACCGCTGACGCAAAGTGCGCCGCATATTGTGAATTTTTCAGTGCCAGGTATTCAGATCGAGGTCCTTCTCCATATGCTTGAAAAAGAAGGGATATATGTTTCGACAACCTCTGCCTGCTCAGCTAAGAAAAAGGAGCCAAGCCAAGTTCTCCTAGCGATGGGGAAACCGGAAGAAGTGGCAAAAAGCAGTATGAGAATCAGCTTGACGTATGGACAAGGACCAGAGCTAGCACCGCAAATCATCACATCGATCGCACAAAGTGTGAAAAAATTAAAAGGAATGAGATAACAACATGAAATATGATCATATTTTAGTCCGTTTTGGTGAAATTTCAACAAAAGGGAAAAATAGAAAGAAATTTATTGAAAAACTAAGGCAGCATATCCGGTTTGTATTGAAAGACTTTGCAGCATTAAAGTATGCATCTGATAGAGACCGCATTACGATTATGCTGAACGGAGAAGACCCTGAACCGATTTCAGAACAGCTTAAAGGTGTATTTGGCATTCAAAGCTTTAGTCTTGCGGTGAAATGTGAGACAAATCTCGATGCCATCAAAGAAGCGGCACTCACAGCTGTACAGGAAGTATATGAACAAGGAAATACATTTAAGGTCTCAACGAAACGCTCTTATAAACAATTTGAACTTGATTCAAATGAAATGAACCGCGAAATTGGCGGACATGTGCTGAGGAATACAGAAAACTTAACGGTCAATGTCAAACAGCCGGATGTGCATTTGCGTATTGAAATAAGGGAACATGCGACATATATTACATTCAAAGATGTCAAAGGTGCAGGCGGACTGCCGGTTGGTTCAAGTGGAAGAGCGATGCTCATGCTTTCAGGCGGCTTTGACAGCCCAGTTGCCGGCTATCAAGCGATGAAACGCGGGATTCAAATTGAGGCTGTCCATTTCTTTAGTCCCCCATATACAAGTGAACGTGCCAAGCAAAAGGTCATTGACCTGACAGAATGCTTAGCTGCATATGGAGGCGAAGTGAAGCTTCACATTGTCCCTTTTACAAAAATTCAAGAGCTGATCCACAAACAAGTACCTGAAAACTATACGATGACATCAACAAGGAGAATGATGCTGAAAATTGCAGATAAAATAAGAGAGAAGCGTGATGCTCTTGCGATTATTACGGGTGAAAGCCTTGGACAAGTCGCAAGTCAAACACTTGAAAGCATGTATGCCATTAACCATGTAACCAATACACCAATCATTCGCCCGCTCATTGCGGTTGATAAGAATGACATTATTGATGAAGCGAGACGAATTGGCACATACGAGACAAGCATTCAGCCTTTCGAGGACTGCTGCACAATCTTTACGCCGCCATCTCCTAAAACAAAACCAAAGCTTGAGAAAGTAGAACGATACGAAAGCTTTGCTGATTTCGAGCCAATGCTCGATGAGGCAGTGGAGCAAATCGAAACGATCATCGTCACAAAAGAGAAGAAAGCGGCAGACGAATTCGCTGATTTATTCTAAAATAAAAATTTCATAATAATTACCATAAAAACAATCGCATGAAGTCATGTGTTTCTACACATTCTATATTCACAAGGAGGTGAGAACACATGGCTCAACAAAACAGACAAAGCAGTTCTAACCAATTACTAGTACCAGGCGCTGCACAAGCAATCGACCAAATGAAGTACGAAATCGCTTCTGAATTCGGAGTAAACCTTGGTGCAGAAACAACTTCTCGTGCTAACGGATCAGTTGGTGGAGAAATCACTAAGCGTCTTGTATCTTACGCTCAACAACATATGGGTGGCGGATCTTTCTAAGACACACAATTAAAAAGCTATGGCTTAGGAGCGGGATCATTCCCGCTCTTTTCTATTTGTACATAAAAATAGTTTGAATATTTACAAAAAAGAAGACGGAATGAAAAAATTATGGCATAATACTAGGAGTAGGTCCTAATCCAAGCATTTTTCAGTTATGAGTGTTAGAATAGGTAAATTGAAACATGTTTCGTTTCATAGAAAGAGGCTAAAAGGAGCTGTACCATGAAAAGAGAAGACTTAATTGCACCAGAACAATATAACTTAGTCAGTGAGATTGAAGCGTTCAGTCATGACAAGGAGAAAAAGGCCCTGCACTGGCAGGATGGAAATGGCTACGAAGCACATGTGACGTATGCATCTTTAGTGGAAGAAGCAAATAAAATTGGTCATGTATTATTAAATGCAGGCTTTAAAAAAGGCGATAAAATCATTGTGATGGTGCCGCGCATGCTAGAAGCATATAGCATTTATTTAGCGATCTTGAAAACAGGAATGGTCGTCATTCCTTGTTCAGAAATGCTGCGTGCAAAAGACTTAGATTACCGAATTGAACATGCAGAAGCAAAGGGAGCGATCGTTTACTCTTCATTCATTCAATCGTTCGACGGAACCAACCAGCCAAACGATTTTAAAACATTCTCAATCGGTGAAAACGATCATGGGTGGACAAACATTCTTGCGCAAAAGGAAGAGCAATCAAGCGAGCTGCAAATGGCTCCGACAACACGTACAGATATGGCGTTCTTATCCTATACATCTGGTACAACAGGCAACCCAAAAGGGGTTGTTCATACACATGGCTGGGCATATGCACATTTACGCACTGCTGCCAAAGCATGGCTCTCCATTAATGAAGGGGATAAAGTATGGGCGACAGCAGGACCAGGCTGGCAAAAATGGGTATGGAGCCCTCTCTTATCTGTGTTAGGAAGCGGGGCAGAAGGCTTTGTATACGGAGGGAAGTTCAATCCAAATACGTACTTAGAGCTGCTTCAAAAAAATGAAATCAATGTCCTATGCTGTACGCCGACAGAATACCGATTTATGGCGAAAGTAGATGACTTAAGTCAGTACGAGCTTCCAAAGCTACATAGTGCCGTGTCTGCGGGAGAGCCGCTCAACCGTGAAGTCATTGATACATTCAAAAAGCATTTCGATATAGAAGTACGAGACGGCTATGGCCAAACAGAAAGCACACTGCTCGTAGGGGTGCTAAAAGGAATGGACATCAAGCCTGGCAGTATGGGGAAACCCACACCTGGCAACGAAGTCGAGATCATTGATGAGGACGGCAGCGTGTGCGCTCCTGGAGAAGTTGGTGACATTGCGGTCCATCTCGAAACGCCGGCTTTATTTAAGGAATACTACAAAGATGAAGAGCGTACAAAGACGCAGCGCCGCGGGAATTACTTTATTACCGGTGACCGTGCGAAAAAGGATGAAGATGGGTACTTTTGGTTTGAAAGCCGCAGAGATGATATCATCGTCAGCTCAGGCTATACCATTGGGCCGTTTGAAGTAGAAGATGCACTGATTAAACACCCAGCAGTTAAAGAATGTGCGGTTGTGGCGAGTCCAGATGAAATCAGAGGATCCATCGTGAAGGCATATGTTGTCCTGCGTGATGAATCAGCGCAAAGTGATGAGCTGATCAAAGAGCTGCAAACTCATGTGAAAAACACAACAGCACCTTACAAATACCCAAGAGAAATTGAATTCATTGACGAACTGCCAAAAACACCGTCAGCGAAAATCCGTCGTGTCGAGCTGAGAGAAAGAGAGCTTGCACGAAAAGGATCATGATGAATAAACGAAAAGCGTTTGGATGAAAGCATCCAGCGCTTTTTTTATGGAAAAACAAATCTGCTGGAAGCGATCATGATGTTTTATGTTAAAATGTGTAGGAATTGCTGGAAAAGGAGAATGTTAGAAGATGTTCATTGCCATCATTCATGGAATTGTGCTTGCCTTTGGCCTCATTTTACCATTAGGCGCACAAAATGTATTTGTGTTTCAGCAAGGAGCCCTTCAGCCGCGATTATATCAGGCTTTACCTGTCGTGATTACTGCTGCTCTTTGTGACACACTTTTAATTGCGTTAGCTGTCATTGGGGTTTCTGTTGTGGTGTTCACCATTCCTATGCTACAAATGTGTCTTTATCTCATTGGATTTTGTTTTTTAGTTTATATGGGATGGTCCGTATGGAACACAAGCTCATCAACAGATGCTAAAGAGAAGCAGGAATTCATGCCTGCGAGAAAACAAATTCTCTTTGCCTGTTCAGTTTCACTTTTAAATCCCCACGCCATTCTTGATACCATTGGCGTGATTGGCACAAATTCGCTTCAATATAGCGGGGCAGAAAAATGGGCATTTACACTCGCTTGTAACATCGTGTCCTGGTTATGGTTTATTGGGCTCGCTCTTTTAGGGAAGATGCTAGGGAAGTTAGATACAAACGGCAAGTGGATGAACCGTATCAATAAAGCTTCAGCGGTCATGATCTGGCTTGTCGCGTTATACATTGCGTATCAATTGATTGTATAAAGGTACATAGAGAAAATAGAGAGGAGCGTTTGGGCAGATGAGAGGCCTGCGCTTTTTTGTATTTTCTTTGCATGAGCGATACGCTCATGCTTTTTTAGGTTCTTTTTTGAAAATCGTTTGATTTAAAAGGCGGAGAGCTTGTACGATATCATCCATTTGTTCTATATCGGAGGAAGATAGGCTGTCTAATAGCACCCCTTCGATATGTTGGAAGGCTTCATTCATACAAGTACGGCCTTTGTCAGATAGCTTAATGACGTGTTTTCGTTTGTCATCACGGTCTTCTTCTTTATCAATGAATTGTTTCTCGTGTAGTTTTTTCAGTTCTCTGCTGACATTCGGAAGAGACATGTGCTGACAGTCGGCAATTTCACTTGGCGTAAGCGGCTCGCTGACAGCTAGCTGCTCTAGTATCAAGTATTGTAAGGTCGTTAAGTTAGCTGGTTTGACTTTGTACATTAGGTCATGTTTTAGTTCTGAAAAAGTAGAAGCAAATGCTACGAATTCCTTGAAGAAATGGGGATGTTTCATGTTTATCACCTCCTACGTAACATACCAAAATTATTATCAAAAAACAATTATCATTTGACAACTATCCAACAGGGGTATATCATTTAGTTATCAAATGATAATAAAAGGAGCTCATACATGAATGTACTCATTATTTATACTCACCCCCATCACAATAGTTTAAATGGTGCTTTCTTAAAAGAAATCATGAAAGGCAGTGAAGAAAATCCACTAGTTCATGAAGTGAAAATCATCGATTTATACAAAGAAGAATTTGACCCTGTGCTGATTTTTAATAAAGAGAAAAAAAGGCGTGACATGCATAAGGACCCTGACATTCGGGTGCATCAGGAGAAGATCAAATGGGCGGACAAAATCGTGTTCGTATATCCTATTTGGTGGGGAAGACCGCCAGCCATGCTGCTTGGCTTTATTGACCGCATGTTTGCTGCGAATTTTGCTTATCGTCAAACAGGCGGGCTGCTTCCAGAAGGACTGTTAAAAGGAAAAAGTGCTGTTTGTGTATCGACGATGCAAGGGCCAACCAACTACCCTCTCTTCTTTTTGCAAAATGCACACAAGGTGTTAATGAAACGAGCCCTCTTACAATATGTCGGAATCAAACCTGTGAAGTTCTTTGAGTTCGGCATGATGGAAAGCCCAAAAGGAAAACATGACGTCAAATTAAAACGAATCTATAACTATTTCAGAAAAATCAGCTCATAAAACAGTTAGTGAAGTCACCTTTCTTCTAATTGGATCCTTTTATGTTTTAAAATGACAGTGAGGGTGGGAGAACTCTTCCTCGTCATTTGAAAAGGGGGATATGGATGAAGAAAACATTGTTTAAAGATGCGGCGCTTTTAACACTTGATCCAACTTTAGGTTTTTTAGAAAAAGGAGATTTATTAATTGAAGGGACACACATTTTAGAGGTTGGACCTTTCATTGAAGCAAATGATGCTGACATTGTCGATGCGTCCGATATGGTGATCATGCCAGGGCTTGTGGATACACATCGTCATGTGTGGCAGTCAGTCATTCGAGGCATAGGCACAGATTGGTCTTTGCAGACATATTTGAGCAAAATCTATTACGGAAACTATGGTGCGATGAGACGCCCATCCGATGATCGAATCGCGAATTATTTAGGGGCATTAGAGGCATTAGATGCAGGAGTGACCACATGTTTAGACTGGACGATGATCAATTCAATGGATCATACAGAAGAGCTCATCGGAGGATTAAAGGATGCGGGCATTCGAGCTGTTTTTGCTTTCGGTTCCTCTGGAGATGCTGAGTATTGGGATAGGGAGAGCACGCTCACCAATATGGAGGACGCAGCACGCGTGAAAAAAACGCATTTTCAATCGTCAGATCAGCTTTTGACAATGGGGCTTGCGATTCGTGGACCAGAGTTTTCTTCATGGGAAACTTCAGTATTTGAAATTAAGACAGCCCGGTCTCTAGATGCTCTATGCAGTATGCATATTGGCTTTGGGAACTGGGGAGCGGAGGATCGTTCGATTGAGCGGCTTCACAAAGCAGGGTTACTTGGACCTGACCTCAACATGGTGCATATCAATGCAATCGATGCAGATCAAATGAAGATGCTGGCAGACAGCGGAAGCTCCATATCCATTACACCTGAAATTGAAATGATGATGGGTCACGGTTATCCTGTGACAGGACTTGCGATTGAACAAGGTGTTCTTCCAACGCTCGGTGTAGACGTGGTTACAGCGACAGGCGGAGATTTGTTTGCTCAAATGAAATTCGGACTTCAGGCAGAGCGCGCGCTCCAAAATCAAGCATTGCTGATGGAGGGAATCATGCCGGGGCCTGAACTTGGAATTTCTGCTCAACAAATGCTTGAGGCTGCGACGATCAATGGGGCTCGTGCATTACAGCTTGATCATAAAATTGGCTCGCTCACACCTGGAAAAGAAGCTGATTTCATCCTAATCGACCGGACAAGCATGAATCTTCTGCCGATGACAGATCCGGCTGGAGCGGTTGTACAAACGGCACACCCTTCAAATGTTGATTCTGTTTATGTGGCTGGAAAAGCAGTGAAACGAAACGGAAAACTTGTCGGTGTGAACCTAGAAGAGGTCAAACGGAAAGCTTATGCGGCAAGAGATCATATTCTATCGCACAAGTTTGAATCAACTCCATCATAAACAAACAATCCCCATAGGCAGCTGCCTATGGGGATTAGATTACAAGGATTCTTTAATGACCTTTTTATAATATTGGACAGACAGGAATCCAAAGATAGAATATAAAACCGTATAAATCGACATGACGATGAGCATTGGAGTCCACAATTCACCGCCGAATAAAAACCAGCCTGACTGTACAGCAAAGTAGCTGTGCAGCAATCCAATGATGAGCGGAATCCCAAAGTTAAACAGTTGTTTGAGTCGGATGCCTTTTAATAGGTCTTTCTCTGTAAAGCCAAGCTTACGTAAGATCGTGTAAGAGCTTTGTTCTTCTTCACTTTCATTCATCTGTTTGAAGTATAAAATACAGCCTGATGTGACAAGGAAGCTTAGACCTAGAAATCCAACCACAAACATCATCAGTCCTATTGTTTGCTTTTGCTGCTGAGCTGAAGCTAATTGAGACATGCTGTTGTCACCTAGTTTTAAAGAGGTAAACACATCATTCGATTGTTCAAGGTTTTGATCATCTTTTATATTGACCGCATTATATTGGTTATTCTCAAGTTGCAGCTTAGGATCTTTCTGCTGGTCAAGCTGCTCAAAGACACTTTGACTGACGACGGCAACAGGCAGACCACCAGAAGTGAATTTGTAAGAGATGAGGTAATCTTTCTTCATATCAATGACCTTTAAATCAAGGGGTTTCTTGATAAGTAGTTTCACATCACCTGAGCTTTGAATCGGCATGAATTTCTTCAATAAATCACTGTAGCCGCTTAAGATGATTTCGTTGCCTTCCACATGAATATTCGGTGCGTTTTTCTCACTGATCACAGGCAGTGTTAAGACGCCTGGATCATTATTCATATTTTTTATCTCTGAATCCATGATCTTCTTTGCGTCAAACTTCGCTTGAATGACCTTGAACTGCTTTTTTTCATACGCAATATGTTTGTCAGAAAGTGCACGAGTGAAGGTATCGGCTTCTTTCTCTGAGCCCATGACGAAATGGGATGGAATCTGTTGTTCAGCGGTTTTTTCTGCTGAGTAATAGGAAATGTAGCTTAAAGATAACAACCCGATGGCAAGTGCAGATACCGTTGTAATAATCGTTAAAAGCAGTGCATTTGATTTTAACCGGAACATAATAGATGAAAGAGACAGAACTTCATGAATAGCGAGATAGCCATTTTTTCTTTTACGTACGATATTGGCAATGAATGAAACAGAGCCTTTATAGAAAAGAAAGGTACCAATAATGACAGAGGCTAGAATATAGATCATGGCTAACAATAACTCAAGCATGGACGTATATGAGCCGCTAAAAAGCTGAGAAGAAATATAATAGCCTGAGCTGATCAAGACAATACCTAGAACCCCAATGATAATTTCAAACACAGAGATTTTTTTCACACGCTGCTCTGTAGAAGACGTAGTTCTAAACAAAGATAAAATGGTCTGTCTGTTAATAAACCATCGATTTCTTAACATGATTAATCCATAGATGATGAAAAAGACGATCAGTGTCTGCAAAAGGGCCATGCCTGAAAAGTGCAGGTTGGCGATGGCGCTGACGCCGGATACTTTAAATAGCACCATCAGCATGAGTTTTGAACCGATAAATCCAGCTATGATGCCAACAGCCATGGAGAATACGTATAGAATAAAATTTTCTGCATTAAGCAGTTTGGCAATTTTTTGTTTCGTCATGCCAATGAGCTGAAGGAGGCCTATTTCTCTCCCTCTGCGTTTAATAAAAATGCTGTTCGCATATAACAGGAAGATCCCAACAATGGCGATGAGCAGTACCGAAGCGGCTTTGATCGATGCACCGCCCTTAATGGACCCTTTTACATCATCAAGTGCTGGTGAATACTGCAAGGTGACAAAAGAAAAGTAGAGCGCCACACTAAACACGAGAGCAAACACATATAAATAGTAATTTTTTAAATTTTTCTTCAAGTTACGGAGGATGAGCTGATTAATGTTCATGCTTCACACCGCCTAAAACACCTTGCGTTTTCATAATATCTTCGAAAAACATCTTTCTCTCTAAAGCACCTTTATTCAGCTGAGTATAGATTTGGCCGTCCTTGATAAAAATGACGCGTCTTGAATAGCTTGCTGCCACAGGATCATGTGTCACCATGACAATGGTCGCTTTTCGTTTTCGATTGAAATCTTGCAGCTTATTGAGTAAATCAGATGCAGATTTTGAATCAAGCGCTCCGGTAGGTTCATCCGCGAAAATAAGACTCGGCTCATGAATGAAGGCACGAACCGCTGATGTCCGCTGCTTTTGTCCGCCAGAGAGTTCGTTTGGATATTTGTCTCTTAGTTCATAGATGCCCATGTCCTCAGCAAGCTGTTGAAAACGTTCAAAAGCTTCTTTTTTCGGCGTTTTGGAGATGGATAATGGCAAGAGGATGTTCTCTTTGACCGTGAGTGTATCAAGTAAGTTATAATCCTGAAAAACAAAGCCAAGCTGCTTTTTTCTAAATTCTGCGAGCTGCTGATCCTTCATTTGTGTCATCTCAGCATCTGCGATACGAATGGATCCGCTGGACACATGATCAATAGAGGACAATACGTTCAGAAGGGTTGTTTTCCCCGAGCCTGATGGCCCCATAATGCTGACGAATTCTCCAGCTTCAATGGTCAAATCAATGCCACTCAGCACCTCTTGTTTGTTGAATTTATTTCCGTAGCTTTTATATATTTTGCGAGCTTCTAAAATGTTCATTTGTCGATCCCCTTTTCTATTTAATTGATACCTCTAGTATAAAAAGAAGCCCGCCGCACTTCCTTCGATTTGGCGAACAAAACAGGCGAGCATGTGACATTGTTGTCACATGCTTGTTTTTTAAAACAGTTCACATGTTTTGTTTAAGTTTGTTTCTGATTCTCACACATTCATTTTATCTGTTTTTCATTGTAATGTATCAATCTTCTTGGATTTTTCTTGGTATTAAGACGTTTAGGAGTTTACATGGTCATTTTAATCATGTATGATATGCATATTAAATATATGCATAGTAAATCTATGTATTGGGAGTGACCAGAAATGAAAGTAAGTAAAGAGCTTTTAAAGGGAAGTACTGCTACCCTAATATTAAGCTTGTTAAGTGAAAAGCCAATGTATGGATATGAAATGATCAAAGCATTGGAGGAGAAGTCGGAAGGTATTTTCAGCTTTAAAGAAGGAACAATCTATCCTATTTTGCACAACTTAGAGGGGAAAGAATTCATTATCTCTTACTGGGGCGAAGGGAATGGCAACCGGAAAAGAAAATATTACAAAATAAATGAACAAGGAAAAGCATTTATGAAGGAAAAGAAAGAAGAATGGGATGTTTTCAAAAATGCAGTGGATGGCGTGTTGAATGGAGAGAAAATCGCATGGGATTAGAGAAAAAGTTTGAAAAGTATATGAAGAATGTATGTAAACGAGTCAAAAATAAAGATGTCCATTCGGAAATCAAGCTTGAACTTATGGATCATTTATATACACTAAAAGAGGAAGCGATGAATGCTGGGATGTCTGAAGAAGAGGCGGTGGATCAAGCGCTAGAACAAATTGGGGAAGCGGCCATTCTTGGAGCGCAACTTCATGAAACACATAAAACTCAAATGGATTTTAAAATGATTTTTCTTGTGTTAGCCGCCTGTTCTTTTGGGCTGCTTGTCATGTACTTTTTGCAGTTTCATTCAGGGTTTACAAATCTTCAAGATATGAATATTTTTTATAAAAGTCTCACCTATTATTTAGTTGGACTAGTGCTTATGTTTGTTTTATTTTCCTTCGATTACCGGCGCTTATTGTCATACTCTTGGCATTTATACATAGGAACGCTTGGAATGGTGCTTCTGACGATGATTTTTGGCATAAGAGTAAACGGTGTTCTGTTTTTAAGATTAAGCGATATCTCAATCAATTTGACAGAGGTCGTACCATTTCTTGTGACTGTATCTTTAGCAGGTATTTTTCATTCATGGAATTGGGAGAATGGTTTTAAAGCTTGGCTTGGAGTAGGATTGATGGCTTTACCAGTTATGTTAATCAGTACAATCGGTTTTCTTCCTGCAACTGTCATCTGTTTTGTCATGTGCCTAACGATGATGTATGTGTCTAGTGCACGTTTAAGACAAATCATTCCGCTGGCAGCAGCAGGTGGTTTATATCTAATGTTTGAATTATTTTTTCATTTACAAGCAGGTAGGCACCTTTACACAGTCCATGAATTTAGCCCAAACGGACTTCATGTCATTCCTTCTGCAATGTCGGAGGTTCACACTGATTGGATGTTTACATATGTCATTTTTTCATTTGGCTGGCTAGCAGGAGCCGTTGTACTCATGTTGTTTGTCATTTTTATTTACCGACTCTTTCATACAACAAAACGCGTAAAAATGGCTTATGGAAAAATGCTGATGACAGGTTTTGCAGCTGTGTTTGCAGCAAAATTAATTTTAAGCATTGCTAATAATTTCGGCTTGCTGCTTTTTTCTGGATTGGCCATGCCTTTCATGAGCTATGGCGGTTCTCATATTCTGTTAGAATTGATGGCTGTTGGGATGATTTTAAGTATTTATAGACGTAGAAAGATGGGAGATGTTGTGCGTCAAGAGGCAGAGAGCATTTTTTAAATAAAAGAATGAAATCTCTTCGCACTTGCTTGGGAACCAAATGCGAAGAGATTTTGATTGGTCTATTTTGTCACATGCTCGCAATATGCACAAAATCATTCTTTTTCGGAAAGATGAAGGTGAAGGTTGTGCCTTGATCTATCGTGGAGTTGACCTCGATTTTGATATGAAGAGCGTCTGCTCCTTTTTTCGTTAAATAAAGCCCCATTCCTGTTGAGGCGGTGTCATTGTGATGTCTCGTTGAGGTAAAGCCTTTTTCAAAAATACGAGACAGGTCTCTTGGATCTATTCCTCTGCCTTGATCTGTAATCGTCAGCATCACTTGGTCATTGATTTGCTTACTTTCAATGGCAATATCAGACGAATGACTGTATTTGACTGCATTTGTGAGCACCTGTCTGATCATAAAGGATAACCATTTTGCATCACTTAATACGTGACGTTCTTCAAGCGTGAGTTCAAACCCGATCCTTTTTTGCATGCACCATGATTGGAGCGCTTTGATTTCCTTTGATAGGATGCTTTGTAGGTCCAGCTGTTCAATAAATAAATCATTTTCGATATGACGTATTCTGCTTCGGTGCAGCTGGGCATCGAGTAATAAATGAATTCTGAGCCATTCGTACGTCATATTCGATTTGAGCGGCTGCTCTGTTAAGCGGTCAATCATTAAGTGCATCGCTGTGAGAGGTGTTTTCACTTCATGTATCCATGAGAGCAATTCATCCTTCTCTTCTTCAAGAGCGATTTGCTGTTCTGCCGCCATTTTCCGGTAGCGGGCAATTTGCTCAGACGTCGCATCATGTACAAGCTGCTCAAATGGGGAAGATGGAGTAAGCCGCATTTGATGATCAATATGATCATCCCATTGTTTCAGACGCTCATAATACGCCGTTTCTTTACGGTATCGGAAAAAGAGAAAGACGATCATGAAAAACGTAGATAATAAAACAATATAAAAAAGAGACGCCATTGGAATGGTCGTATCCAAAAAAGCAACAAACAGAATGAGGAGCTGCAAACTAAGAAAGAACAGAATCCAGCTTCTTCGTTCTTTTAAAAATGCTTGCAGCATCATTGATCATCCTTTTCTTTTGCAAGATAACCTTGGCCTACTTTTGTCTCAATGTAGGTTCCAAGGGAGATCTCATCTAGTTTTTTTCTAAGACGATTGACGTTCACAGTAAGTGTATTGTCACTGACAAACCGTTCATCCTCCCACAATGCTTGAATGAGTGATTCCCGGCTGACAATATGATTTTTATGCTGAATCAATTCCTTGAGAATAAACAGTTCATTTTTTGTTAATTCCACTTCACCGTGATCATTGGTCACGGTGTTTTTTTCTAGATCAATCGTAGCGCCGCACCATACCTTTAAGCTGGCCGGTTCTGCATTATAATCATGCACTCTGCGAAGAACGGCACTGACTTTGGCAATGAGCACGTCAAAGTGAAAGGGCTTTTGTACAAAATCATCGGCACCGAGCTGCATTGACATGACCATATCAGCAGGATGGTCACGAGAGGAGAGGAAGATGATCGGTACATTTGAATGATGCCTAATCATCCGGCACCAGTGAAAACCATCGTATTTTGGAAGCTGTATATCGATAATGACGAGATCAGGCTGAACAGAAGTGAATTCCTGCATCACCTGTTGAAAATCGTGAATCCCATATACATCATAGGACCAGTTCACTAGACGTTCTTTGATTTCTTGGAAGAGGGTTGTATCGTCCTCAATCAGTAAAATTTTAAACAAAACCAGCACCACACTTTTTGTATTCGCTTGTATGTAATTGTAGCGGAAAAAAGACGCTGCCGCTAGAAGCAGACAAGAAAAAAGCAAGGGAAGGGCTCCCTTGCTTCAGTTTATTTACCTAAGAAGTGCTTTTTAAAGAATGATAGTTGATACTCGAGTGTGAGTGGGTCATTAAAATAGAATTCTTCTGCATTTGCCTCATACACACGATGTTTTTTCACAGCTGGGATGGACTTGTAAATTTCACTGTTTTGATAGGAATTGTCCATTTCGCTGTTTTTACTAATGATCATATAGTCTCCAGCAAATTCAGGAATGACTTCCTGTGAAACGGCATAGTAGCCAGCTTTTAATGCTTTTTCTTTCACTTTTTCAGGCATTTTTAGTTTCATTGCTTGGTAGAGAATTTCTGTGCCGCGGCCCCATGCATCTCCAAACACGTAAAGATCTTTTGTGCCGCTTTCAAATACAGAAACGGTCGCATCCTTACCGATTTTTGCTTTAATTTCTTTTCCTGCTTCAGCTGCGCGTTCTTTAAAATCTTTTACCCATGCTTTGGCTTCTTTTTCTTTGTTTAATACTTTTCCAATTTCAATATGCTGCTGAAGGTAATCGACTTTGTTATACGTAAACAAGACGGTTGGTGCGATTTTTTTAAGTTTTTCTACATTTTTTGTATTGCTTAAGCCAATGATGACATCAGGCTTAAGCTTCATGATTTTTTCGACATTGGCATCCGACACTTCTTCCACATTTTTCAATTCCTTTTGGAAGCGAGGGTTCTTTTTTGACCAAGAGTCGACGCCGACCAGGTTCACACCAAGTGACATCACATTACCTGTGTAGGAACCAAGTACAACGACACGTTTTGGGTGCGCTGGCAGCTTCACAGGGCCATTTTCAGATTCATATGTAATTTTGTCTGATGATGTTGATGGATTTCCTTTATTTGAGGAAGAGCTGCTGCTATTGCCACATGCGCTCAATGCAAGTACAAAGATGAGCATCAGAGGGAACAATATTTTCTTCATGAATGTAGACTCCTTTGAAATCGGCACATAAGCCGGGTATTTGATTGTATGAGTGATAATGATAATTATTATCACTTGGATATCATATCATAGAAGTGCGGTCTGTTGTCAATTACATTTTGATCGTTGGTGATAAAAAATAGGAGAGGAGATTTTTGGTAGAAAAAAAGATCAAGGCAGCATGTGTCCTGATCTTTTTTCTTATTTAAACCAGCCTTTTTCTTTTGAGCGTGTAATGGCTTCAATGCGGTTTTTCACTTCTAGCTTATCTAAAATAATGGAAATGTAGTTTCGGACAGTGCCGCTTTTAATGCTGAGCTCCTTAGCAATTTCTTTTGTGTTTTTGCCGTCGGCGACGAGTTCAAGTACGGATTTCTCTCGATCTGTTAAAGGGTTTTCGTCACTATATAAGTCTTCCATTAATTCAGGGGCGTACACCTTTTTCCCTTTCATCACACTGCGAATGGCACTTGCCAGATCTTCACTTGGACTATCTTTCAGCATATAGCCGCTGACGCCAGCTTTGAGCGCCCTTTGGAAATAACCAGAGCGGGCAAAGGTCGTTAAAATGATGATTTTTACATCTGTTCCTTTGAGCTCTTCCGCTGCATCAAGTCCCGTTTTTCCTGGCATTTCAATATCCATTAAGCAAATATCAACAGGGTGTTTTTTGGCAAAATCGATGGCGTCCTGGCCGTTCGTACCTTTTCCAACAACCTTCATATCGTCTTCTAAATCAAGAAGTGAACCGAGCGCACCGAGCAGCATTTGCTGATCTTCTGCGATAAAAATGTTGATCATTTCATCCCCTCCTTGTCTTTTGCTGCTGAATCATTTGGAATGCTCATGATCAGCTTTGTTCCGTCCTTTGTCTCAATACGCAGGCGCCCATTTGCAAATTCCAATCTTTCTCTAATTCCTAAAAGGCCATGCCCCTTCATTGGAGAGAGTGGATCATCGCCTTTAAATGTCCCGTCATCCTCGACTGTGATGATAGCTTCCTTTGATTTTTGATGAATGGTGATTTTGCAAACGGTCGCATCACTATGTTTGACGACATTTGTCACGGCCTCTTTGATGCACATGCTCACAATGTTTTCGTTAAGAAGAGAGATGTGTTTTGGCGCTTCCTTTTCATCATAAATCAATTCAATCCCCGCTGCTTCGAGAATTTGCTCGATGTTCGACAGTTCATCTTTGATTCGAATGCCTTTCATGGAAGAAACAATCTTGCGAACTTCATTAAGAGACGTTCTGGCTGTCTGCTGGACGCTTTTCAGTTCGGCGCGAGCTTGTTCAGGATCTTTATAGACGAGTTTACGGGCAAGATCACTTTTTAAGCCAATGAGAGAAAGCTTTTGTCCAAGGGTGTCATGCAGATCACGTGCGATGCGCTGCCTTTCTTCAAGCTTTACAAGATCGGCGATCCGTTCATTGGCATTTTCTAATTTCTCTTCAAGGCGTTCACGTTCTTTACGGCTTCGAATGCTGAGAGGAAGGAGAATGGCACTAATGAGTGTGATCACAACAAAAGGAATTTGTGTGAGAAACCATCCCTTTTTTAAAATCAAGCTAAAGTTCACTGCTACGGCGGCGCTCCCTAGATGAATATAGTATAAGATATAAAAAGGTACTTTTCCTTTAATATGCCCATTGAAATAGGCGATGCAAAAAGCGAAATAAATATAGCTGTAGAGCATCACATAGCCTGTAGAAATCGCAATCAATAAAAGACCGAGTACATATAAAGCCCATCCTTTTGCGACAAAGGCAAAACGATACACTCCGAAAAAAACCACATTCAAAATAATGCCAATGACAATACCTAAAGTCGTAGGCGTTTTTAAGATAAAATAGAAGGGCAGGATGAAAAAAATGGCCCATATATAGGGAGAAATCCCATGCAATTTTTGAATTTTAAACTGTTTTTTCATCCGTGTGCCACCTTTTCCGTTTTCGTTCTTTTCCTTACTTTATCAAATTCAACATATGGTTGCATCCTGTAAATGGCAACAAGCTCCTTCTAGTGTAAGAAAGAGCTTGCACCAATTATGCATTTTTCTTCAGAATGTCTCCTTTAATGACAGGTGCAGGCATCTTCTTAGATTGCCGTGCTTTTTTAAAGGTAACGAATGCTTTCGTTTCTTCATCCCAAAGTCTAAATTTCATTGATTCGATACTTGTTTTTAAAGTGATAGTTGGAACATTTTGAAGCGGCTCACTATGATCATGTGCATGCTCCAAGTGATAATTCGGTACCCTTGGACTTAAATGATGGACATGATGATAACCGATATTGCCTGTTAACCACTGAAGAAGCTTTGGCAATTTGTAAAAAGAACTGCCTTCTACTGCTGCCTGCACATAATTCCAATGTTCATCTTCTTCAAAGTAAGAATCCTCAAATGTATGCTGCACATAAAACAGCCATACACCGATTGATCCTGAGATCAGGAAGATTGGACCTTGGACAAGTAGGAACTCCTGCCAGCCAAAAAGAAGACACGTTGCAGCTGCTAGCGCAATGATGCTCACGTTTGTGAAATACGTGTTCCAGCGCTCTTTTTTACGAGCATTTTTGACGTTGAAACGGTTTTTTAAGAGAAAAACAAAGATCGGTCCTAAAATAAACATCACAAAAGGATTACGATAAAATCTGTAGCGGAATTTCGTCCAAGCTGATGCTTCTTGATATTCTTTGACTGTCAGGAGCCAAATGTCGCCAGTACCTCGTTTGTCTAGATTACTGCTTGTGGCATGGTGAATTGAATGATCTCTTTGCCATTGAAGATAAGGGAAAAGGGTGAGTACGCCCGTTACAAAACCGAACAGGTGATTTAGTGGCTTCTGTTTGAAAAAGGATTGATGGCAGCAGTCGTGAAAAATAATAAAGACACGTACTAAAAAACCAGCTGCAATAACCGCAAAGAAGAGGGTTAAAAGGTAGGAGATGTTCAGGCTATAATAGGCAAGAAACCAAAGCCCCAAAAATGGAATAAATGTATTGAAGAGCTGCATGATACTTTTTTTCGAGTCAGCACCAGAAAATTGGCCTACTTGTTTTCTTAAGGTGGCTTGCTGTTGTGTGTTTGTTGAAGTTGTCATGAAAGTTCAAGTCCTTTCCGTTTCTTTCTACTTCAAAGTATAGAAGGAAAGGCGTCATGCTCATAGTAGCACCCATCATGTATTCAATATGACATTTGTCATGTTGAACGCAGGAAAGGCTGATGGTTCAAGGGTTGTAAGCTTATTTTATTTTAAATAAAAAAGTAAAGGCGCTTAGCCTTCACTTTTTATTGACGTGCTTCATGAACTTTTAACTGCTTGCCTTTAATGGTTGTGTGGCGCATGGCGTTCAGCACAAGAGGGCCTTTGCCGTTTAAAATATCGACGTATGTTTTCGTATCTTGAATGGTAATAATCCCAATGTCATCAAAGGCAACGCCTTCTATTTTGGCAATGGTCCCAACGAAATCAACAGCCCGCAGCTTCTTTTTCTTCCCGCCGTTAAAATAAAGCTTCATAATATCCTTTTCAACGCCTGCCTGTTTATTTTCCTTTTGAATCGGCGTTTCAATCTTTTCTTCAAAGCTTTCTACATGCTGCTCTGCGTCTTCCTTTGTTGGGTATGGCTGCGTCTTGAAATCAATACCTGCTTCCTCTTTTAATTCATCAATCAGAGGCTTTGCATTTTTCGTCATAAACGCAATGGTTTTTCCGCTTTTTCCCGCTCTGCCCGTTCTTCCTGTTCGGTGAATATAGCGCTCCTTTTCATAGGGAAGGTCATAATGAATCACATGTGTCATATCACTGACATCAATACCCCGGGCTGCTATATCGGTTGCGATCAAATAACGGAACTCACCGTTTTTGAATTCATCCATGACAGCGAAGCGGTCTTCTTGTCTCATGCCTCCATGAATTTTGTCACAAGGCACATCCCATTCATCCAGCTTCAATGTGAGTTCGTTCACTCGGTCCTGGGTATTACAGAAAATAATGCAGCTATCTGGATTTTCAATCACGATCGTACGCTGAAGAAGAGAGAATTTCGCTTCTTCCTCCGTTTCAATCACGGTGTGAGTGATTTGTGGTACAGACGTTTCTTCCCGTGCAATTTCAATTACTTTTGGTGAATGTAAAAACTGTTCACTTAATTTCTTCATCTCATCAGACATGGTCGCTGAAAACAGCATTGACATGCGCTTTGGCGGCAGATACTGAATAATAGAGGAGACTTGATCAATAAACCCCATGTTCAGCATTTCATCCGCTTCATCTAATACAAAAAATTTAAGGTTTTCTAAGGAAAGAGTACCTTTCTCAAGGTGATCCAAGACTCGTCCCGGTGTTCCGCACACAATGTGGTTTTTTTGTGCAAGCTCTACTTTTTGAGCTTGAAAAGGGGCTTTTCCATAAATGGCTGCGGCTTTAATTCGTTTCAATCGTCCAAGGCTTGTGAGATCCTGTTTGACCTGCATGGCGAGTTCTCGCGTTGGAACGAGGATGAGGGCTTGAGGTTTATTTTCAGCCCAATCGACCATTTCACAAATCGGCAAACCATAGGCTGCCGTCTTGCCGCTGCCTGTTTGAGATTTGACGATCAGATCCTGCTTTGAAAAAGCAACGGATAATGTCTCGTGCTGAACAGGTGTAGGTGTATGGAAGTGAAGTGCTTTTAGCGCTTGTTTTAAATCATCGCTTAATGGATATTGATCAAATTGTTGTAATGTCATCGTGTTCTCCTTTTCGTACATTCATACTTGTGACATCATACCATAATCATGACCGTGAATGAAAAGACATGAAAAAAAGCCCCGTAAAGGAGCTTTCAGCGTGTAGACAAACCCTCGCATTCGGTGTCAGATTTGAGCTCCGGTACTCACGAATGTCAAATTCGCTCCGTTCCGGTGCTCACTCTTCCTAGACTTCAAAGGTTTTCTATCACGCTGAAAAGAAAACAAAAGCCCCGTAAAGGAGCTTTTTGATTAAAGGAATCTGCGTTTTACTTTTTCCCAGTAGGAGTTGTCTTTTAATTTCACCGTTTTAATGACTTTTCCTGAAAGTCCGATGTCAATTTGTTTGACGTGTTTTGTGCCAAGTGCTTCGTTATCAAGCCCGATAATCGGATGGTCGTTTCCGTCCTGCACAACCTTCAGTGTTAGCTTGCGGTCACTGCTTAAGATGAAAGGAGCACCTAGTGTACGGTACGAGTTGTTGTTTAGCGAAGCGAGCTCTGTGACTTGCATACAAGGGAGCATCGGGTCAACCACTGCGCCGTTTACCGATTTGTTGTAGGCTGTTGAGCCAGTCGGAGTAGAAATAATCATTCCGTCTCCTCTAAATGTTTCAAAGTGGAAATCATCTATATACACATCGATCACAAATGTCTTAATAATGCTTGAGCGGATCGACAGTTCGTTTAAGCAATGGAACTGGTTTGTACTGTCAACGCTTACATCAATGATCGGATATTTTCTCACTTCAATCTGTTCAGTGTTCATGGCATCAATCATTTTATCAAAATGTTCTAATGAAAAATCGCAGTATAAATGCGAATTCTCTGTTTTTGATACCCCTACATATAAGCAGTCATCCCGGAAGTTCGTTTTGCGGACTGCTTGAAGAAATGTGCCATCTCCGCCAATTGAAGCAATAATATGGGCATCCTCTGCACGCTTGACGACTTGAAAGCCTTGATCGGTAGCGAGCTTCTCCAGAGAAGAAATGTGTTCATCCAATTCATGATCTTTTTTGTAAAAGAAAAATACATTGCGACGATTGTCTGTCATTGACGTTCTCCCCTTCGTTGTCAAAAGTAGATTTAAAGTAATAAAGGGCTTACATATGAAGCCTTGCTCACATTTTACACTTTTTTCATATGAAAGTAAAAATATTAGAAAAACCTCTGTGATAATGGCATTCGTTTTGAGAAATGAGTCAATGTAAGGGATTTGAAAAGGGCAGAATTTGAGCATAATTGAATAGCTGTTTTCTCATGAAAGAGTGGTTTAGGTGTTTCGTTGTGGTGAAGCTCTAGCCTATTAGGTGCAGAGAGAGGAGAAAAAAGCCAATTTTTCGTCATGCGTATGACTTGGCAGACGATGTAAAGTTGATCGTGAATGAAAAGAGGTGCTATCATATGATGAATTGAAATGTAAAAAAACCACAATTCCTGTGAAACATTTCATGTGAATATTCGTATCAATGAAGAGAGACAAAAAGGAGGAGAAAAAGATGAATGCGAAAAGATGGGTAGCGTTAATCATTGCACTTGGAGTTTTCGGATTTTCAATTGTGATTAGTGTCACGACGGCTTTGTATGAAAGCTTCAATGACAATAAAATGAGCTATCAATTTGGAGATGAAATAGAAGAGAAGGTACTAGAGGATGGAAGCGGTGCTGGAAAAATTGCGGTTCTTGAGATTAATGGAACCATCCAAGATAATGGCGGAGCATCAAGTCTGTTAGGCGGAGAAGGTTATGATCACCGTGCATTCCTCAAGGAACTAGAAAAAGCGAAAGATGATGCTTCAGTAAAAGGTGTACTGCTGCGCGTTAACTCTCCTGGCGGCGGTGTCTATGAAAGTGCAGAAATACATAAAAAATTAGAAGAAGTGAAAAAAGCGAAGAAGCCGATTTACGTCTCCATGGGCTCAATGGCAGCGTCTGGCGGCTACTATGTATCAACTCCAGCCAAGAAAATCTTTGCTTCACCTGAAACATTAACAGGTTCGTTAGGTGTGATCATGCAAAGTTTGAACTATTCAAAGCTGGCAGATAATTTAGGTATTAAATACGAAACAATTAAGAGCGGAAAATTCAAAGACATCATGTCACCAAATCGTGATATGACAAAAGATGAGCGAGACATCATGCAAAGCATGGTCGATAACTCGTATGAAGGATTTGTCAAAGTGATCTCGGAAGGACGCGGCATGTCAAAACAAGACGTGAAGAAAATTGCTGACGGCCGGGTCTATGACGGAACACAGGCAAAATCGAACGGATTAGTTGATGAGCTTGGATATTATGAAGATGCAATCAAAGCAATGAAGAAAAATGAAAAAGGGTTAAAAGGAGCGACAGTGATCAGCTATTCTCAAAGCTTCGGCTGGAACTCTCTCTTCAATATGAGCGCAAGCAAACTCTTTAAAAGTGAAATTGATTTTCTCAATCTAAAAGAAACACTGGCTGGCTCAAATGGGTCTAAACCGATGTATCTCTATTCAAAATAAAGGAGGGATCATAGATGGATTCTACATTCGATGAAGTAACCGAAAGCCGAAGCCAAGAAGAATCGAATCCGGCTCTTGCGAAACGTGCAATGATTGAAGCACAGGCGTTTGCAGGATTTTGGATTAGGTTTTGGGCGTTTATTCTTGATTGGCTCGTCGTCTGGGGTGTCAACCATTTGACGGTTTCTCCAATCTTTAGTCTGTTTGGCTGGTCCAAAGGAGGAGGATGGTTTTCTCCATTCTCTGTCACAACGACGATTGTATTCCTGCTTTATTTCGCCATCATGACGAAAATCTTTCAACAAACGCTTGGAAAAATGGTGTTTGGGATCAAAGTGGTCTCACTTCAGCCTGAGAAGAAACTGGCATGGGATGTCATTTTCTTTAGAGAGATTGTGGGACGCTATATTAATACGCTTTTTGTACTCTATGCTGTTGTTGGGTTCACACCGAAAAAGCAAGGGGTTCATGATTACTTTGCCGATACGGTGGTCGTCCATGAACACCTATATGAAAAAACAGAAGCAAACGTATAATCAGAGGAGTTTGGCCGGGTACCGGTCAAACTCTTTTTTTATGATTGGGTATAAAATCCAGAATGAGAGCCATAATCGTAGAGGAAGCATCATTTGTTATAGAGGAAGTGAGCACAGTGCTTTACGTTTGGATCGCAGCTTTTTTGTTCCTTGGGATCTTATTGATCTTCATGAAAGTGACCATTTCACTGGATTATTCACATGCAAATGACAATGACCATCTTGCACTGAAGATCATCACTTTATATGGAATCATCAGACTCAAAAAAGACATTCCGATGGTGAAGATCAATCCAGAAGATCAAACGATTGATATACGTGAAAAGAAGATGGCGAGCGCCAAAACCCCTAGTCACGAAAAAGAATCCATACATAAAAAAGTGGGAAAGCGTGATATGAAGCAAATCCTTCATCAAATGGAGCGCATCACAAAAGAGATCGTCGATTTAAACCGGATCATGCGTAAATTCTTCATTCACATGAGGGTTGTATCGTTTCACTGGTCAACATGGATCGGTTTTCATGACGCCGCTTTAACAGGTGTAGCAGCCGGCGGGGTGTGGTCAGTCAAAGGAGCATTGCTTGCCTTTATGCAGGAGCATCTCACTTTTAAGCATAAACCGGTATATGAAGTTATTCCTGCCTTTCAGCACAATGTGTCACAGACCCAGTTTACATGTATAGCTTATTTTCGTATTGGACATGCTATGCTTGCAGCCATTCGTTTACTTGTCCATTGGTTAAAAGGAAGAAAGGCGAGAAAAAGTGCCTCTCTTCAAGCAACGAAGAATGAATCATCTGTTTAAGGAGGAACCCGAAAATGGCAGATCATCCAATCCAAGGTCTTATGAAGACAGCGATGGAAAACTTAAAAGAAATGATAGATGTGAATACGATCATCGGCGATCCAGTCGAAACCCCTGATGGCAGTGTCATTCTTACTGTGTCAAAGGTTGGTTTTGGATTTGCAGCCGGCGGTAGTGAATTTAACGGGAACCAAAAGAAAGAAAAACGTTCTGATGATCAAGAACGAAAAGAACCGAGACTCCCATTTGGCGGAGGAAGCGGCGGAGGTGTGTCTATTACACCAATCGCCTTCTTAATTGTCGGAACAAATGGCGTTCGAATGCTTCATTTGGATGAACATACACATCTGCTTGATAAAATATTGGATTCTGCTCCTCAAGCAATTGAACGTCTTCAGCACATGTTTAAGAAGGATGAACGGGAGAACCGTCATAAAGAACGAAAACTAGATGACATAGACCTTTAAAAAGTTAGCTGCGCTGCAGTTAACTTTTTTTTCAAAAGCGACGATTAGGCTTTGCAGTTTTTTGCTTTCTCTACTATGATAGAACCATACATTTGATAAGGGAGGAATTGTTTTGGCATCGATCACATTTAAAGGGAGTTCTGTCACGCTTGTAGGAAATGAAGTAAAAGTAGGCGAGCAGGCTCCAGATTTCACGGTATTAACGAATTCACTAGGGGAAGTTTCACTTTCAGATTTAACAGGAAAAGTGACGATCATCTCAGTGATTCCTTCTATTGATACAGGTGTGTGTGACGCACAAACAAGACGTTTCAATGAAGAGGCAGCCGGTTTAGGTCCGGTCAATATTTATACAATTAGTGCAGACCTTCCATTTGCACAAGCACGCTGGTGCGGAGCAAACGGAATTGAAAATGTCGAAACATTATCTGATCACAAAGATATGTCATTTGGTGAAGCATTCGGTGTATATATGAAAGAATTGCGTTTATTGGCGCGTGCAGTTTTCGTATTAGACCCTAATGGGAAAGTGGTTTACACTGAATACGTAAGCGAAGCAACGAATCACCCAAATTATGAAAAAGCCATTGAAGCTGCAAAATCACTGTTATAAAAGCAGCATCGACAAGAGCTCCGGCTTCATACTGGGGCTCTTTTCAATGAGAACATATAGCTTTTAACAAAGCGAGGAGAGAAAAGCATTGCAGAAAGATCAAGTAAGTACGATTTTTGAGCTGCTCGATACAGCTTCTATTCGATTAAAAAAGGCACAAAGTATTTCCTATATTGAGGCATTGGCTGAAGCAGGAGAAGCCTTTTTCCAAGCAAATGATCGAGACGGTTTACTAAAGGATGTAATAGAGAAAGCAGATTTTGCCTCTTATGATCATGAGCAGATTCGTAAAGCGTTTCAGCTCGCCGTATTGAAAGGACAAA
The DNA here is from genome assembly GCF_046535585.1 of Bacillus sp. SIMBA_005. Classification (NCBI taxonomy): domain Bacteria; kingdom Bacillati; phylum Bacillota; class Bacilli; order Caryophanales; family Bacillaceae; genus Bacillus; species Bacillus sp. SIMBA_005. Next base: position 46,709 of record NZ_JAWRWI010000009.1, on the reverse strand, counting down.
AGGATATTTCCCATCCAAATCGTCAGATGACCCCAGATACGATCGGGCTGTTTGTCAGCTATTTGGTGAATAAATTTTTAGAAGGTCAAAAAGAGCTAGTTGTCTTTGATCCAGCAGCAGGAACAGGGAACTTATTGCTTGCTGTCTTAAATAATCTGACTGCAGAAACAAAGCGCGGCTTTGCGTCTGAAATTGATGATGTCCTCATTAAAATTGCATGGGCACAGGCGAATTTGGAAGAGAAGGAAGTCGAGCTTTTCCATCAAGACAGCCTTGAGCCGCTTTTGATCTCTCCAGTAGATGTCACTGTATGCAGTCTGCCAGTTGGTTATTATCCAAATGATGAACGTGCAGCAGACTATGAATTAAAGGCAAAAGAAGGACATGCCTTTGCGCATTATTTATTTATTGAACAAAGCCTTCGTTATACAAAAGAAGGCGGCTTCTTGTTCTTCATCATTCCAAACGATTTGTTTGAAGGAAAAGAAAGCGTGCAATTAAAGGACTTTATCAAAGATCAAGCATATATGAATGCATTAATTCAGCTGCCGGTTTCCATGTTCAAAGACAAAAAGCACGCCAAAAGCTTGTTTGTGATGCAAAAGAAAAAGGAAGGGCTCGAAGCACCAAAACGGATGCTGTTTGCCAATCTGCCGTCTTTCTCACAAAAAGAATCAATGGTGGGTGTCATGAGAAAATTAGACCAATGGTTTATAGAAGAAAAAGAAACGAAAGAATAGCCAGAGTGATGTCTGGCTTTTTTATTATTCAGAAAATAACGACTTATCGATGTAAGCGGTAACAGTTCAAAGGTGCACTTGAAATGCAAAGTTTTCAATGTTTAAATGAAAAAGTCAGATATTTTTCGGACTTATCGTTAAACTATAAAAGACCCGTCATACAGGTTGAATATAGCACCGGAAAAAACGTGAAACCTTATATAACAACTGAGTAAAAGGAGCGACAAGAATGTCTAAAATTATCGCAATCAACGCAGGAAGCTCATCTCTTAAATTCCAATTGTTCGACATGCCAGAAGAAACCGTTTTAACAAAAGGTCTTGTTGAAAGAATCGGAATGGACAACAGTATCTTCACGATTTCTGTAGATGGAGAAAAGAAAACAGAAGTCACAGATATTCCAGATCATGCAGTAGCGGTTAAAATGCTGCTTGAAAAACTAATTGAATTTAATATCATCAAAGACTTTAATGAAATTGATGGCGTAGGACACCGTGTTGTTCACGGCGGAGAGAAATTCAGCGACTCTGTTCTTTTAACTGATGAAGTCATTAATGACATTGATCAGCTTTCAGAGCTAGCACCACTGCACAACCCTGCAAACGTTGTAGGAATCAAAGCATTCAAACAAATTCTGCCTGACGTACCAGCGATTGCTGTGTTCGATACAGCTTTCCACCAAACAATGCCAGAGCAGTCTTACCTATACAGCCTTCCGTACGACTACTACAAAAACTTTGGTATTCGTAAATACGGATTCCACGGGACAAGCCATAAGTTCGTAACAGAGCGTGCATCAGAGCTATTAGGCCGCCCTCTTGAAGAACTTCGTTTGATCTCTTGTCACCTTGGAAATGGTGCGAGTATCGCAGCAGTTGAAGGCGGAAGATCAATCGATACTTCAATGGGCTTCACGCCGCTTGCGGGTGTTGCGATGGGTACACGTTCAGGTAACATTGACCCTGCTCTTATTCCATTTATTATGGAGAAAACAGGACATACAGCTGAAGAAGTACTTTCTACTTTGAATAAGAAGAGTGGTCTTTTAGGTGTGTCTGGTCTATCAAGTGATCTTCGTGATATCGAAGAAGCAACAGAAGAAGGAAACGACCGTGCAGAAGTAGCTCTTGATATTTTTGCAAGCCGTATTCATAAATACATCGGTTCTTATGCAGCGAGAATGAATGGCGTAGATGCGATCATCTTCACAGCTGGAATCGGTGAAAACAGTTCAGAAGTTAGAGCACGTGTCCTTCGTGGTCTTGAATTCATGGGCGTTTACTGGGATCCTTCTCTTAACAACATGAGAGGCGAAGAAGCATTCATCAGCTACCCGCACTCTCCTGTAAAAGTAATCGTGATTCCAACGAACGAAGAAGTTATGATTGCAAGAGACGTTATGCGTTTAGCGTAACATCCTTTTGAAGCTCTTTTCCTCAGCGGAAAAGGGCTTTTTTCTATTGAAATCAGCATGCTATAATGTGAGGCAATATGAAAGGAGCGGTGCGAAAAATGAGCGTGACAGAACATAAACGTGAGGCGAAAGCGAGGCTTTATGTGAAAGTCATTACGGTCAGTGACACAAGAACGAAAGAAACAGATAAAAGCGGCCGTCTAATGATTGATTTGCTTAAAGAACAGGGACATCTCATTCTTGCATACGATATTGTAAAAGATGACATTGGAGCGATCCAAGACGCTGTACTAGAGGGAACAGGCGAACCAAAAATAGATGCCGTCTTGTTAAACGGGGGCACAGGAATTGCCGCAAGGGATGTCACCATTGAAGCGATCACCCCGCTTTTCTCGAAGGAGCTGCCTGGCTTTGGCGAAATCTTCCGCATGCTGAGCTATACAGAAGACATTGGTTCAGCCGCTATCTTGTCCCGTGCCGCGGCTGGGATCGTCAATCAAAAAGCCGTCTTTGCCACACCAGGTTCTACTGGAGCTGTTCGTTTAGCCATGACAAAACTCATCATTCCAGAGCTTCCTCACGTCTTACGAGAGCTTGAAAAGGATCAAAAATAGTCTGAAATGACTCTGCCAAGAAAATTTGGCGGAGTTTTTTTCATAAAGGGGTTGAAAAAACAATTTTTCCTTGTTACAGTGTATACATACTAAATGCATGTTTATAAATTAAAACTTATTTTTATGCAAAAAACATTCACAGAATCAAAACAAGTGAGAGGAGCTTTTCAATCATGTCACAAAATAAAAAAGTCGTATTAGCATATTCCGGAGGTCTTGATACCTCTGTTGCAGTTAAATGGTTACAAGAGCAAGGATACGAAGTCGTAGCTTGCTGCCTAGACGTAGGCGAGGGAAAAGACTTAGCATTCGTTCAACAAAAAGCACTTCAAGTCGGAGCGGTTCAGTCTTACATGATTGACGCAAAAGAAGAGTTCGCAGAGGAATTTGCACTAACTGCCTTACAAGCACACACGATGTATGAAGGGAAATATCCGCTAGTATCTGCATTATCTCGTCCGCTTATTGCGAAAAAATTGGTGGAAGTTGCAGAAAAAGAAAATGCAGTAGCGGTTGCGCACGGATGTACTGGAAAAGGAAATGACCAAGTCCGTTTTGAAGTCTCCATTAAAGCATTGAATCCAGACCTAGAAGTTCTTGCACCAGTGCGTGAGTGGAAATGGTCTCGTGATGAAGAAATCGATTATGCACAAAAACATGGTATTCCAATTCCAATTAACTTAGACAGCCCATATTCAATCGACCAAAACCTTTGGGGCAGAAGTAACGAGTGCGGCATTTTAGAAGATCCTTGGGCTGCACCGCCAGAAGGAGCGTATGATTTAACAACGCCACTTGAAAAAACTCCTGACACGCCTGAAATCATTGAAATCACGTTTGAAAAAGGAAAACCAACAGCTATTGATGGTATTCAGTATTCCTTATCTGATCTCATTCTTCATTTAAATGAAGTCGCTGGTCAGCATGGGGTTGGCAGAATCGACCACGTTGAAAACCGTCTTGTTGGCATTAAATCTCGTGAAGTGTACGAATGCCCAGGTGCTGTCACACTTCTAAAAGCGCACAAAGAGCTTGAAGACTTAACGCTAGTGAAGGAAGTTGCACACTTTAAGCCAATCGTTGAACAAAAAATGGCTGAATTAATATACAACGGATTATGGTTCTCACCACTTAAAGGAGCACTAGATGCTTTCTTACAAGAAACACAACAGAACGTAACAGGTGTTGTACGTGTGAAACTATTTAAAGGTCATGCCATTGTTGAAGGACGTAAATCACCATATTCACTTTATGATGAAAATCTAGCAACTTACACAAAAGCAGATGAATTCGATCATGATGCAGCGGTAGGATTTATTAACCTTTGGGGCTTACCAACAAAAGTAAACAGCATCGTGAATAAAAAGGAGCAGGTTAAAGCATGAAAAAGCTTTGGGGAGGCCGATTTCAAAAAACACCTGAAAAATGGGTCGATGAGTTTGGCGCGTCCATTCATTTCGACAAACAATTAGTCAAAGAAGATCTGACCGGCTCCCTTGCTCATGCAAGTATGCTGAATACATGCGGTATCCTAGATGATGAGGAGGCCGCTGCCATTAAAGATGGACTGAATACGCTCATGAAAAAGGCAGAGGAAGATGAACTCGAATTCTCAGTGGATTATGAGGACATCCATTTAAACCTTGAAAAAATGCTCATTGATGAGATTGGTCCGCTTGGCGGCAAATTGCACACAGCGAGAAGCCGGAATGATCAGGTTGCCACCGATATGCATTTATATTTGAATAACCAAGTAGAGCATATCATTGAACTGATCTCTTCCTTTCAAACAGTGCTTGTGGAAAAAGCAGAACAGCACGTTGAAACGATTTTTCCAGGATATACGCACTTGCAGCGTGCACAGCCTATTTCCTTTGCGCATCATATGCTCGCCTATTTCTGGATGCTAGAGCGTGACAAAGCGCGTTTTCAAGATTCTTTGAAGCGAATTAACGTGTCTCCACTCGGGTGCGGAGCGTTAGCAGGAACGACATTCCCAATTGATCGTGAATATACAGCAGAGCTGCTTGGCTTTGATCATATTTACGAAAACAGCCTTGATGGCGTAAGTGATCGGGATTTCATTTTAGAGTTTTTGTCTAATAGCAGCCTTGTGATGATGCATCTCTCACGTCTTTGTGAGGAAATCATTTTATGGTGCTCTCAAGAATTCAAATTCATTGAGCTTGATGACACTTATGCAACAGGCAGCAGCATGATGCCGCAGAAGAAAAACCCGGATATGGCTGAATTAATCCGCGGGAAAACAGGCCGTGTGTATGGCAACCTGATGGGGCTTCTCACGATTATGAAAGGCTTGCCGCTTACGTATAACAAAGACTTGCAAGAAGATAAAGAAGGCATGTTTGATACAGTGAAAACCATTGCTGGCAGCCTGCAAATCTTCACAGGCATGATTCAAACAATGACAGTGAACGAAGATGTCATGAAAAAAGCAACAAAAGAAGATTTCTCAAATGCGACCGAAGTGGCAGACTACCTTGCGAAAAAAGGCATGCCATTCCGTGAAGCACACGAAATCGTTGGCAAGCTCGTGTATACATGCATTCAAAAAGGCATCTACTTAAGTGATCTTCCGTTTGAGACATTTACAGAAGCGAGCGCTCTTTTTGAAGAAGACATTTACACCGTGCTTGATCCTTATGTTGCTGTTGAAAAAAGAACAAGCGCAGGGGGAACTGGATTTAAACAAATTCAGCTCGCTTTAGAAAAAGCAAAAGCCTGTCTAGCGTAACTGACAAAAAACCATTCGTTAATACGGATGGTTTTTTGTCTTGGGAAAAGGAGATTGATCATCATTGGAGAAGTTGAAATCATACCAGTGTTAAGCTGAAGAGGGAGTGACAGCAGTTCATGAAGAGAACGCTTCAGGCTTTGTTTGACCAGCCCATCGTATCAGTTAAAATGTTAGGAGAACAGTACGACGGACGGGCTAATGATGTATGGCTGATCTCCTTACAAGACAAAACGGAATATGTCGTGAAATCTCCTAAAATGACAAAAGTAGAAAGTGAGTTTGAATATGGGATCGACATAATCTATGGAGTAAATGCTCATATAGGACAAGAACATCTCGATCAAATCAATGAAAAGCTGGCTATGACGAATTCCTTTCATATTCCGAAAGTTGTTCGTAAAGTGAAGAAGGCAGGGAAACATTATGATGTCATGGAAAAAATAGAAGGAATCCCTTTAACATCTTTTGAGGGGCGCTCATCACATTTCTATAAAGATTACGGGAGGAAACTAGCGCTTCTTCATTCATATCGAACAAACTCTTTCGGTGCAGTATACGGTGCAGAAACGAGACATTTGAGAGGATTTCATGCTCTTTTAAAAAAGGCTGTCTCCCAACTTGTAAGCCGCTATTATGCTGATCAGCCTGAATTTCAGTGCTATGGAGAAATGGTGCAGCAAAAGCTAGATCACCTCAATCCTCCTGATTCAGCCAGTCTTATTTTAATTGATTTAGATCCATCGCAATATATTGAAAAAGATGATCAAGTGACGAGTCTAGTGGATACGGAGTATGTTGTATTTGGACCAGCTGCATTTGATTTTATTGCATTGGAATACCTTTTGACGAAAGAAGCTGCACACGATGTTCAGTTGGGCTATGAAGAGATTTGCCCGCTTCCTCACCAGCTTCATGAGGTGAGAGAATGCTATCGTTTTGTTTCGCTGCTTCTTGATATTCATGGCTCGTGGGATATCCAAAAGTGGATGAATCATCCTTCATTTTTTCATTCTAAATAGAAATAACAGAAAGGGTTCATAAGTGCGCCAGATGCAGGTTTATAGTAAAGTAAAGATAAGAAACATGTGAACTTGCAACCTTTGCTTTAGGAGGAGATTGTGTGCGACACGCATTAATAACAGCGGGTTCTAAGGGACTTGGCAGGAAAGTCACCGAGTCTTTACTGAATATGGGGTATTCTGTGACAGTCAATTATCGAAGTGATGATGAAGCTGTACGGCAGATGAAAGAAGAATTGCAGGAATATGAAGAAAAGCTTCAATTTGTCCAAGGTGATGTGACAAACAAAGAAGATTTAAAGAACATGGTCGAGCTGGCAGCTGAGCGATTTGGGCGGATCGATGCCTTGATTAACAATGCTGGACCTTATATTTTTGAACGAAAAAAACTAGCGGATTATTCCGAAGATGAATGGTATCAAATGATGGAAGGCAACCTATCTGCTGTGTTCCATTTGTTCCGTATGGTCATCCCAATGATGAGAAAGCAAGGCTTCGGCCGAATTGTCACATATGGCTTCCAAGGTGCAGACCATGCGCCGGGATGGATGCACAGATCAGCCTTCGGAGCAGCAAAAGTGGGGCTCGCGTCACTGACGAAAACCATTGCGATAGAAGAAGCCGAAAACGGCATCACGGCCAATATGGTTTGTCCAGGCAAAATCGTTGGAGACATGAAAGAATCGACAATAGAAGAAGCACGCCAGATGAAAGATGACGAAACGCCGATTGGCAGATCTGGTACTGGAGAAGATATCGGGCGCATCATTTCCTTTTTATGCGATGACCGCTCTGATCTGATTACAGGAACTGTTATTGAAGCAACAGGTGGTCTTAACGTCATTCACAGGCATTAAGTTTTTCAGTTTTTTATACAGGGAATAGATGAAATGAGATCAAATTCGAAAGGTGGATATACTCACATGAAAGCTACATATCACGGACATTCAGTCGTACACATTGAAACAAACGGATACCATATTTGGATTGATCCATTTTTAAATGGAAATAAGCACACAGATATCAAACCGCAAGATGTCAAAGCGGATGCCATTTTGCTGACCCACGGGCATGGAGATCACGTCGGTGACACCATTGAAATCGCTAAAAACAATGATGCGCTCGTTATTGCGCCATTCGAGCTTGCCACTTATTTAAGCTGGCAAGGTGTGAAAACGCACCCGCTATCGATTGGGGGCGGACGTGAGTTTGAATTTGGTAAAGTGAAGCTCACTCAAGCGTTCCATGGTTCTGCTATCATTGATGAAGATGCAAAAACGATTACGTATACAGGCATGCCATCAGGTATTTTATTTACTGCAGAGGGCAAAACGATTTATCATGCCGGAGACACTGCACTCTTTTCAGATATGAAGCTGATTGGTGAGCTGAATCATATTGAGCTTGCATTCCTTCCGATCGGTGATAACTTCACGATGGGACCGGACGATGCAAGAATCGCAGCCGAATGGCTTCGGGCGAAGCAAGTCGTGCCAGTTCATTACAGCACATTCCCGCCGATTGAGCAGGACCCACATGCATTTGCAGACAGCCTGCATGGCGGCGTCGGTCATGTGTTAAACAGCGGAGAATCGATCGAGATTTAATCAACATAGCAAAAAGCCGGCACTCAAATGCCGGCTTTTTTTATTTACATGTATCGTGCTGAAAAAAGACAAATTGCTATTAAAAGCCTCCTGCCCTTATAATGAAAGTTAGATGAAAACGCTGAAAACAAAAAGGGTGAACGGGATTGGCGACAAAGCATGAACAAATTTTATCGTATATTGATTCATTAGATGTCGGAGAGAAAATTTCTGTCCGGCGTATTGCGAAAGAAATGAAAGTGAGTGAAGGGACCGCTTATCGGGCTATTAAGGATGCCGAAAATAAAGGATTCGTGAGTACCATTGAACGAGTCGGCACCATTCGAATTGAACAGAAGAAAAAAGAAAATATTGAAAAACTGACATATGCAGAAGTAGTTAATGTGATTGACGGACAGGTGCTTGGGGGACGAGCGGGCTTACATAAAACATTAAACAAATTTGTCATCGGAGCGATGGAGCTTGATGCGATGATGCGCTATACGGCAGCTGGAAACCTGCTGATTGTCGGAAACCGGATCAATGCCCACAGACAAGCATTAGAGGCAGGGGCGGCTGTACTTGTTACAGGCGGATTCTCAACAGATGATGAAATCATTCAGCTCGCAGATGAGCTTGAACTGCCGATCTTATCGACAAGCTACGATACATTTACCGTAGCAGCTCTCATTAACCGGGCCATTTATGACCAACTCATAAAAAAAGAGATTGTACTTGTGGAAGATATTTTAACGCCGATAGAACGAACGGTGTATCTATCACCAGAGGATAAGCTTGAAAAATGGTATGAAAAAAATTATGAAACTGGCCACGGACGTTTTCCAGTCGCAGACGACCAAATGAAGATTCACGGCATTCTCACCTCAAAGGATATCGCAGGTCATGACCGCTCCACACCGATTGAAAAGGTGATGACGAAAAACCCACTGACAGTCATTGGCAAAACCTCTGTCGCTTCTGCTGCTCAAATGATGGTATGGGAAGGCATTGAGGTGCTGCCAGTTGTAGATGATTATACGAAACTGATTGGAATGATCAGCCGTCAGGACGTGCTGAAGGCGCTTCAAATGATTCAAAAGCAGCCGCAGGTCGGAGAAAAACTGGATGATGTCGTCTCAAGAGGGTTTAAAGAGACCGATACAGAAAAACCAAAGGCAGATGCAGTGTATCAATATGAGGTCACACCACAAATGACAAACCAGCTCGGAAACATTTCATATGGCGTGTTCACGCAAATTTTAATTGAATCCGCCAATCGCTTCTTAAAGTCTCATAAAAAAGGGGAGCTAATTGTCGAAAGTCTCTCTGTCTACTTCTTAAAACCGGTTCAAATGGAATCCACGATACAGATCAAGCCAAATATTTTAGAAGTAGGACGCAAGTTTGGAAAGCTGGAAGTGGAAGTTTATCATCAATCGAATATCGTCGGTAAAGCCATGCTGATGGTGCAGCTCATGGAGAGAGGATAATCTGCTGAAAAAGACAAAGGGCTAAAATAAACATCATTTTAGCCCTTCTCTCCTATTATGCGTGATCTTTTTCGCCTTCCTTTAAAAAGAGCGGAAGGTAATGCTTGTAGGCTTTATATCCAGCCCACGTACTGCCGATACCGACAGCAACAAAAATAAATCCAATGACAAATGCGAGTGACGAGCGGTTTAAAAATAATTGATTCACACCGAAGAGCAGGACAAAGCAGCCAAGTGCCATACTGGATTTCGCCGACCAGAATTTCTTTTCAACTGGGCGGTTCGTACGGACATTCTTTGCTTTGTAGTATAAATAAAACATGGCAGAACAAATAATAAACACAATCAAAACAAGCATGTGCCAAGCCTCCATTGTAAGTGGTTACAACCCTATTTTAAACGTAAATAGGCTTGCTTACTAGAATAAATTGTCTATTCCTCACTTTTCCGTCAGGATAGATTATGATTTAATAATAAAAAGAGTATCGGATAAGAAGGAGTTTTTATGAAAAAAGAACTGATTAGAACCATATCATTATATGACACCATCATCATTCATAGACATGTAAGACCAGATCCTGATGCGTATGGATCGCAGTGCGGCCTTACGGAAATCTTGCGTGCCACCTATCCAGAAAAAAATATTTATGCGACAGGAACCCCGGAGCCATCCCTTTCATTTTTATATGAACTTGATGAAGTGCCGGATGACGTGTACAAAGATGCCCTTGTCATTGTCTGCGATACAGCCAATCAAGCAAGAATTGATGATCAGCGCTATTCAATGGGCGATAAGCTGATGAAAATTGACCATCATCCAAATGAAGATCCTTATGGTGATTTACTTTGGGTGGATACAGAGGCAAGCTCTGTGAGCGAAATGATTTATGAATTGTATTTAGAGGGGAAAGAAGAAGGATATCAGCTGAATACAAAGGCGGCTGAACTCATTTATGCCGGCATTGTAGGAGACACAGGCCGCTTCCTTTTCCCAAACACGACGAAAAAGACGCTCAAATATGCAGGAGAACTGATTGAATATCCATTTTCATCTTCAGACCTTTTCAATCAATTGTATGAGACGGATCTGAATGTCGTGAAATTAAATGGCTATATTTTTCAACATATTTCTTTGTCAGAGAATGGAGTCGCTTCTGTTTTCATTAAGCAGGATATTTTGGAATCGTTCCAAACGACAGCGCAGCAGGCCTCACAGCTTGTTGGAACACTTGGAAATATTGCAGGGATTAAGGCATGGGTCTTTTTTGTGGAAGAAAATGATCAGATTCGTGTTAGATTCCGTTCGAAAGGTGTCGTCATTAATACCATTGCGAAAAAATATCATGGCGGCGGCCACCCGCTTGCAGCTGGTGCGTCTATTTATGATTGGGCCGTGGCAGATGAGATTTTGCGTGATTTAGAGGAAGTATGTAAATCATCATCATGAGAGAGGGGGGCTTCAAGTCCCCTCTCTCTTTTTTTGTCATGGAGAAAAGGGTTACTTGCATACAGGGATAAACCAGCAGCCGATGTCAGTTGAATCTTCATAGGCTTGGAGATTTTGATGCTTTAATTCTTTTTTAATTAAATGAGCCATCATTTCTGTCTCAGCATAAGCGCACATGCCGTCCTTGATCCGGCTTGCTTTGTCTCGTGCCATTTGACGATAGCTATAAACCTCCATTGTCCTCACCTCTTTCTATTTTAGATCTCGTTCTACTTTTAGTGTATAAAAATTAAGGGGGAAAAGCGATCATTGAGGGCAGAAATTCATAAAAATTCCACATGATCATTTATTCAGCAAATGAAATGCGCACTTCAAGTGTAAGCTTCGTATAAATTGTCAGCTCTGTCACTTTGGCGCGGTATGCCTTTTCCCGAATGGTATATTCTTTGTTTTCGACCGTGCGTTTTAATAATTCCTTTGTTTTATAGACACTTTCAATATCCTTTGTAATAACCTCTGAGATATCCTCCTTGACCTGATCTTCAAATTTTAGCGTGTCTGGCTCTGGGATTTTATACTGCTCACGATTGACGAGATGGACATCTACGCTTTGGATCAGCAGACGCTTCTTATTATCCTCATTTAACTTATGCAAATCTTCCCGATAGAGTGTGATTTGTTCTTTCAGACCGTCCATATGGTGCTGCTGGCTTCTCAGCAGTGTGACCTGCTTTTCCTGAAAGGTTCCGTATGTAAAGAGGAAAATGAGCCAGCTCACAATCGCACCAAACATCATCCCCGCAAAAAAACGCTGCCAGCCTGGACGTTTGTAAAGCTCCGGCACCCTCATGATGACACATGCTCCTGTGTGAGCCACGTGATAATAAGATAACCCGTTTGCGCACCGCCCATGGCAGAGACAATTAATAAAATCTGCTTGAAAATATCACGCGTGTTCCCTTCAAAAATGCCTCGTTCAAAGCTATAAACAGCATCAAACGTTCCCCCGATGGCTGCGACAAGCGCCCAGATCTTTAATCGATTGGCAAGACTCGTAATAATGGATAAAGGCGGCTGACCAGACAAATAAGCACCAACACCGCCAATAATGGCACCACCCAAAATGACTCCAAGCGCAATAAAATAACAGCTAATAAAATTTGGAATAAAAGCTTCCTTCACATCCATTTTGTCCACCTCACTCTATTCAATATATGGTGCGTGCGGGACAAGTATGAACGGACAGAAAAGAAAGAACATTTGTTTCTCATCGCATCGCGTTTTATAATGAAAGAATGACTTTAGACGAAAGGAGTGGATTAAGCATGTCTTATGTTCATCTTCAGGTCCACAGTGGATACAGCTTATTAAGCAGTGCAGCAAAAGTAAAGGAGCTTGTGCTGAAAGCAAAAGAACTTGGCTGCAAGGCGCTCGCTCTTACCGATGACCATGTGATGTATGGAACGGTTGAATTTTATAAGGAATGTAAAAAACATGGCATCAAGCCGGTCATCGGTTTAACAGCTTCTGTCTTCATAGATGAACAAGAGACAGAGGCTTATCCCTTGGTGCTCCTTGCCAAAAACAATGAAGGCTACCAAAACTTGATCAAAATCAGCAGTGTGCTGAAATCAAAATCAAAAGCTGGACTGAAAGAGAAATGGCTGAAAAGCTATCACCGTGGGCTCATTGCCATCACACCAGGCGTTTCTGGCTACATTGAAACGCTGCTTCAGCACGATCAGATAGAAGAGGCGCATGATGCGGCGAAACAATTGAAACATATTTTCGGTGAGGGACATGTGTACATCGCACTTCAGCCATTTCAGCAAGACGAATCGCTTACAGGTAAACTGAGGGATGTCTCAAAAAGTGCGGACATTCCTCTTGTTGCGACAGGAGATGTCCACTACATCAACATGGAAGACAAAACGGCCTATACGTGTTTAAAGGCGATTAAAGCAGGGCAGCAGCTGCCTGAGGTTGAGGAAGACCAAGCAGAAAAGCATTTCAGAACCTTTGAAGAAATGAAGGAATGGTATACGCAGGATACGGAGCTGCTCACAAGAACGGTGGAGATCGCAGACCGCTGTGAAGTTGATTTAAATCTTGGGCAGACAAAACTCCCATCCTATCCGACCCCTGATCAATCAACAGCAGATCAGTTTTTACGCAAAGTGTGTGCGGAAGGGATGAAGCAAAGAAAGATTGCTTCAAATGAAGCGTATGTGAAAAGACTTGAGTACGAACTGAGCATTATCCAAAAAATGAATTTCAGTGATTATTTTCTCATCGTGTGGGATTTTATGAAGTATGCCCATGACCAAGGCATTGTCACAGGACCGGGCCGAGGATCGGCAGCAGGATCACTTGTTGCCTATGTACTGTTTATTACGGATGTTGATCCGCTCCGTCACGGTTTGTTATTTGAACGTTTCTTAAATCCTGAGCGAATCAGTATGCCTGATATTGATATAGATTTCCCTGATACGAGAAGAGATGAAATCATTTCTTATGTAAAAGACAAATACGGAGACATGCATGTGGCGCAAATTGTCACGTTTGGAACACTTGCAGCAAAAGCAGCTTTAAGAGATGTAGGACGTGTGATGGGGATTGATTCAAAGGCAGCGGATCGTCTTGCAAAGCTGATTCCGTCAAAGCCAGGAACGACGCTGAAAGAAGCGCTCACTGCATCTCCTGAATTAAAAACAATGCTCCAGCAGTCCGAAGAGCTCAGGCAAGTCTTTCAAACTGCTTTAAAGGTGGAAGGCTTGCCAAGACATACCTCGACACATGCAGCCGGCGTTGTGCTGAGCGAGGAGCCTCTGACAGAGGTCGTTCCGATTCAAGACGGCCATGATGGTGTGTATTTAACGCAGTATGCGATGAATTATTTAGAAGATCTCGGACTTTTAAAGATGGATTTCTTAGGACTTAGAAACTTAACCTTAATTGAATCCATTAAAAACCAGATTGAAAGACAGGAAAACGTCCACATTAACTTTAGTGACATTTCATATGAAGATCAGAAAACATTTGAATTGTTATCAGCGGGGGATACAACTGGGATTTTCCAGCTTGAATCACAAGGAATGCGTCAGGTGCTGAGACGCTTGAAGCCCTCTAGTTTAGAAGACATTGTGGCAGTCAATGCCCTCTACCGTCCAGGTCCAATGGAGAATATCCCGCTCTTTATCGACCGAAAGCACGGCAGAGTCAAGGTCTCTTACCCGCATCCTGATTTGTATGACATTTTAAAAGACACATATGGAGTCATCGTCTATCAGGAGCAAATCATGCTGATTGCAGCGAAGATGGCAGGATTTCAGCTTGGCGAGGCAGATCTATTAAGAAGAGCAGTTTCAAAGAAGGATAAAAAGGTTCTTGATGAAGAGCGAAGCCATTTTGTTGAAGGATGCCTAAAAAAGGAGTATCCTGTTAACATTGCAAATGACGTTTATGACTTAATCGTCAAATTTGCAAACTATGGTTTTAATAGAAGCCATGCTGTTGCATATAGCATGATTGGCTTTCAGCTTGCTTACTTAAAAGCGCATTATCCGTTATATTTTATGTGCGGACTTTTAACGAGTGTGATTGGAAATGATGACAAAGTTGCTCAATATTTCTATGAGGCAAAGGAAAAAGGGATATCTGTGTTGAAGCCTTCTATTAATAAGAGTGAATTTCCATTTACGGTTGAAAAAGGGGAGATCCGCTACAGCTTAAGAGCGATCAAAAATGTCGGAGTGTCAGCTGTAAAGGATATATACAGGGCAAGACAGGAAAAGCCGTTTGAAGATTTATTTGATTTTTGCGCAAGAGTATCAGCAAAGAGTGTCAACCGAAAAACGATTGAAGCGCTCATTTTTTCAGGGGCGATGGATGAGCTTTATCCAAATCGTGCTTCGTTATTGGCATCAATAGATATTGCATTAGACCACGTGTCATTTTTAAATCCAGATGATCAGCTTGACTTTCTGGGGGATACAACCTTCTCCATTAAGCCAAAATATGCAGAGATAGAAGAATTGCCGCTTGTCGATCTTCTGCAATTTGAAAAAGAGGCACTTGGACTATATTTATCAAATCATCCTGTACAAGCGTACCGAGATCGCTTAAGAGAGAATGGTGCAGTGGAAATCATCAGACTTTCTTCCTATATAAAGCGAAAGGTCTCAATGGGTGGTCTTTTGACAAAGGTGAAATCGATTCGAACAAAAAATGGACAATCGATGGCATTTGTCACATTTGGGGATGAAACGGGAGAAATGGAAGGCGTCGTCTTTCCAGAGCAATTTAGAAAGCTGTCCCCCTTACTTGAGGAGGGCGCCATGCTTTATGTTGAAGGCAGAATAGATGTCAGAAATGACAGCAGCCAGATCATCGTGCAAGAAGCCGTTCTGCTTGAAGAGATGGGCACACAAAGAAAAGAGTCTGTCTACATTCGGGTGAAAGAAGAAAATCATACGCAGGAGCTGCTAGAGCAAGTAAAGCGGGTGATCTCGATGCATAGCGGAGAAGCAGATGTCTATTTGTATTATGAGAAGCAAAAAAAGACAGTGAGACTTCCAGATGCATACAAAGTTCATGCAGATCATGCTGTCATTTTCCAGTTAAAAGAGCTGCTTGGTGAACAAAACGTTGTGATTAAATGATGACAAATCGCCTGAATATGTTTTACAAATTCACCTATTGTGTTATCATTTTAAAGATTCTGTGTATTTAAAACTGCCAGTATGTGCTTATCAACTTAGCAATTCATTAAATCATTTTCCACTTGAAGGAGTGTTCATCACATGTCATTAAGAGAAGAAGCATTACATATGCACAAAGAGAATCAAGGCAAACTTGAATCAAAATCAAAAGTACAAGTGAAAAATGCGAAAGACTTGAGCTTGGCTTACTCACCTGGTGTTGCAGAACCATGTAAAGATATTTATGACGACACAAGCAAAGTGTATGATTATACAATGAAAGGCAATATGGTCGCTGTTGTCACAGACGGAAGCGCTGTTTTAGGGCTTGGAAATATTGGTGCAGAAGCTTCTCTTCCAGTAATGGAAGGAAAAGCTGTACTATTCAAAAGCTTCGCTGGCGTTGATGCCTTCCCAATCGCACTTGCGACAAACGATGTAGACAAAATCGTTGAAACAGTAAAGCTTCTTGAGCCAACGTTTGGCGGTGTCAACCTTGAAGATATTGCAGCTCCAAACTGCTTTATTATCGAAGAGCGCTTGAAAAAAGAGACAAACATTCCAGTGTTCCACGATGATCAGCACGGAACAGCGATTGTGACAGTAGCAGGACTTGTAAATGCGCTGAAACTGTCTGGAAAATCAATGTCCTCTATCAAAGTGGTGGCAAACGGCGCTGGAGCAGCGGGAATTGCGATTATCAAGCTTCTATATCATTTCGGTGTACGTGATATCATCATGTGTGATACAAAAGGCGCAATTTATGAAGGCCGCCCGAACGGTATGAATGCAGTGAAAAATGAAGTGGCTAAATTCACGAACCAAGACCGTAAAGAAGGTTCATTAGAAGAAGTGATTGAAGGCGCTGACGTCTTCATCGGGGTCTCAGCAGCAGGCGCTCTAACAAAAGAAATGGTTGGCAAAATGGCAAAAGATCCTGTCATCTTCGCAATGGCGAATCCTAATCCAGAGATCATGCCAGAAGATGCACATGCAGCAGGCGCAAGTGTTGTAGGAACTGGCCGTTCTGACTTTCCGAACCAAGTAAACAACGTACTGGCATTCCCAGGAATTTTCCGCGGAGCATTAGATGTACGAGCAACCCACATTAACGAAGAAATGAAAATTGCAGCCGTAGAAGCAATTGCTTCTCTTGTTTCAGATGATAAATTGTCAGCTGAATACGTCATCCCTGAACCATTTGATGCACGTGTAGCACCAGCGGTAGCAAAAGCGGTAGCAAAAGCAGCAATGGAAACTGGTGTTGCAAGAATCCAAGTCGACCCAGAAGAAGTCGCTGAAAAAACAAGAAAATTAACGATTATCGGCGAATAATCAATTGGAAAAGTGTGCACGTTCTTTCTGAAATTGGAGGAAAGACGTGCACCATTTCCTCTCATACGTGAAAATTTTTTCATCCGGAATGATATTTTTTTGTAGACGTTCACAATTCACCTATATCAACTGCTCAGCGCCCCAAACACATACTCATTTCTCATCAATTCCCCACTGAAAAAATTGAATGAAGGATGACAGCGTTTGACAAAAAAAGTACAATAGTTTCGGTACAGTTATGACATGTCCTATAATAGTGGATGTGCGTGTAAAGAAAAAACCCTTCAAAAAGGGAGGTAGTCATTTGTCAATTAAAAATATTTTCAGTAAAAAGAAAAAATATGCATCTGTACCCTCTGAACAGGCAAGTCAAGATGTGCCTGAAGGCATCATGACCAAATGTCCGCAATGTAAAAAAATAATGCTCACCAAAGAACTAGATAAAAATTTACGTGTTTGCATGAATTGCGGCAGACATTTGCAAATGAATGCAAAACAGCGTATTGACAGCCTTGTTGACGAAGGCACATTTGAAGAATTTAACGGGCACCTGATCTCAGAAAACCCGCTCGGATTCCCAGGCTACGAAGAAAAGCTTGAGAAAGACAGAGAAAAAACATCTTTGAATGAAGCCATTGTCACAGGTCAAGGTGAAATCGAAGGCAAGCGTGCTGTGATCGCTGTCATGGATGCCACATTCCGTATGGGCAGCATGGGCTCGGTTGTTGGTGAAAAGATCACACTTGCGATCGAGAAAGCAAAAGCGGACAAGGTGCCATTTATCATCTTTACTGCATCAGGCGGAGCGAGAATGCAAGAGGGGATCCTCAGTCTTATGCAGATGGCAAAAACAAGCTCAGCATTAAAACTGTTCAGCGAGGACCAAGGTTTGATTATCTCTGTGATGACGAACCCAACAACTGGCGGTGTATCAGCTAGCTTCGCGTCTCTTGGTGATTACAACTTTGCAGAACCGGGTGCTTTAATTGGGTTTGCAGGTCGTAGAATCATAGAACAAACAATTCGTGAAGACCTGCCAGAGGACTTTCAAACGGCTGAATTTTTGTTAAAGCATGGACAGCTGGATGCTGTCATTCATCGTGCAGAGATGAAAGAAACACTAGGCCGAATCTTAGCGTTACACAGCACAGGAGGTGAACGAGAGTGGCTGGAGAACTAGAATTTGAAAAACCTGTCATTGAACTTCGAGCGAAAATTGATGAACTGAAAAAGTTCACACAAAACTCAGAAATGGATTTAAGTGCAGAAATTGAGCGTCTTGAAACACGTCTGAGCAAACTTGAAGCAGACATTTATACAAATTTAAAGCCGTGGGACAGAGTACAGATTGCTCGTCATGCGATGCGTCCAACAACTCTCGATTACATTCAAGAGCTGTTTGACAACTTTTTCGAGTGTCACGGTGACCGTTTTTATGGCGATGATGAAGCGATCGTTGGAGGAATTGCCACGTTTAAAGGGCTTCCTGTCACGGTGATTGGCCACCAGCGCGGTAAAGATACAAAAGAAAACTTGCGCCGTAATTTCGGAATGCCTCATCCAGAAGGCTACCGTAAAGCGCTGCGCTTGATGAAACAAGCAGATAAATTTAATCGTCCGATCATTTGCTTTATTGATACAAAAGGAGCTTATCCTGGTAAAGCAGCTGAAGAACGCGGGCAAAGTGAAGCAATTGCGAAAAACCTATTCGAAATGGCAGGACTTCGTGTACCGGTTGTCTGTATTGTCATTGGAGAAGGCGGAAGTGGCGGCGCACTAGGCTTAGGCGTAGGAAATCACCTATACATGCTAGAGAATTCAACGTATTCAGTGATTTCACCTGAAGGTGCAGCAGCACTGCTCTGGAAGGACTCATCACTTGCGAAAAAAGCTGCAGAATCAATGAAAATTACGGCTCCAGACCTAAAAGAATTAGATATTATAGATGATGTTATTAAAGAAGTGCAAGGTGGAGCACATCGAGACGTGAAACAACAAGCAGCCTACATTGAAAAAATATTAAAACAGTCACTTACATCTTTGCTCAAACTAACACCTGAAGAACTAGTCGAACAAAGATATCAAAAATACAAAGCAATCGGGAAAGTATCGGTTGAAAATCAATATATTGGGGTAAACTAAATAAACGTACAGCCTTTTTGGCTGGCGTTTATTTTTTTCACCTTTTTTCATGAAAACCTTCCTCATGTAAGCGCTATTTGAAAATAATTTTCATTTGTTTTCATAAAATTTGAAACGTCTGAAAACCTTGATATGGTAGGCTTTAGAGGGGGTGATCTTCCTCGTTTTTGAAAGAATTGCTTTCATACTTTCTTAACTTTTGTTTAAAAACGGTTTATTTAATTGTATAATAAGTACGGTTTTAGAAATACAAATTGAAAACATCCTGTTTTGCTCATGATTGTTTTCAAGCAGTGGAAATGGTATGTTTAATTCATATATGGTCTCTGAGGTGAAAAAGATGAAGCGTATAGGAGTTTTAACGAGCGGTGGGGATTCCCCAGGAATGAATGCAGCTGTGCGCGCAGTTGTAAGGAAAGCGATTTACCATAATGTTGAAGTTTACGGTATTTATAATGGATATTCAGGTCTAATTAACGGTAAAATTGAAAAACTTGAAATAGGTTCAGTTGGCGATATTATTCATCGTGGAGGAACAAAACTTTACACGGCAAGATGCCCTGAATTCAAGACAGTTGAAGGTCGTGAAAAAGGCATTGAAAACTTAAAAAAATTCGGTATTGAAGGACTTGTTGTGATCGGCGGAGACGGTTCATTCATGGGAGCAAAGAAATTAACTGAGCTTGGTTTTCCATGTGTAGGTGTCCCGGGTACAATCGACAACGATATTCCAGGTACTGATTTCACTATTGGCTTTGATACAGCACTGAATACAGTCATTGACGCCATTGATAAAATTCGTGATACAGCCACATCTCATGAACGTACATACGTAGTGGAAGTAATGGGAAGACATGCTGGTGATATTGCCCTTTGGTCAGGTCTTGCAGGCGGAGCCGAATCTATCTTGATTCCAGAAGCAGACTATGACATGGATGAAATTATCGCGAGATTAAGAAGAGGGCACGAGCGCGGCAAGAAGCACAGTATCATCATCGTCGCAGAAGGCGTAGGCAGCGGTGTTGAATTTGGTAAGCGAATTGAAGAGGAGACAAGCCTTGAAACCCGTGTATCTGTCTTAGGACATATTCAGCGCGGAGGTTCTCCAAGTGCGTTTGACCGAGTACTCGCAAGCCGTTTAGGAGCATATGCAGTAGAACTTCTACTTGAAGGAAAAGGCGGACGCTGTGTGGGTATTCAAAGCAACGAACTCGTTCACCACGATATTTTAGATATCTTAGATAAAAAACATACAGTCGATCAAAACATGTACCGACTTTCACAAGAGCTCTCTATATAAAACGAGAAGACCTTAGGAGGAACAGTAATGAGAAAGACAAAAATCGTTTGTACAATCGGTCCAGCAAGTGAAACCATTGAAAAGCTGACTGAATTGATTGAAGCAGGAATGAATGTAGCCAGACTAAACTTCTCTCACGGAGATTTTGAAGAGCATGGTGCACGCATTGAAAACATTCGTAAAGCAGGTAAAACATTAGGCAAGGACATTGCGATCCTTCTTGATACAAAAGGTCCAGAGATTCGTACACGTACAGTCGAAAACGGCTCAATTGAGCTAGTCGCTGGTGCAGATCTTATCGTAAGTATGGAAGACATTGTTGGAAATACGGAAAAAATCAGTGTGACATATGAAGATTTGATTCATGATGTAGAAGTGGGTTCAACAATCCTTTTAGATGATGGTCTTATTGGTTTAGAAGTCAAAGAACTGAACATGGACCGCAAAGAAATCGTCACAAAGGTCATGAATACAGGCACGCTCAAAAACAAAAAAGGTGTTAACGTACCAGGTGTAAGTGTGAACCTGCCAGGTATTACAGAAAAGGATGCCAATGATATTCTGTTCGGAATTGAACAAGGCGTCGATTTCATCGCAGCTTCTTTTGTGAGACGAGCTTCTGATGTTCTTGAAATTCGTGAGCTTCTTGAAAAGAATAACGCGGCTGACATTCAAATCATCCCTAAGATTGAAAACCAAGAGGGTGTTGATAACATCGATGAAATCCTTGAGGTATCAGACGGTTTGATGGTTGCGCGTGGAGATCTTGGTGTAGAGATCCCGGCAGAAGAAGTACCGCTTGTACAAAAAATGCTGATCAAAAAATGCAATCGCTTAGGCAAACCAGTCATCACAGCGACCCAAATGCTTGACAGCATGCAGCGTAATCCTCGTCCAACCCGTGCGGAAGCAAGTGACGTGGCAAATGCCATTTTTGATGGCACAGATGCGATTATGCTTTCTGGTGAAACAGCAGCAGGAACGTATCCAGTGGAAGCTGTACAAACGATGCATAACATTGCATCACGCTCAGAAGATGCACTCAACTATAAAGCCATTCTTTCTCGCAGAAGCGAAGAAGTAGAAGTCAGCATTACAGATGCCATTGGTCAATCTGTTGCACATACAGCGATGAAGCTTGACGTTGCAGCGATTGTGACACCTACAGAAAGCGGTCATACTGCGAGAATGATTTCAAAATATAGACCAAAAGCACCAATCGTAGCGGTCACAGCAAACGAATCAGTTGCAAGAAAGCTGTCTCTTGTATTCGGTGTATTTGCAAAGAGCGGATCAAAAACGACGTCTACTGATGAAATGCTTGAGAATGCAGTCGAGAAATCGATTGAAACAGGCTACGTGAGACACGGCGATTTAATCGTCATTACAGCTGGTGTGCCAGTTGGTGAAACAGGTACAACAAACTTAATGAAAGTCTATGTTGTCGGTGACATCATTGCGAAAGGTCAAGGAATTGGCCGTAAATCTGCATTTGGACCGGTTGTTATTGCACAAAGCGGAAAAGAAGCAGATGAAAAAATGTACGATGGTGCGATTCTTGTCGCAAACTGTACAGACCGTGATATGATGGGTGCTTTAGAGAAAGCATCAGCCCTGATCACTGAAGAAGGCGGCTTAACAAGCCATGCAGCAGTCGTTGGACTCAGCCTTGGCATTCCAGTGATTGTAGGTCTTGATGGTGCAACAACATTGCTAAAAGAAGGCGAAGAGATTACAGTAGATCCGGCACGCGGAGCGATCTACAAAGGCCGTGCAAGCGTCCTTTAAATCATACACACGAGGGGAGTTGTCTGACTCCTCTCTTTTTTTATGTTACACTAAAAAAGTAAAACAGCTTTCGGGTGATAGATACCCCATGAGGTGATATGGTTGAAAAAATATTTGCTACTATTATTGATTCTGTTCCCTGCAGTGGAAATCAGTTTATTTTTAATATCAAGTAAAATCATTGGCATTTTGCCAACGATGCTGATGATCGTACTCACGAGTGCACTAGGTGCTTATTTTGCAAGAAAACAAGGAATCGAAGCATTTCAAAAAGTGCAAAGAGATTTACAATATGGCAAAATGCCAGGGGTAACGATTGTCGATGGTTTTTGCATTCTAATCGGTGGTCTGCTCCTGCTCATTCCCGGCTTCTTATCAGATATCATCGGTGCGCTGCTGCTCATTCCGATGACGAGAAAGCAAATCAAGCCGCTCTTTGAACGTTGGCTCAGGAACATGTCTAATCGCAGTCGCTATACGATTATTCGCTAAAGAGACCTTGAACTGAAGGTCTCTTTTACTTTTGCATGCCGTACCGAATGTATTGATAGATATCCCTGAAAACACCTGCATTACGAAATGCTTGCCACACGACAAGGGAAGCAGGGCCAATGACGAGTCCGAGGAAACCGAGCCATTTTAACCCGACAAATAGCGCCACAAGTGTGGCTAAAGGATTAAGCCCAATGGATTTGCTCAAGACTTTTGGCTCTGAAATTTGTCTTTGAATGAGCACGACAATATACAAAATGCCGAGCCCGATGGCGAGGGTAAGGTTTCCTGTCATGGCAGAGTAAATGATCCATGGCAGAAAAACAGTGCCGCTCCCGATATAAGGAAGTAAATCGACAAACCCAATACATAAAGCAATGACAAGGGCGTGCTCGACTTTTAAGATGATCAGACCAATGATGACAAGGCCGATGGTCATTGCAACAAGCAAAAGCTGCGCCTTCATAAAACCGGTAATGGCTTTTTTGATTTCAGATAAAATGGCTCGTGTATGCTGCATCCATTTTGCGGGAAAGATACGAGAACCATATTTTTTTAATGTAAACCAATCTTTCGTGATAAAAAAAGTTGCTAGTGCAGAAAACAAAAGGGTTGCGGCTGCATCAGGCAAAAGACCTAAAAAAGCTGGGATGAGCTCGAGTGTTTTTGAAAGAAAAGTCCCTATTTTGGCGGCAGCTTCATCGCCCAGTGCTTGGATTTGTCCCAAAATCGATTCCTTTTGCCCTGCTTGAAGCGTATTAAATTGGGCGGTTACATCATGGTACAAAGGCAGGATTTTATCTGTAAAAAACCGTTCAACAATCCCAATCATTTGATCAAGGTGACCAGGCAGAACCTTTGCCAAATAAGCACTTCCTGAAATGATTTCTGCTACTAAGAGTGTGATGAAACCGGCGGCTACTAATAAAAAGAGCAGTAATACAATGATTACAACAAATCCTCTTGGCATTCCGGTGATCTCTTCTATTTTGCATACGGCAGGGTGGATGAGGCAGGATACAATAAGTGCAATCCAAAAAGGATATAGAAAAGGAAAAGAGTGATATAAAAAGATAACCGCAAATACAGCAATGCTGATCATCATCAAACTTCGTAGAAAAATGGCCATATAGGTGTGATTCACACAATCCCCTCCAACAAACAAGCATGTCCGATACTTCATTTTATTCAAAAAGATTAGTAATATGAAAAGGTCGCAATAAAAAGAAAGGAAGGGGCGGCGTATGTTTACTCAAGCAAATTTATTTTTGGTTCTTTTACTCGTTATTGCACTTATTGCAAAAAACAATTCATTAATTTTAGCGGTTTCTGTGCTCATTGGGATTAAGCTGATTGGTTTGGATCAAAAAATTTTCCCAGTTCTCCAATCAAAAGGCATCAATTGGGGGGTCACCGTTATTACAATTGCTGTGCTTGTCCCTATTGCAACAGGTGATATTGGATTTAAGCAGCTTGGAGAAGCCGTGAAATCTTCTTATGCTTGGATTGCACTTGGAGCGGGTATATTAGTAGCATTAATTGCAAAAAACGGTATTGTGCTACTCGAAAATGATCCACATATCACGGCAGCGCTTGTGTTCGGGACGATTTTGGCAGTCAGCTTATTTAAAGGTGTAGCTGTCGGTCCGCTGATCGGAGCAGGAATTGCTTATTTAGCGATGCAGGCTGTGAAATTTTTCAGCGGTTGAAAAGAGAGTGGTTCATGCCACTTTCTTTTTTATTTTTTTCTTGTGTGAGCTTTTGCAAAAAAACATAATTAAATATAATAAAAGAAGCAAAATCCCTTTATTCCATGCCTTATATGGAAGACTGGAAAAAAAAATATCAAAAAAAATTATAGTTAAACATTTAACAAATGTCTGATTATTGTTTATAATGGGAATAGGCTTAATTTTGAACTCATTGATCACACAAGAGATATGAGGCTAAAAGCGCTCTAACCGTATAGGTAAATGTAAGCATTTTCTTTTCTGAACCTGCCGTCTTATTCGGATTGGATAGCGCTTTCAAAAAGCGAGAATTCTGCAACGAAGGGGAATCTTTTTAAAAAGGGGAGATTGAACATGACAGCAACAAGAGGTCTTGAAGGTATTGTGGCAACAACTTCATCCGTAAGCTCAATTATTGATGATACTCTTACTTATGTAGGGTACAATATCGATGATTTAACTGAAAAAGCTACATTCGAAGAAATTGTCTACCTGTTATGGCACTTAAAGCTGCCGAATGAGCAAGAGCTGAGTGAGTTAAAACAGCAGCTCAACGAAAATGCTCACATTCCGCAAGAAATCATTGAGCACTTTAAATCGTATTCGCTGGATGGGGTTCATCCAATGTCTGCGATTCGTACAGCGGTATCCTTACTAGGATTACTTGATAACGAATCAGAGATTATGGACAAAGAAGCGAATTACAGAAAAGCCATTCGCTTACAGGCGAAAATTTCTGGACTAGTCGCTGCATTTTCACGTATTCGTAAGGGACTTGAGCCTGTACAGCCAAAAGAAGAATACAGCTATGCTGCAAACTTCTTGTATATGCTAAATGGCGAAGAGCCGTCACCAGTAGAAATTGAGGCAATTGATAAGGCACTCATTCTACATGCGGATCATGAATTAAATGCATCGACATTTACAGCACGTGTATGTGTTGCTACACTATCAGATATCTACTCTGGTGTAACAGCGGCTATCGGTGCGCTGAAAGGACCACTTCATGGCGGAGCCAACGAAGGCGTGATGAAGATGCTTTCAGAAATTGGTGGAGTTGAAAACGTAGATTCCTATATTCATGGTAAGCTAGAGAAGAAAGAAAAAATTATGGGCTTTGGCCACCGCGTATACCGTCAAGGTGACCCGCGTGCAAAGCATCTAAAAGAAATGAGCCAGCGTTTAACAAACCTGACTGGCGAACCGAAATGGTATGAAATGTCTGTTCGCGCAGAGGAAATCGTGACATCAGAGAAAAATCTTCCACCAAATGTTGATTTTTATTCTGCATCTGTATATCACAGTCTTGGGATTGATCATGACTTGTTTACACCAATTTTCGTGATCAGCCGATTCTCTGGATGGATTGCTCACATTCTAGAGCAGTATGACAACAACCGTCTCATCCGTCCAAGAGCTGACTATATTGGACCTGATCTTCAAACGTTTGTTCCGATCAGTGAAAGAGACTAATGTTTATAGAATAAGCAGGGGCTGATCTCGGGAAGGCCAATCAGCCTCTATATCAACAAAAACGAATCACGTGAAAAACTTCTTCGCTTGCAGACATCAAGCCAAGAAGTTTCAAATATTCACTACATAACCTGGGAGGTAATATCATTGTCACAAGGCGAAAAAATTACAGTTACTGGCGGCGTATTGAATGTACCAAATAATCCAATCATCCCGTTTATCGAAGGGGACGGAATCGGTCCTGACATTTGGAAAGCAGCATCAAGAGTACTTGAAGCAGCTGTAGAAAAAGCATATAAAGGAGAAAAGCAAATCACTTGGAAAGAAGTATATGCCGGTGAGAAAGCTTACAATAAAACTGGAGAATGGCTTCCTGAGCAAACACTTGAAGACATTCGTGAATACTTAATCGCGATCAAAGGACCACTGACAACACCAATCGGCGGAGGAATCCGTTCATTAAACGTGGCACTTAGACAAGAGCTTGATCTATTCACATGCTTACGTCCAGTTCGCTGGTTCAAAGGCGTACCGTCTCCTGTGAAACGTCCAGAAGACACAGATATGGTCATCTTCCGTGAGAATACAGAAGATATCTATGCTGGCATCGAGTATGCAAAAGGATCAGACGAAGTGAAGAAGTTAATTGACTTCTTGAAAAACGAATTAGGTGTTAACAAAATCCGTTTCCCAGAAACATCAGGTATCGGAATCAAGCCAGTTTCTGAAGAAGGAACTTCTCGCCTTGTCAGAGCGGCTATCCAATATGCAATTGACCAAGGCCGTAAGTCTGTGACGCTTGTTCACAAAGGAAACATCATGAAATTTACAGAAGGTGCCTTCAAAAACTGGGGCTACGAAGTGGCTGAAAAAGAGTTTGGCGACAAGGTCTTTACATGGGCACAATATGATCGTATTGTAGAACAAGATGGAAAAGATGCGGCAAACAAAGCGCAAAGTGAAGCAGAAGCTGCTGGCAAAATTATTGTCAAAGACAGCATTGCAGATATTTTCCTTCAACAAATCCTAACTCGTCCAGCTGAGTTCGATGTTGTGGCAACAATGAACTTAAACGGAGATTACATCTCAGATGCTCTTGCAGCACAAGTTGGTGGAATTGGTATCGCACCAGGTGCGAACATCAACTACGAAACAGGACACGCTATTTTTGAAGCGACTCACGGAACAGCACCTAAATATGCTGGTCTTGATAAAGTGAACCCATCTTCTGTTCTTCTATCAGGCGTGCTTTTACTTGAGCACCTAGGCTGGCAGGAAGCAGCTGATCTAGTGATTCAATCTGTTGAAAATACAATTGCATCAAAAGTCGTCACTTACGATTTTGCTAGATTAATGGATGGCGCAACAGAAGTGAAATGTTCTGAGTTTGCTGACGAGCTCATCAAAAACTTGTCTTGATTCTTAAACTTTAAAGTTAAAGGGGAAAAAGGAAATGGCAAACAAGCGTAAAAAAGTATCTGTTATCGGAGCGGGCTTTACTGGAGCAACTACAGCATTTCTAACGGCTCAAAAAGAATTAGCGGACGTCGTATTAGTCGATATCCCGCAGCTTGAGAACCCAACAAAAGGGAAAGCACTTGATATGCTGGAAGCAAGTCCTGTTCAAGGCTTCGATGCAAACATTACAGGAACTTCTAACTACGAAGATACAGCCGGTTCTGATGTCGTGGTCATTACGGCGGGAATTGCAAGAAAGCCGGGAATGAGCCGTGACGATCTCGTGTCAACAAATGAAAAAATCATGCGCAGCGTGACACGCGAAATCGTTAAATATTCTCCAGAAGCCATCATTGTTGTATTAACAAACCCTGTTGATGCAATGACGTATGCAGTTTATAAAGAATCAGGATTACCAAAAGAAAAAGTCATTGGACAATCGGGCATTCTTGATACAGCACGTTTCCGTACGTTCGTAGCTCAAGAATTAAACCTATCTGTTAAAGACGTGACGGGCTTTGTGCTTGGCGGACATGGCGATGACATGGTTCCTCTTGTTCGTTACTCTTATGCAGGCGGTATCCCGCTTGAAACATTGATTCCTAAAGAGCGAATTGATGCAATTGTTGAAAGAACAAGAAAAGGCGGCGGCGAAATCGTCAACCTATTAGGTAACGGTAGTGCATATTATGCTCCTGCTGCTTCACTAGTCGAAATGGTTGAGGCGATCCTTAAAGATCAGCGACGCGTCATGCCAACGATTGCTTACCTTGAAGGTGAATATGGCTACGAAGGCATTTACCTAGGTGTACCAACAATCGTAGGTGGAAATGGCCTTGAGCAGATCATCGAGCTTGAGCTGACAGAAGAAGAAAGAAGTCAGCTTGACCGTTCTGTTGAATCTGTTAAGAATGTCATGAAAGTATTGTCTTAGTATGAATAAAAAAGAAGGCTTCTCTGATGAGGAGTCTTCTTTTTGTTTACAAAACAAATCTTGTCGAAATTTTAAATTGTTCTCTTGTTAAGCTTTCGTTAAAATGAAAGAGAAAGCATGACTTCTCGCTTTTCACATAAGATACAAAAAAGGATGCAGGGGAAATCACTAATTGGAGGCACAACATGAATAAAAAAATATTAGTTGTGGATGATGAAGAATCGATTGTAACACTTCTAAGCTATAACCTTGAAAGAGCGGGCTATGATGTCGTCACAGCAAGAGACGGGGAAGAAGCGCTTGAAAAAGCAGCAAGTGAACAACCTGATCTCATTGTATTAGATTTAATGCTTCCGAAGATGGACGGCATTGAAGTGTGCAAACAACTGAGAATTCAAAAAATGATGTTCCCTATTTTAATGCTGACAGCAAAGGACGATGAATTTGATAAGGTGCTAGGTCTTGAGCTTGGGGCCGATGATTACATGACAAAGCCATTCAGTCCTAGAGAAGTGGGTGCTCGGGTAAAAGCCATCTTGAGAAGAGCACAGCAATCTCAGCCTGCCCCCACGCAAGAGGAGAAGGAAGAGATGATTGCAGATCAAATCAAAATTGGTGAACTGCGTATTTTACCAGAACACTACGAGGTCTATTTCCAGGAAGAACGTCTAGAGCTGACGCCAAAAGAATTTGAACTGCTGCTTTATTTGGCGAAGCATAAAGGACGTGTCCTCACGCGTGATTTATTGCTAAGTGCCGTTTGGAATTATGACTTTGCAGGTGACACTCGTATTGTGGATGTTCATATTAGCCACTTGCGGGACAAAATTGAAAAGAACACGAAAAAACCAACATACATTAAAACGATTCGCGGCTTAGGCTACAAATTGGAGGAGCCAAAGCCAAATGAGTAAAATTAGAACCCGTCTGTTTTCGGGACTCATTTTTCTCCTTTTTATTGTGTTTGTGGCACTTGGTCTTTTCTTGGATCACATGTTCCATGTTTTCTATGAAACAAAATTAACAGAACGAATGGAAAAGGAATCGAGCTTTCTCCTGTCTTCTATGAATGGTGATGATCTAAAGGCGAAGCAAAACAAAGAGGTCCTCAACCAAGCAAAGCAGCATTTTGATATGAATGCGTCGATTGTCGATTTAAAGGGGAATATCATACATACAACGGGTCAAGCAGAACAAAAGGCCATCATTCAAAACACACTGAACAATGAACGTCTCCAAACAAAAGGGGTCGTTATTGACGATGAGAAAGATGCGCTGTTCCATTATGCTGTCCCGATCTTAAAACAACAAAACGAACCGGCGGGTTATTTATTTCTCCATGCGTCATACGAGCCTTTAAATGAAATTGACGGCCAGCTTTGGCTTGCCTTAGCCTTTTGTCTTGGCTCGGCGATCATCATCATTGTTTTCTTCGGGTACCGCATGTCGATGAAATATGTGAAACCAATTGATTATGCGACAAAGGTAGCCAAACAGCTAGAACGCGGGAACTATGATACGAATAATTACGAAGAGCTGATGATTGAAACAAGTGAACTGAATACTTCCATGAAGCGTTTGGCGGGAAGTCTGCAAGAAATGACAAGTGCCGGTGAAATGCAGAGAGACCGGCTGCAAACGGTCATTGAAAATATTGGAGCGGGGATTATATTGATTGATAAGATGGGGTATATCCACCTCGTCAATCGAACCTTCCGCAAGCAGTTTAAGGTGCAAAAGCATATTTACATGCACAAGCTGTATCACGAAGCGTTTACCCATGAAGAGATTATCGAATTAATTGACGAAATTTTCATGACAGAAACGAAGGTGCGGAAGTTTTTACGTCTAGCCGTTGACATTGAACGCCGCTACTTCCAAGTGGATGGTGTACCCATTTTAAGTACAGACGATGAATGGAAAGGAATTGTCCTCGTGTTTCATGACGTGACAGAAACGAAGCAGCTGGAGCAGATGCGAAAAGACTTTGTCGCCAATGTGTCTCATGAGTTAAAAACACCGATTACGTCGATTAAAGGATTTTCTGAAACCCTTCTTGATGGCGCAATTGATGACAAAGAAGCACTGACAGAATTCCTTTCTATCATTTTAAAGGAGAGTGTCCGCCTAGAAACATTGATTCAAGACTTACTTGATCTTTCTAAAATTGAGCAGCAGCAATTCAAGCTGAATATTCAAGAAGCCAATGCGACAGAAATCATCCAAGAGATTCAAGTGCTGTTAAGTCAAAAGGCTACAGAAAAAGGCATTCAACTACATGTACGTGTCCCAAAAGAACCGGTCTATGTCATGGCAGATCCGCTAAGGTTAAAGCAAATCTTCCTCAATCTCGTTAATAATGCCCTTACCTATACACCAGAGGGAGGTAGTGTCACCATCACAGCAAGACCGCGAAAAGGTGCCTATGAATTTGATGTAGCAGATACAGGAATCGGCATGAAGAAAAGTGAGATTCCAAGAATATTTGAGAGATTTTATCGAATTGATAAAGATAGAAGCAGGAATTCAGGCGGTACAGGTCTTGGTCTTGCCATTGTCAAACACCTTGTGGAAGCGCATGAAGGAACAATTTCTGTCCGCAGCAAACAAGGTAAAGGAACGACTTTTACAGTGAGCCTGAAATCAACATAGAGAAAAAAGGAAAGTCACGTTAAAATTTACATGATCTTTACAATGAATTCATGTTTTGTTAAACATTCATTGATAGGATGAATAGGAACCCCTTCATCCAAGGAGCCAATTTTGGAAGGACGAAAACACTTGTTGTTTTCGTCCCTTTTTTATGCAGGCTCGACTATTTTCTTTTCAAAATAAACTTTGATAAAATGAAGATACAATGTGTGAAAGAGACGGCTGAGATGGCTCAGCCGATGGAGGATTAAAACATGACAGACAAAAAGAAATTAGTGTTAGTGGATGGAAACAGTCTCGCATATCGAGCCTTTTTTGCTTTGCCGCTATTATCAAATGATAAAGGCGTACATACAAATGCTATTTATGGGTTTGCGATGATCTTAATGAAAATGCTGGAGGACGAGAAGCCAACTCATATGCTCGTCGCATTTGATGCGGGAAAAACAACATTCCGCCATGAGACATTTAAAGAATATAAAGGCGGAAGACAAAAAACCCCGCCAGAGCTATCAGAACAAATGCCGTTCATCCGTGAACTATTAGATGCCTATCAGGTGAAAAGATACGAGCTTCCTCAATATGAGGCAGATGATATTATCGGTACATTGGCTGTCGAGGCAGAAAAAGACGGCTTTGAAGTCAAAATCTTCTCAGGAGATAAAGACTTAACACAGCTCTCAACTGATCATACGACAGTGGCTATTACGAAAAAAGGCATCACAGAAGTAGAATACTATACACCTGCCCATATTGAAGAAAAATATGGTCTGCGACCAGATCAAATCATTGATATGAAAGGGCTGATGGGAGATTCATCAGATAATATCCCAGGCGTCCCAGGTGTAGGCGAAAAAACAGCCATTAAATTGTTAAAGCAGTTTGAAACAGTCGAGAACCTGCTTGAACATATTGATGAAGTGAGCGGGAAAAAGCTCAAAGAAAAGCTTGAAGAATATAAAGAGCAAGCAGTCATGAGTAAAGAACTGGCAACCATTCTCGTAGAAGCACCTATCGATGTGTCAAGCAAAGATCTCGCCTACGAAGGTCCACACATGGATCAAGTGATTTCTCTTTATAAAGAATTAGGCTTTCAAACGCTGCTAGAGCGTCTAGGAGAAGCACCAGAAACAGATGAACAGGTTGAAGTAGATGCTTTAGAAGTGAAGAAAATGACAGCTGCAGGAGGCGACATGCTGACAGATCATGCAGCCCTTGTGGTAGAACAGCTTGGAGATAATTATCACGAAGCGGATTTGATCGGTTTTGCGATCCATAATGAAAATGGTGCATTTTTTATGACGAAAGAAGATGCACTTCAATCAGATGCATTTAAAGAATGGGTACAGGATGAAACGAAGAAAAAATGGGTCTTTGATTCAAAAAGAGCAGTTGTCGCTCTCAGATGGCATGATGTAGACCTAAAAGGTGTCGACAATGATGTTCTGCTCGCTTCTTACGTCGTCAACCCGCAGAAATCATACGAAGACGTCGCAAGTGTAGCGAAGGAGTATGGTCTGAATATCGCTCTTTCTGATGAAAAAGTATACGGAAAAGGAGCAAAACAGGCGATTCCACCTGAAGATGAACTGAAAGAACATCTTGGACGAAAGGCAGCGGCGATCTCAGCCTTGCATGATTTAACACTAGAAGCATTAGAAAAAAATGATCAGCATGAACTATATGAAGATTTAGAGCTGCCGCTAGCACTCATCTTAGGTGAAATGGAATCTCTTGGAGTAAAGGTAGATATAAAACGCCTAGAGAAAATGGGTGAAGAATTAACGAAAAAGCTCAAAGAATATGAAGAAACCATTCACCGCTTAGCAGGAGAAACGTTTAACATCAATTCTCCTAAACAGCTTGGTGTCATCCTTTTTGAAAAATTAGGTCTCCCAGCTATTAAAAAGACAAAAACAGGCTACTCGACGTCTGCAGATGTGCTTGAAAAGCTTGAAGATAAGCATGAAATCATTCGGTCCATTCTACACTACAGACAAATTGGAAAGCTGCAATCGACCTATGTAGAAGGGTTAATGAAAGTTACGCGTAAGGATACCCATAAAGTGCATACAAGATTTAATCAAGCACTCACGCAAACAGGAAGATTAAGCTCAACAGATCCAAATCTTCAAAACATCCCGATTCGTTTAGAAGAAGGACGGAAGATTCGTCAAGCATTCGTTCCTTCAAAAGAAGGCTGGCTCATGTTTGCAGCTGACTATTCACAAATCGAGCTGCGTGTACTCGCTCATATTTCACAAGATGAGAATTTGATCGAAGCATTTACGAGGGACATGGACATTCACACGAAAACAGCGATGGATGTGTTCCATGTCTCAGAAGAAGAAGTGACTTCCGCTATGAGAAGACAAGCCAAGGCAGTAAACTTTGGTATTGTATATGGAATCAGCGACTATGGACTTTCTCAAAACCTTGGGATCACAAGAAAAGAAGCAGCCGCATTTATCGAGCGCTATTTAACAAGCTTTAAAGGCGTGAAAACCTATATGGAAGAAATCGTCCAGGAAGCGAAACAAAAAGGCTACGTCACGACGCTTCTTAAACGCAGACGATATATCCCGGACATCACAAGCCGTAATTTTAATATTAAAAGCTTTGCAGAACGAACAGCCATGAACACACCGATCCAAGGCAGCGCCGCCGATATTATTAAAAAGGCGATGATTGATATGGCGCGAAGGCTCAAAGAAGAAAACCTGCAAACAAATCTTTTATTACAGGTGCACGATGAATTGATCTTCGAAGCGCCAAAAGAAGAAATTGCGATCCTTGAAAAGATTGTTCCTGAAGTCATGGAAAATGCACTTCAGCTTGATGTGCCACTAAAAGTTGATTTTGCTTCAGGTCCATCTTGGTACGATGCGAAATAAATCATAGAGAGAAAAAGGAGCGAGGAGCATGCCGGAATTACCAGAAGTTGAAACCGTCCGGCGCACTCTCAAGCGGTTAGTCGAAGGAAAGACGATTGAAACGGTCGATATCAAATGGCCAAATATCATCAAACGTCCTGGGGAGCCGGAAGAGTTCGCAAGAAAAATGGTAGGAGAAACCATACAAACCATTGAAAGAAGAGGGAAGTTCCTCCTCTTTCATTTAGACCATTATGTGATGGTCTCTCATTTAAGGATGGAAGGGAAATACCGTGTACATGAAGCGCATGAGCCTTATGACAAACATGTACACGTCGTCTTTACGTTTACAGATGGGATGGAGCTTCGGTACCATGATGTGCGTAAATTTGGTACGATGCACTTATTTCAGCCGGGTGAAGAGGAAAAGGAACTCCCGCTATCACAGCTGGGATATGAACCATTTGATAAACAGTTCACTCCTGAGTATTTATGGGAGCAATTGAAAAAAACTACCCGCGTGGTCAAAACAGCGCTGCTTGATCAAAAGATTGTCGTAGGACTTGGTAACATTTACGTAGATGAGGTCCTGTTTAAATCACGGATTCATCCAGAAACGAAAGCGAATCAGCTCAGTCTGGAATCCTGCAAAGTGCTTCACAAACAGATCATCGATACGCTTCAAGTGGCGGTAGATGCGGGCGGAAGTACGATTCGTTCTTATATCAACTCACAAGGAGATATTGGCACATTTCAGCTGCAGCTTCTTGTATATGACCGGCGGGGAGAGCCTTGCCAAACATGCGGAAGTATCATTGAGAAAACAGTAGTCGGAGGGCGCGGCACGCACTTTTGTGTGACCTGCCAAAAACGTCCCTAATAAAGCTTAACCATGGGCATGCTTCCTTTTTGCGATGCATACGATAAAAAACATTCATTTTTCAGCAAGGTGTAGACTGACACACAGCCCACCTGCTCTTCATATAGTGGAGAAGAGTCTAAGAACGCCTAGAGACTCTTGATCATCGTTGCATGAACAGAAAGGAAGAGTTCAGGTATGATTTCGATTTCGCTCCTGTTTTTAGCTATTGCAGTCAGCATCGACAGCTTTTCTGTAGGTTTTACGTATGGTCTTCGCAAAATGAGAATCCCATTTAAAGCCATCGTCATTATTGCATGCTGCTCAGGGATTGTGCTGCTCATTTCTATGCTGATTGGCAGCCTGCTGACGACATTTCTCCCTGTCTCAGTGACCGATAAACTGGGGGGAGGCATTTTAATTGCCATTGGTCTTTGGGTCCTGTATCAATTTTATAAACCAGCGAAAGAGCGCGATTTGCTTCTTCATGAAAAGACATTGCTTAATGTGGAAGTCCAATCGCTTGGGCTTGTCATTCACATTTTAAGAAAGCCGACAAGTGCAGATATTGACCGATCTGGGACGATTAATGGAATAGAAGCGTTACTTCTTGGAATTGCTTTATCCATTGATGCATTTGGCGCAGGGATTGGCGCAGCGATTCTAGGCTTTTCTCCAATTGTCATGAGTATCACGGTCGCAGTGATGAGCTCACTTTTTGTATGTATCGGGCTCCGAGCCGGTCATTACTTGGCAAATTGGCGCTGGATCGATAAACTCGCATGTTTACCAGGGCTTCTGCTCATATTAATTGGGGTTTGGAAGCTGTAAAAGGAGGAAATCAATTGACGCTTGTCATTGGATTAACAGGCGGGATTGCTAGCGGAAAAAGCACAGTCTCGCAGATGATAAAAGAGCAGGGCATACGGGTTGTGGACGCAGATGTAATTGCAAAAGAAGCGGTCGCCAAAGGAACACCCGCCCTTCATCATATCGTTCAAACCTTTGGTGAGGGTGTCCTCCTCCCAAATGGAGAGCTGGACCGGCAGCAGCTGGGAGCCATTATTTTCTCTAATGAAGAGAAAAGAAAGCAGCTAAATGCAATCGTTCATCCAGAAGTGCGAAAGGAAATGCTCAGGCAGCGTGATGAAGGAATCGACAGCCAAGAAACATTCGTTGTCCTGGATATCCCGCTTTTATTTGAGAGTCAGCTGGAAAGTCTTGTCGATCGGATTATTGTGGTGTATACAACACCAGAATTACAGCTATCACGACTTATGAATCGAAACGACCTTAGTGCGGAAGAAGCACTGAATCGGATTCACTCTCAGCACCCACTTGAGGAAAAATGTAAGAAAGCAGACCGGGTGATTGAAAATACACAAGATCTCGCTTTTATCAGAAAGCAATTGCAGAACATATTAAATGAATGGGAACATACAGATAAGTAAGAGTACATACACGTACTCTTCTTTTTTTATGCTTTATTCTGATTTCCTTTGAAAAGAACAGCCCTTTTTAGAAAATATACGTTTATATACTGGCAATTACATTCTAATGTGATATACTAATTTCATAAATAAATTTATTGAGTATAACACATAATAGAGGAGTGACCTGTTCATGAAGGTAAAAGCAGCGATCAATGGATTTGGCAGAATTGGACGCATGGTCTTCAGAAAAGCAATGCTTGATGATCAAATTCAAATTGTAGCGGTGAACGCAAGCTATCCTGCCGAAACGCTAGCACATTTAATTAAATATGACACAAATCATGGACGTTACGAATGCGATGTGACAGCAGAAGATGACGCCCTGATTGTAAATGGGAAAAGAGTGCTTTTGCTCAATAACAGAGACCCAAAGCAGCTTCCGTGGGGAGAGCTTGGGATTGATATCGTCATAGAAGCAACAGGAAAATTCAATTCAAAAGATCAAGCGATGGGCCATATAGATGCCGGAGCAAAAAAGGTCGTACTTACAGCTCCAGGTAAAAATGAAGACGTTACAATTGTAATGGGTGTCAATGAGGATGATCTTGATCCTGAAAAGCACGTCGTTATTTCAAACGCATCTTGTACAACAAACTGTTTAGCACCAGTTGTCAAATTGTTAGATGATGAATTCGGTATCGACAACGGTTTAATGACAACGGTTCATGCGTATACAAATGATCAAAAAAATATCGATAACCCGCATAAGGATTTGCGCCGGGCAAGAGCATGTGCCCAGTCCATTATTCCAACTACGACGGGTGCCGCTAAAGCGCTTTCTTTAGTGCTGCCGCACATGAAAGGGAAATTGCATGGACTTGCACTGCGCGTGCCAGTCTCCAACGTATCGATGGTTGATCTTGTCGTTGACTTGAAAAAAGATGTCACAGCAGAAGAAGTCAATGCAGCCTTCTCAAATGCATCAAAAACTTCTCTATCCGGTATTTTAGATTACACGGATGAGCCGCTTGTTTCTACAGACTTTAATACGAACCCTTATTCAGCTGTCGTAGATGGACTGACAACGATGGTGATGGGGGATAGAAAAGTAAAAGTTCTTGCATGGTATGACAATGAATGGGGTTATTCATGCAGAGTGGTGGATCTTGTGAAGTTTGTCGGATCGCAGATGAAAGAGCTTTCTGCTGTTTGAAATGAAGAAGACGAACGTCCCTTTTCAAGAAATGAGAGAAAATCCCATTGAAAACACAGCTTGCAAAATGGGTCTAAACAAAGTATACTATTTTTCGTGAACTTCTTGTTCGCAGACTCATTCGGGTATACTTAAAGGGTTAGGACCTCTTTGGACTAACTTTCCCCCGTGGTATATGTCCGGTCCGGCTGCTTAGAACTTCACTCTTTCATTCTTGTTTAAGGGGGGTCCATGATGGAAACAATCGGACGTCACGTTATCTCCGAGTTATGGGGATGCGACTGTGATAAACTGAACGACATGGATTTTATTGAAAAAACGTTTGTAAATGCAGCTTTGAAATCAGGAGCTGAAGTAAGAGAGGTTGCTTTTCACAAATTTGCACCTCAAGGAGTAAGTGGAGTTGTCATTATTTCTGAATCTCATCTGACAATTCACAGCTTTCCTGAACATGGTTATGCGAGCATAGATGTTTATACTTGCGGCGACCTAGATCCGAATATCGCAGCAGATCATATCGGAGATGAATTAGGCGCTGAAACAAGAGAAAACATTGAAATTCCTCGAGGCATGGGACCTGTACAAGTGAAACAGGCACAAGCCAAAGCACTGTAAACATAAAAAAAGATCGCAATGGGAGCTGGCCAAAAGCATTGAAATGCCTTTGTGTTATGCTCCTTTTTATATTTGTTTGATAGAGAAAATCCAACATTCCCCAACTTGCCTATACTTTTGTTCTAGGAAAACAAAGGTTTTTTTTATAAAATAAAGAAGAGGTATTATGGCAAAGGGGATACGTATATGACTTTAGGACAAAAGTTCAAACGATTCATGTCAAACCATACAGAAACATCTGACGAGCATCCACTACCAGAACTGAAAAGCCATTACTACAAATCGACGAATGCGCAAGTTTTTCAAGCGCTGGAAGCCATGCTTTCCGGGCACGCTTCCTATCAAGTGACATCTGTTTCAGCAGAACGAGGTGAAATCAGCGCCAACATCACAATGCCGAAAAAAGCCTTTCTCGTAGCGACAGTCATTTCAATTCGTCCTTTTGAAACAGCTGTCGATTTTAATGTGACAACAGAAACAGCACTGCCAACAGATTTTGGCTATAGTGAGAAAACGGTTTTTTCCCTTTATGATGAACTAGACAAACAACTTCCAAGAATAGATCGGAGCTGATGAAATGAAATGTCCCACATGTCAGCACCTTGGTACAAGGGTGCTTGATTCAAGACCAGTAGATGAAGGGAAATCCATCCGTCGTAGAAGAGAGTGCGAAAGCTGCCAATATCGCTTTACGACGTTTGAGAAATTAGAAGAATTACCACTGATTGTGGTGAAAAAAGAAGGAATTCGTGAAGAGTTCAGCCGCGAAAAGATGCTGAGAGGACTCATTAAAGCGTGTGAAAAACGTCCAGTTGCTTTAAAGCAGCTTGAGGATGTCTGCTTTAATATCGAAAAAGAACTGCGTAATCAAGGTATGTCAGAAGTGAAAAGTGAGCTTGTAGGTGAAATGGTGATGGACGAGCTGGCAAAAATTGATGAAGTGTCTTACGTCAGGTTTGCCTCCGTTTACCGGCAGTTTAAAGATATCAATGTCTTTATTGATGAATTAAAAGATTTATTAAAGAAAGAACGCTAAAAAAGAGCTGAAGATTCTTCACGCTCTTTTTCCTGCGTAAAGCGTAAAACGTAAAAAGGGTGTACAATAGAAACAATTGCAATTCATGGGGAGGATCAGCATATGACAGAGCATTGGAAGGAAGTGCTAGCCGTCGATCCGTATGTCGTCAAAAGCGCTTCATTGCTCGGTGACATCGATAGACAGCTCATCACTCTTTTATATCAGCCGCTTATAGGCATGTCCGCTTTCAGCTTATATATGACGCTGTGGGGAGAGCTGGAACAAAATCGTATGTGGGGGAAACCCGCACCTCATCGGCAGCTCATGGTCATGCTGCAAACGAATTTGAATGATATTTTTGAGGAACGTTTAAAGCTTGAAGCGATTGGTTTACTGCGCACATATGAACAGGAAACGGAAGAAGGCAGACTGTTTACATATGAGCTTGTACCGCCGCTAAGACCAGATGAGTTTTTCCAAGATGGTATGCTGAATGTCCTGCTGTACCATCGTGTGGAGAAAGCGAAATATATGCAGCTTCGTGATTATTTCTCATATCCTGGTGTTCCGGCAGAGGCAAGGAACATCTCACGGTCGTTTGAAGAAGTCTTTCACGTATTGCAGCCAGGTGAACGCAGGATGACAGAAGAAATCAATCAGGCGTCATCACTTGATCAAGGCTATGAATATGTCACCGTTGGATCGAGTCAGCCTGCTCCGCTCTCAGACGATTCCTTTGATTTCGATCTATTGTTAGCAGGCATGTCTGATATGATGATTCCAAGAAAGGCTTTGACTAAGCAGGTGAAAGAAACCATTAAGAAGTTAGCGGTTGTATACGGCATCACCCCGCTTCAAATGCAAAATATTGTAGCAGGCGCCTGCGGTTCTGATCAAATGATCTCAACAGAAGAACTGAGAAAAGCAGCAAGAGACTGGTACCAAATTGAATACAGAGGCGAGCAGCCAAAACTCATTGATCAAAAACAGCCGAGACACTTGCGTCAAGATGCTTCAAAAGCGCCGGTATTAGATACGCCAGATGCAAAATTGATTGAAAAGCTTGATCATATTTCGCCTAGGGAGCTGCTAAAAGATATGGCAGATGGCATTGAGCCAACATATGCCGACTTAAGAATTGTCGAAGATATTATGCTTGAGCAGCAGCTGGAGCCAGGTGTCATGAACGTTTTGATCTACTATACATTACTGAAAACAGATATGAAGCTGACGAAAACATATATGCAAAAAATTGCCGCTCAT
This sequence comes from Bacillus sp. SIMBA_005, assembly GCF_046535585.1. Taxonomy (NCBI): domain Bacteria; kingdom Bacillati; phylum Bacillota; class Bacilli; order Caryophanales; family Bacillaceae; genus Bacillus; species Bacillus sp. SIMBA_005. The sequence goes on along the minus strand of NZ_JAWRWI010000009.1, from coordinate 6,363 downwards.
TGGGTGAGAAAGAAAATTAAAACCGTAGCGGCTGCCATGAAAATTGCCAAAGAAGAGAACAGGCAAATGACAGAGTGGGCGCAGCAGAAAAAGCAGCGCAGCACGTACGGATCAGGGAAAGTCGTCCGTGAAGAGAAGCTTCCTGACTGGATGAAAGAAACTGAAACGAAAGAACAGCCGGCAAAAGAACAAACAGACAGCCTATCGACAGAAGACCTCGAACGAGAAAAAGAAAAACTGTTAGATCAGTTTAAAAATATGAAAAAGTACAATGCACATTAAGATGAGGTGAGATGAGGATGAAACCGATCGGTCGTTCATTTGAACAGCTAAAAGGGCGCGTAGATTTTCGTGTGAGATACAATCAGATTAAAGAGAGTGTGTTATCTGATGAAAACGTAAAAGCCTTTTTACAGGAGCACCAAGAAGACATACACGAAGACATGATCAATCGCAGCTTGAACCGGCTTTTTGAATATGTGCAGCAGTCGAAGGGCTGTTCATATTGCTTAGATGAAGAGAACGTCAATGCGATTTTAGACGGTTATCACCCGAAGCTTGTGATCAAAGGTCAGAGTATTGATATTGAATATTCCCCTTGTCCAGTCAAGCTGCGGCTCGATAGACAGAAAAAACAGCAAGAGCTCATGAAAAGCATGTACATTCCGCAAAATGTTCTTCAAGCAACGTTTGCTGATCTGAACGTTGTGGGAAGACAGGAAGTCATTCAAAAAGTAGGACAATTTCTGCAAAGCTATGATGAGACGGGCAAAGGGAAGGGCTTATATTTACACGGGAAGTTTGGAGTAGGAAAAACGTATATTCTGGCAGCCATTGCGCAGCAGTTAGCGGAGAAGGAATATCCATCTCTCCTTGTGTACGTGCCTGAATTTGTGAGAGAGTTAAAAAATTCGTTAGCCGATCATACATTAGAATCAAAATTGAACATGGTCAAATCCACCCCTATTCTAATGCTTGATGATATTGGTGCAGAGTCGATGACAAGCTGGGTTCGTGATGAACTGCTCGGAACGATTTTACAATACCGTATGGCAGAGCAGCTGCCGACTTTCTTCTCTTCTAATTTCTCACCAAGTGAACTGAAGCATCACTTTACGTACTCACAGCGCGGGGAAAAAGAAGAGGTCAAAGCCGCTCGTTTAATGGAACGGATTCTCTATTTAGCAGAGGCAGTCTTGCTCGAAGGAGAAAACCGCCGTCATTTATAAAAACGTCTATCACGTGAAGGAGGAGCAAATGAAATGAACAAAAGAAAATGGCTGCTTTTTCTCGTGATTGCAGGTCTCGCTGTTTTACTTTGGTGGCTGAACAAACAGCATCTTCAGCTGGCACCGAAAGATGTGAAGAATTGGGTGCTTCAATTTGGATTGCTGGCCCCCTTTGTTTTTCTTTTCTTATCTCTTTTTCGCCCGTTTGTTCTCGTCCCACTTACGGTCTTTTCGCTGGCAGCGGGTTTGGCCTTTGGAAGTGTTCTTGGGACGATTTATGCTCTCGTCGGTGCTACCGCCGGGGCAACAGGCTCCTTCCTGCTTGCCACAACCTTTCGCTCCAAAAAGAAGGAAACAGAATCAAGCAGCCGGAAGCTGAGAGCGGTGACATCCCGCATTCAGGAGCATGGCTTTCTTTACATTTTGTTATTGCGTATTGCCCCAATCCATTTTGACTTTGTCAGCTATGCGGCAGCAGCTTCACGTGCGAATTATCGTGCATTTACGGCAGCTACCTTTTTAGGGTTAATACCGGGTACAGTGGCATTAAATGTCCTTGGATCAAGCTTTGTCAGCGGCAATTATGCCGCCTTAGCAATCGTTTGTTTGATTTATCTGATCTTTATCTCAGTTCCACTTATTTTAAAAAGAAAGAGGCCTGATTTATTTTAGGCGTCTATTTTTTATGTTCTCCCCATATATATGTAACAGATGTCGTTAGGGGGGACAAACATGCTTGAAATAATCTTTGAAGATGAATATGATACCGCCGCTTTTTTACATCTTGCTGAACACTTGGACAGTCGGCATCACATGTCAATTCAACAAGGGAAAGACCGGCTTCTCATAGAGGCGAAGGAATCAAAAGAAGGACTTGAGCCTATTGTGCGGCCATTACTGGTTCACTTTTTTTTGGAATGCAAAGAAAATGAGCGCATGCGCAACATTCTTGAAAACACGTATTTATTTAAAGATCCTGAAGAGCAGCACCAAATTCTTTCCATCGCCCACAGCATCATGAATGGGGATTTAGATGATATTCCCGGCATTCATCAAGAACCGTCAAGAGAAGCCCTGTTAACAAAGGAGCTTGAGACGATTTCTTTACAGCAAGGTATTTTTTCAATTGGTTCATTTATGACATTCAGACTGTCAGAGTATGACAGGAGGCTGAAGAACTATGTTGAAGTCTCCATTGAAGAATACAAAATGGAACAAGAATATCAAAACTTCATTCAATCGCTTCGAGACTATGTGATGGCAAAAGAACCAAAGCTCGAAAAAGTACATGTTGTGCATCAGGATCGCCTGATGATTTGGGAATTTCGGTACGCTTCTGAGCGTGATCAAAAACAATACATAGACAGACAGTTTGTAAGAGAGCATCCAATGTATATTGATTCGCAGCTGATTGCACCACTCGTATCCATAGCGCCCCAAAAGATTGATCTGTTTACAAATGATACAGGTCACTCGATGGTACAGACCATTCAAAATATTTTTCAAGAAAGGGTTGAGGTATTCCCGGCTCATTCATTTCAAGAACACAATGTTCAATTTGTCCATGACCATTTGGAACAGAAAAGTGAAAAGCTTTCTTGATTTTCACGAAAAAACGTTTTATAATACGGTGTAACTTCATACAGAGACCGTATTGATAAGGACATGAACAAATGAACACCCGCTTAAAGAGAGGGAAGCCGCGGCTGAAAGCTTCCTAGCAGAGGACCATTTGCTTTACCACCTTTGAACATCAGCTGTGAACGTTTTAGTAATGGCTGACGGGAATTCCCGTTATCGAACCACAAGCCGTGTTTGCTTATGAAAAAGTAAGCTGCAAATACGGGAAAAAGGGTGGAACCACGATTCCGTTTTATTCAACCTCGTCCCTTTCCAGGGGGCGGGGTTTTTATATTGCCAAAAAAAGGAGTGACCAGAGATGTCAGAACAAATTCAACTTACATTTCCAGATGGAGCAGTCAAGGAGTTTGACAAAACAGCTACAACAGAAGACATCGCGGCATCAATTAGCCCAGGCCTAAAGAAAAAAGCGCTTGCCGGTAAATTGAACGGCAAAGAAATAGATCTGCGTACGCCGCTATTAGAAAGTGGAACAATTGAGATCATTACAGATAAAAGTGATGAAGCGCTCGACATTATGCGCCACAGCACAGCTCATTTGCTAGCACAGGCAATCAAACGTCTGTATGGAAAAGAGCATCACGTTCAGTTTGGCGTAGGTCCTGTGATTGAAAATGGCTTCTACTACGATGTGGACATCGATGTTGCCATCACACCGGAAGATTTACCAAAGATTGAAAAAGAAATGAAAAAAATCATTAACAGCAATCTGCCAATCGAACGAATTGAAGTATCAAGAGAAGAAGCGAAAAAACGCTTTGAAGCGATTGGTGATCAATTAAAGCTTGAGCTGTTAGAGGCGATTCCAGAAGGTGAAGCTGTTACGATTTATGAGCAGGGTGAATTCTTTGACCTCTGCCGCGGCATTCACTTGCCATCAACAGGGAAAATCAAAGAGTTTAAGCTGTTAAGCCTTGCAGGTGCATACTGGAGAGGTGACAGCAACAATCAAATGCTTCAGCGTATTTACGGTACAGCTTTCTTCAGCAAAGATGATCTAAATGAGCATTTACGTCTGCTTGAAGAAGCGAAAGAACGTGATCATCGTAAACTAGGAAAAGAGCTGAAACTGTTTGCGAACTCTCAAAAGGTAGGTCAAGGTCTACCACTTTGGCTGCCAAAAGGTGCTACGATCCGCCGCGTCATTGAGCGTTATATTGTTGATAAAGAAGTACGCCTTGGTTATGAGCATGTGTATACACCAGTTCTTGCAAATGTTGAATTGTATAAAACATCAGGACACTGGGCGCATTATCAAGAAGACATGTTCCCTGTGATGGAAATGGACAACGAAGATCTTGTTCTTCGTCCGATGAACTGTCCGCACCATATGATGATTTACAAAAACGAGCCGCATAGCTATCGCGAATTGCCAATTCGTATTGCAGAGCTTGGTACAATGCACCGTTATGAAATGTCAGGTGCTTTATCCGGCCTTCAGCGTGTACGCGGTATGACATTAAACGATGCCCATATCTTTGTTCGTCCAGATCAAATCAAAGACGAATTCATTCGTACAGTTCGCCTAATTGAAGAAGTGTATCAAGACTTTGGCTTGAATGACTACACATTCCGCTTATCTTACCGTGATCCAGAAGATACTGAGAAGTATTTCGACGATGATGCGATGTGGAATAAAGCGCAATCGATGCTAAAGGATGCAATGGACGAGCTTGGTCATGACTATTATGAGGCAGAAGGCGAAGCGGCATTTTATGGTCCGAAGCTTGACGTTCAAGTGAAGACAGCTCTTGGAAAAGAAGAGACATTGTCTACTGTACAGCTTGATTTCTTACTTCCAGAGCGCTTTGATCTCACATATATCGGAGAAGATGGCAAGCACCATCGTCCAGTCGTGATTCATAGAGGTGTTGTTTCTACAATGGAGCGTTTTGTAGCCTTCTTAATTGAAGAATACAAAGGAGCCCTTCCAACTTGGCTGGCACCTGTACAATTCCAAGTCATCCCGGTTTCACCGTCTGTCCATTTAGACTATGCGAAAAAAGTACAAGAACGTTTGCAGCTTGAAGGTCTTCGTGTAGAGCTTGACAGCCGTGATGAAAAAATCGGATACAAAATTAGAGAATCGCAAATGCAAAAGATCCCGTACATGCTCGTCGTCGGAGATCAAGAAGCAGAAAATGGCGCTGTCAATGTTAGAAAATACGGAGAGCAAGATTCAGAAACGATGGATCTTGAAGCCTTTGTGAAACATGCAGTGGCAGAAGCGAAAAAATAATCTTTTTCAAACGAAGCAGTCAGTGATCTTTCTCTTTAGATCACTGGCTTTTTCTTGGGAAAAATCCTCCACTGGTGATCCAGTCCCTTGAATGATACGTTTAGATAGTACGAAAGTATGGGTAAGTATGTACTATTGATTCGAGTTAGATTGGGGGAATGAAAGCGATGATGCAAACAACAAACACTTTATCATCACAAGTATTGGAGCGATCAGCAGTACTTCGTGCATTGGAACACTCACTGGCGATGATTGAATTTGATGTGACAGGAGAAGTCCTATGGGTCAATGATATTTTTGCAAAAGCCATGGGATATTCAAAGCAAGAGATGATTGGTTTAAAACATAGACAGTTTTGTCCTCGTCATATTGCAGAGCACGCAAGCTATCAAATGTTTTGGAAGCGTTTGAAAGAGGGGCAAGTCTTTCAGGAAAAGGTGCAGCGGATGACGAAGAATGGTGACAGCTTATGGCTTGAAGCAACCTATACACCTGTCCGTAATGAAGAGGGAAACATAGTGGGTGTTGTGAAAGTCGCAACAGACATAACAGAGAGAGAAAACACGATGAAACAGGTCGTAGACGATTTAAAGGAGATGTCTGCAAAATTAATGGAGCGAGCAGAAGTGGGCATCCAGCATAGTCAAAGAGTCAATGTCTCCTTTGATCATATAGCAAACGAAACAGATCAAAATATGAGCTTACTAAAAGGATTAACAGAGCAGGTAGAGTCCATCAGCTCCATCGCTACAACAATTAACAGCATTTCTTCACAAACCCAGCTCCTTGCATTAAATGCGGCGATCGAAGCAGCCCACGCAGGTTCCTATGGAAATGGCTTTAGTGTAGTGGCGACAGAAATTCGAAAGCTTGCAACGAATTCAAAAGAAGCGATCGTCAAAGTAGATCAATATGTAAAGGCGATTCATGCGGAAGTAGAGAAGGTCAGCAGCGGAACGAGCCGGGCCAAAACAACGGTGTTTACAAATCGTGATCTTGTGAAGCAGGCAAACGAGGAATTTATCAATATAGGAGAAGCAGCCCGCAGTTTAGACAAGCAAGCGCAAAGTCTAGCAGGAATTGTGTAGTTTGAGCACACAAAAAACACCCAATCTCGGGGACTGACCCCCGTTATTGAGACAGGGATCAAAACACCTTTATACAGCCAATTGCCGACAGTTTATCGGTGATTGGTTGTTTAGTTTCGTTTGAATACGAATGTTGTTATAATAATAAATGTATTCTTTGACAGTG